>JBGVAE010000051.1:0-42897 GCA_045224215.1 Candidatus Cryptobacteroides sp. | reverse complement strand
TAGATGATATCATAGACCATCGAGTTGTTGGATGCATTGATCTTGTACTTGTTGTCTATGATCTGGATATAGAACAACTTGCCAAGGATGATGGCAGCAACCACCACCAGGCCTATCAGCAAGGCTCGGCTGCGGTTGTTACCTTCTGTCGTCATGGCTCAGGAGATTGACCACCAGCAATGAAAGGACATAGCTCGCAAAGAGGGACAAAGCCACCTTGGCAAGGATGAACAGGAACGGACGGGTCCCTGCGCAATCCGCTATGTTGTAAACCAACAGGAACAGGAGGGTGATGATGAATATGGCAAGGGAGACTTTTGCCAGGCCGTATTTCTTGACAGTGATGTTCTCTTCCTGCTCGAACGGTTCCGGACCGAAGATGGCCTTGATCAGAGGCTGCCTAATGATTGCGACCGGCAGCAGCGAAGCAGCGTTTATCCCAATGATTCCTTCAGCGAAATAATCAACGGCCAGACCGGTGAAGAAGGCAATTATCAATGTCCAGAAAGTGCTGACTTTGGTCGGGATGCAGAAGACCATAACCGGAAGGATAGTCAGCATCAAGTACGGGGTGAAATGGAAATAGTTGCACAGAAGCATCTGCGCAAGGACAAGGAGGATGTATGTCAGTACAAACCTGTTGTTCATGGTTCCTATTGTTCCCGTCGGTGTTCGATCTCTTCTATCTCAGCCGACCTGGTGTTCTGGATTATGGTAACATACTTCAAAGCGCTGTGATCCTGGAACAGCCGCACTTTGATCTCGTTGGTAGCCCCGTTTATGACCCTTGCCTCACCGGCAATCCCGATAGGGATGTCAGGAGGGAAGATAGCTGAATATCCGCTCGTATAGACAGTGTCCCCCGGATTGTACTTGTACTGGAGCGGAATCTCCTTCAGTACTGCTCCGCTGGTACTTATCCCGTCCCAAGCGAGAGGGCCCACCGCTCCGGAACTGTCTATCCTGGCACTGATGTTGAGCTCGGTGTTCATGAAAGAGATGGCATAGCTGTAATGCCTGCTGACAGCATCCACTATACCTATCACTCCGTCAGGGGTTATGATTCCGCAGTTCTGCGCAACTCCGTCATCACTGCCTTTGTCCAGGATCAGGTAGTTATGCTGACTGTTCGAGCTGGACTTGATGATGGTAGCCGGTATGTAAAGGAATCCATTGTCCGCTTCCTCCGGACGGAACCGGGGATCGGACTCATGTGCGGCAAGCTGGTAAGAACGCACAAGGCTTTGGAGCCTGTTGTTCTCAAGCGCAAGTTCGTCATTCTGCTTCTTCAACGAGAAATAACCGTGGATGGACTGGGAAGTGCCCCAAGTCTTTGCCATCACCCCATGCGAGATCCTGGCGAACCAGAGTCTCTGGAAACGGTTGTTGTTCGAAAGCATGACGAGAGATGCGACCTCCAGCAGGATGAAAACCGCGACACTGAAGATTCTCGAAACTACGGATCTCTCTTTAGGCATTACCTCATAAGGAATGAGTAGTTGGATGTCTTCTTGAGAGCGATGCAAGTTCCCCTGGCCACTGCCCTCAACGGATCCTCAGCCACATGGAACTGGATGTTGACCTTCTCGGTGAACCTCTTGGCAAGTCCCCTGAGGAGGGCTCCGCCTCCGGAAAGGAAGATACCATTCTCGACGATGTCGGAATAGAGCTCCGGCGGAGTCATCTCAAGCACATGCAGGATGGAAGCCTCCAGCTTGGCTACGGACTTGTCCAGGCAGTGTGCGATTTCCTGGTAAGTGACTGTAGCCTCCACAGGGTGGGCTGTCATGAGGTTAGGTCCGTTCACCACGAATGGCTCCGGTTCCTCGTCCAGGTCGGGAATGACGGCACCGACCGCGATCTTGATCTTCTCCGCCGTAGTCTCACCGATCCTGATATTGTGCTGCTGGCGCATGTAATACTGGATGTCGCTGTTGAACACGTCACCAGCGGTGTTGACGCTTTCCTGCTCCACGATGCCACCAAGCGAAATGACGGCGATTTCAGCGGTACCGCCACCGATATCGACTACCATGTTACCCTTAGGGGCTTCCACATCCAGTCCGATACCAAGTGCTGCAGCCATCGGCTCGTAAATGAGGTACACATCACGGCCTCCTGCGTGCTCGCATGAGTCACGGACGGCCCTGATTTCCACCTGGGTGGATCCCGAAGGGATACCTACGACTATCTTGAGGCTAGGGGAGAAGAGGGTCTTCTTCTTGTTGTTCACCTGCTTGATGAACCCCTTGATCATCATTTCGGCGGCATTGAAGTCCGCGATCACACCGTTCCTCAGAGGCCTGATGGTCTTGATCCCGGGATTGGTGTGCTCATGCATCAGCTTTGCCTGCTGGCCGATGGCTATGCACTTCTGGGAATTGTTGTCGATCGCCACTATACTCGGCTCGTCCAGCACGATGGAATCATTCCGGAAAATGACGGTGTTGGCCGTACCGAGGTCCATTGCTATTTCCTGTGTAAGAAACGAAACTGCCATATTTGAAATTATGTTTTTTAGTATTGTCTATTAACCAAGTTGTAAATATACAAAAAAACTTATATTTGTAAGGAATAAAAGATGAAAGGAAGCAAAATATTAATAGCGATGGCCGCAGGAAGCGGCACCAGGATGGGGTCTGAAATGCCGAAGCAGTTCCTCTCCCTGGGCGGTATTCCGATCCTTCGGCGGACCATAGAAACCTTCATTGAAGCCATCCCTGAAATCAAGGTCATAACTGTACTTCCAAAGGATTATCTTTCTTTTTGGAAGGAATATTGCCTGACAGCCGACTTCAACTACCCGCAAACCCTTGTACCTGGAGGCTTTACCCGCTTCCATTCCGTAAGGAACGCCCTTGAAAGGGTCCCTGACGGGGTCGTCGTGGCCATCCACGACGGTGTCCGTCCGATGGTCTCCGCCTCCCTGGTGCGGAGCATGTTCTGCATGATGGAGGAGAGGAAACTTGATGCCTTGATCCCCGTGGTTCCTTCCGTGGACACCCTAAAGGTCATAGACAAGGTTCCCGGGCCGGACGGCGAAAAGATGGTCTCCCCTGCAGGAGAGGAAATAGACCGGTCCAGGATTTACGGAGCCCAGACCCCCCAGATGTTCCGCTCCGAGGCCATCAGGGAGGCATATTCGCAACCTTTCGAAACCACTTTCACCGATGACGCTTCCGTTGCAAGGAAAAAAGGGATACCCCTCTCCTTCTGTGACGGAGAGAGGTATAACTTCAAGATCACTTCACCTGAAGATCTGTCCCTGGCGGAACTGATCATTCAGTCCTCGGTTCGGTAGAATCCTGATAACTCGTGGATTTGTAGTCCTTCACCCAGACCTGGCGCTCTATCGCCTGGTCGAGGGATATCATCGTTTCAGTGGACTGGATGTAAGGAATATTCTGAATGGTGTTCAGAAGTATCTCCATAAGGTGGTCGTTGTCAAAACAATATACCTTGACAAGCAGAGCCGCTTTACCGGTGACGAAATGGCACTCCACGATTTCAGCTATCTTCTTCAGGTTGGCAACCACTTCCGGATACTTGTTGGCTTCCGAGAGGGTGACGCTGATGAATGCGCACACATTCAAGCCAAGTGCCTGAGGTTTTACCATGAGACGCGATCCGGAAATCACTCCGTTGGCTTCCAGCCTCTTTACCCTTTGGTGGATGGCGGCCCCTGAAACTCCGCATTCCCTCGCGATTTCCAGGAAAGGCATCCTAGCGTTGTTGATCAGGAACGACAGGATTTTCTGGTCGATCTGGTCGATGTGATAAGTAGCCATACTTACGATTTATAACTTATTTGCTGCTAATTTAAGCAAATAAAATTAAAAATCAAGATTTCCTGTAACGTCGGCGGCCTTTTTCTGTAGGTTTTGAATTGTCAATTATCTGCTTGCAAGCCTCCTCGGTCAATGTGGCGGGATCGGTCCCCTTCGGCAACTTGAAATTGGATCCGGCATGCTTGATGTACGCTCCGTACCTTCCATTGACAACCTGGATGTCGCTGTCCTTATATTCTGCAAGCACGCCATTGAGTGTCGCTTTGGTCAGGGCTTCGTCCAGAATCTTCACGCAATCTTCCAAGGAAACATTCAAAGGATCCTTCCCGCGAGGAAGGGAGATATTCTTGTCTCCATATTTAAGATATGGTCCGTAACGGCCCTTCATGGCAATGATCTGGATGCCGTTATATTCACCTACGTTCCTTGGGAGTTCAAAGAGTTTGAGTGCTTCCTCTAAGGTGATGCTTTCTATCAGCTGTCCCTTGCCCAGCGAAGCATACTGGGCGGTCTCTCCTTCTCCTCTCTGGATGAAAGGTCCGAATTTCCCGAACTTGGCCACCAGTTTTTTACCTTCCGCATCAGTCCCGAGTTCCCTTGAGACATGGCTGAAATTGCCGTCATGAAGCACCTCCTCCACCTTCTTGTGGAATGGAGAGTAGAACTCACCTATTACATTGTTCCATTGCAGCTTTCCTCCAGCAATCTGGTCGAAGTCCTTCTCGACGTTGGCCGTGAAGTCATAGTCCATTATTTCAGTGAAATTCTTTTCAAGGAAGTCGGAAACGATCATCCCGATCTCTTGAGGAAGGAGCTTGCTCCTTTCCGCACCAACGGTCTCCGTCCTCTCCTTTTCCAGGATTTTCCCATCCTTAAGATCGAGGTCCCGGACAGGGATCTTAAGTCCTTCCTTGTCGCCTTTCACAATGTAGCCGCGGCCTGTCGTGAGAGTTGCTATGGTCGGAGCATAGGTAGAAGGACGTCCGATTCCAAGTTCCTCCAGTTTCTTGACCAGAGTGGCTTCGGAATATCTTGGCGGAGCAGCGGTAAATTTGGACTCTGCTACCATTCCCTTGCACGTCAAGGCCGTTCCCTCATTGAGGTCTGGAAGCATGATTTCATCCTCTGAGACATCCTGGTCATCGTTCCCTTCCATGTAGAGCTTGAGGAATCCGTCGAACAGGACATTGGTAGACTGCACATTGAATTTCTCGCTGCGCTTGTCTGAAGAAATCCTCATCGTCGTATTCAATACCTTGGCGTCAGCCATCTGGGATGCCACAGTCCTCTTCCATATAAGGTTATAGAGTTTCTTCTCCTGGGCCGTACCGTCGATCTCAGTGTTCTCGATGAAGGTAGGGCGGATGGCTTCATGAGCCTCCTGGGCGCCTTTGCTGTGAGTCCTGAACTGGCGTGTCTTTGAATATCCTTCACCGAAATTCTCAGAAATGAATTTCTTGGCAGTCCCTAGAGCGAGGCTGGAGAGATTGGTGGAATCGGTTCTCATGTAAGTGATGAGACCCCTCTCATAAAGAGCCTGCGCCGTCCGCATTGTCACGCTCACCGGCAAATGAAGCTTCCTTGCGGCTTCCTGCTGCAGGGTGGAAGTGGTGAACGGTGCCGCCGGGAACCTGACGGCCTCCTTCTTCTCGACATCGGAAATCTCGAACTTGGCTCCTATGCTGTCCTGAAGGAAAGCACGCGCCTCCTCGATGGTCTTGAACCTGGTGTCCAACACTGCCTTGAACTTTACCGATGCCGGATATCCCTCAGGATTGAACAAAGCTTCTACCCGATAGAAAGGTTCATTGCTGAAAGCCATTATCTCCTTTTCCCTTTCGACCACAAGACGCAGGGCTACGCTCTGCACACGGCCGGCGGAAAGCTTCGGCTGGATCTTTCTCCACAGCACCGGAGAGAGTTCGAAACCAACGAGCCTGTCAAGCACCCTCCTGGCTTGCTGGGCATTTACCAGGTTCATGTCCAGGGACCTTGGATTCTTGACTGCGTTCAATATAGCATCCTTGGTTATTTCATGGAATACTATCCTCTTCGTATTGTCTGCATTGAGTCCCAATGTTTCGAAAAGGTGCCATGAGATGGCTTCTCCCTCGCGGTCTTCATCGGAAGCAAGCCACACCGTCTTTGCAGCCTCAGCCTCTTTCTTAAGCTCAGCCACAACCCTTTTCTTGTCAGATGGAATCACATACTCCGGAGTGAAATCCTTGTCCACATCCACACTCAGCTTCTTGTCCTGCAAATCCCTGATGTGACCGAAACTGGATTTCACCTTATAGTCGCTGCCAAGGAACTTCTGGATAGTCTTGGCCTTAGCCGGAGACTCGACTATTACTAGATTGTCTGCCATAATCATTTATTTAGTAAGCATTTCACAGTTTGTTTCGTTTTTCAAACTGCAAAGTAAACCACAAACGAGGCAATTTTCCAAATTTTGTTATAAATTTGTCTTTATTATGACCGAAGACACACAAAAGAAAATTTCCAAGTGGTTCTGGATAATCATAACGTTTCCGGTGCTGCTTCTGATATTGATGATATTGGTCGTCTGGGCATTTGCTGACATTCCTTCTTTCAAGGAACTGGAAAACCCTGACAATAAGCTTGCTACACAGATCATTGCCGAAGGAGGAGAAGTTCTCACGACTTTCCATATAGAGAACAGGACTTATGTTTCCTATGAAGAACTGTCCCCGAATGTGGTACATGCCGCGGTAGCTACCGAAGACGCCCGTTTCTACAATCATTCCGGCATCGACTTCAAAGGACTCGCCAGGGTGTTGTTCAAGACTATCCTCATGCGCAACTCCAGCCAGGGAGGAGGAAGTACCATCACCCAGCAGCTCGCCAAGACCCTGTATCCTCGAGCGGAAGCTAAGAGCAAGATTCCTGGGGTATATCAAATGAAGATGGTCTGGATCAAGCTCAAGGAGTGGATCACTGCCGTCAAGCTCGAGAAGAACTACACCAAGGATGAGATTATGACCATGTATCTCAACTCCATCTTCTTCGGCAGCAATGCCTACGGAATCAGGTCGGCTTCGGAGACCTTCTTCGCCAAGCAGCCTTCCGAACTTACGATCGAAGAAGCCGCAACCCTCATCGGAATGGCCAACAAGCCTACCAGGTACAACCCGGCCCTGAATCCTGACAAGTCCCTCTCCAGGAGGAACTTCGTCATCGGGCAGATGGAAAAGGCAGGATACATCGACAAGAATCAGAGAGATTCCATCCAGCAGATTCCGATAGAACTTTCCTACCAGGTCCTCGACCACAATGCAGGCAGGGCCCCGTATTTCAGGGATATGATAAGGCGCGTGATGACCGCCAAGAAGCCTCACCGTTCGGACTACAACCAGCGCGAAGATTTTTCGGTGGACTCCCTCGCCTGGGCTAACAGCGAACTGTACGGCTGGATTGAGAAGAACCGGAAGGCAGACGGCTCTCAGTACGACCTCGACCGTGACGGTCTCAGGATATACACGACCATCAACTACAAGATGCAGCAGTACGCGGAGGAGGCCGTGGCCGAAAGGATCAAGGCCCTCCAGAAGGACTTCAACCGCGAACTCAAATACAAGAAGAACTACCCTTTCGCCAATGATGTCGACCAGGCCACCAGGGACAGGGTGATGAACCAGGCCCGCAAGTGGAGCGACCGCTGGCGCATGCTCAAGAAGGACGGTCTCACCGATGCCCAGATCCTGAAGACCTTCTCCGAGCCGGAAAAGATGCGGGTCTTCGCCTACAACAAGAAGGGTTACATCGACACCACGATGACGCCTGACGACTCGATACGCTACTACAAGTCCCTTCTCAGGACGGCCTTCGTGGCCATGGAGCCGGGAACCGGCCATGTCAAAGCATATGTCGGCGGACCGAACTACCGCTATTTCAAATACGACAACGTCCGCCAGGGCAAACGTCAGGTAGGTTCCACCATCAAGCCGTTCCTCTACACACTTGCTATGCAGGAAGGCATGAACCCGTGCACCCAGGTTGTCAACCTGCCTCAGACCTTCGTCACTCCTAGCGGCACCTGGACTCCGCGCAGTACGGACAGCCAGAGCATGATAGGAGCCACCGTAAGCCTCAAATGGGGTATCACGAACTCCTCGAACAACATCTCCGCCTACCTGATGAAGCAGTTCGGCCCTCATGCAATGGTGGCCATGATGCGCCGCATGGGCATAATGAGCCATGTAGATGCGGTTCCGGCGCTCTGCGTCGGCCCGGCAGACATTTCCCTCTGGGACATGGTCGCAGCATACAACACTTTCCCGTCCAAGGGAGTGTTCATCGAACCGCTTTTCGTCACCAGGATAGAGGATTCACAAGGAAATATCATCTCCGAATTCTCGAACCGCAAGACCGAAGCCATCAGCGATGCTACCGCCTACCTAATGGTGAACCTGATGAAGGGAGTCGTCCAGGAAGGCACCGCCCAGAGGCTTAGAAGCCGCTACAACCTGACCGGAGAAATGGCAGGCAAGACCGGAACGACGAATGACAACTCGGACGGATGGTTCATCGGATACACCCCTACCATCGTAGCGGGCTGCTGGACCGGAGGCGAAGACAGGCAGGTCCACTTCCAGTCCACCGCTCTCGGGCAGGGAGCAAACGCTTCTCTTCCTACATGGGCCCTGTTCCTCAAGAAAGTGTGGGCGGACGGTTCCCTGGGAGTAACAAGGGATGACAAGTTCAGCGCCCCGGCCGGAATGGAAGGCAGTGACGGATGCGAGGGAGGTGGCGACGGCGGAGCTTCCGTGTCCGCCGCGCAGGAAAGGATAGAAGAATATTATTTTGAATAAGATATGGGCAAGTACAGCAAGATTGCGGTGATCTACGGAAGCGATTCCTCCGAATGGGAGGTTTCATGCAGCAGTGGAGAATTCACGGCATCCAGGATCGACGGTACGAAGTACGACGTCTATGAGATATTCGCACGTTTCGGAAAGTGGCAGCTCGTGGCCATGAAGAAGAGGGATGCGATGAGGGTTGCTTTCCCCGAGGGATCCCGGCCGGAGGTCGACAAGACAGATTTTTCGGTGAAGGTTCTCGGCGAGAAAATCAACTTCGACTACGCTTTCATCATGCAGCACGGTACACCTGGGGAAAACGGACTGCTTCAAGGTTATCTTGAGATGCTGGATATTCCTTTCAGCACTTGCAGCGCCTTCGTTTCAACGGTGGTGTTTGACAAGTTCGCGTGCAAGAGCTACCTGCGTGACGAAGATTTCGTCAAGACAGCCCCGGATGTGTTCATCCGCAAGGGAATGGACATGGATGCAATATGCCGGAAGATAACAGCCAAGCTCAAGTTCCCGGTGTTCGTCAAGCCAACCGATGCTGGTTCGAGTTTCGGCATAACCAAGGTAAAGGATCCGGCAGGCCTTCCAGAGGCAATCCGCTTCGCTTTCCAGGAGGGACAGATGGTGATCGTCGAGCAGGGTTTGACCGGCAGGGAACTCACCTGTGCAGCTTACACATGCTCGGAAGGAGTCAAGACTTTACCTTTGATTGAGATAGTCACCGAGAATGAATATTTCGACTACGATGCGAAGTACAACGGACACAGCCAGGAGATATGCCCGGCTCCTGTCGAAGACAGCGTAAGGGACCATGTCCAGGAAACGACCAGGAAGATCTATTCCCATCTGGGCTGCTCCGGAGTGGTCAGGATGGACTACATCCTCACCGAAGAAGGCTTGTACCTTATTGAAGTGAACACCATTCCGGGAATGACAAGCGCATCCCTGGTTCCAAAGATGGTAAGGACGGCCGGCATCGACATGACCGATTTCCTTTCCAACATAATTGAAAATACATAGTCGCTTCATATGCTGCTTAAAGATTTCCTTAAAGAAGGAATAGCGAGACTCGAACCCCTCTATCCTACGGCAGAGGCCAGGAGCATCATGCTCATGCTGTGTGAATACAGGCTCGGAACCAAGAGCTATACCCACATCGTGGAACCGGAGACCACCATCAAGGACAAATTCCTGGAGCCGCTCGAGGCCGACCTCGACAGGCTGGCTGCAGGAGAACCGGTCCAGTATGTAATCGGTACCGCGGAATTCTGCGGACTCGAATTCAAAGTCAATCCGGAAGTCCTGATCCCACGCCCGGAGACAGAGCTCCTCTGCCGTGAAGCCATCAAGATCGGTTCCCGCATGAAAAGGATGCGCGGAGCCTATGGCAAGTCAGCCCGCCCTGTCCGCATCCTCGACCTCTGCACCGGTTCCGGTTGCATCGCCTGGACTGTAGCAATGAATATCCCGGGAGCCGAGGTGATCGGTACCGATATTTCTGAAAAGGCCATCATGACAGCCATGAGCCAGAATTTTGCCGCCAAGATGAAGGAAACGGGAGCAATGTCTCCTCAATTCGTCATCGCCGACGTACTGGACACAGGGCAGTCCTTCGAACATGGAGAATTCGACTTGATCCTCAGCAACCCTCCTTATATAATGGAAAAGGAAAAGCCGCAGCTTCGGACCAACGTCCTGAATTATGAGCCGACCTCCGCTCTGTTCGTTCCCGACGACGACCCTCTGGTGTTCTATCGCGCAATAGCACAGTGGTCCGAAAGATTCCTCTCCCAGGAAGGAAAGGGAATAACCGAAATCAACGAGACCCTGTACAAGGAGACCGAAAAGGTTTTCAAGGAAGCCGGGTTCAAGACGGAGATAGTCAGCGACTTTTACGATAAAAACCGCTTTATCCTCTATTCGAAATAGGGTTTGCAGGCAACTGCAGCGATGATTTCCATAATAGCCGTAGAATATTTCAATCTACGGCTATTTTTATGTCTCTTTGTATCGTAGAAACCATAGACATTGTCAAACACTTAAACTTTCAGAAATGAGAAACTCTAATCCAAAGAAGAGGATCTTGGCGCCGGTGGCGCTGGCCCTCGCAATCACAAGTCCTTCCATCGTCGGATGCGACTCCTCCAAGGAAGGAAATGCCCCGCTGCAAAGGGACGGAATCTTCGCCCCCAATGTCCAATTGGCTTCGGTTACCCCGGAAAGCGTCGCAAGGATGCTGTCCGAGCTGCCTGTCTCCATCGAACATGTACAGGAAGTCTGGGAAGCCGTAGGACGCTCCTCCTCCAACGGTTACGATGAGGAATACCCTTTCAGCAACCTGATTGGCTGTCCGGGAAGCGGAGTCGGCGACGCTTATCTGGGAACCAGGGCGGCAGAAATCCCGGATCCCCTCAAGAACCTGATCAGCGACTACTCCGAGAACCTCTCCACCACGAGGGCGGCAGGATTCATGGAAGAGCTGTCATGCTCCGGTCTCCAGATCTACTGGCCATATTCAGAAGACTGGGACGGCGCCACTATGCCGGTCATTACCTACTGGTCAGGCGAATTGGGCGAAACCGCAACCGGCTTCCGGAGGGAACGGCTCACCAACGGATCCTGGATCGTCTGCGAAATCCAGGTGGATGAGGAATATGCAAAGAAGAATCCTGTATGGGTTGTGAACATGAACGAGGATTCCCAGTACCTGACCCCTCGGATGATGGAACGGATGGGGATGCTTCCTGATGCAGGCTCCACAAGGTCCACTACTGATTTCAAGACTCTCAGACTGAAGACTTTCAAGGCCCACAGAAACTACGACAACTGGCTTCAGGGAGGCAGCGAATTCTTCATCAAGTGCGGCAGTATCAAGGCATTTACGGCCGATGTGGTGTCCGACCTCAAACTCTACAGTCCGCAGATTACCGACATGATGATCAACGTCAAGCGCAAGCAAGTTGGAACCAACCTGACCTTCAATACCGTCCTTGCGGCTGAATGGTCCTCGCAACTTGAAGAATGTGCCTTCCTCATGATTGAAGACGATGGAGGGAAGCGGACTTCATGGAAGGCCGAAGGCTCCGTGAAGATCAAGTCCAAGAGCTACGGATTCGATGTGGAATTCCCTCTCAACAAGAACGACGACATAGTCTGGAGAGGCAAGCTTTCCCAGAATTACTTCACCAAGTACAACGGGCAAGCCGGACGCTTCGGCGACGTCTCCGTCACCTTTACCTTCAATTAATCCCAGTTTTCGCGACCGGTACCCTCATTCCCTCCTGACGTGGATTCGTCCACAGTGACCTTGCATGAAGCGGATTTGCCGCCACAAAGTGCAGTTACGGTTGCAGTTCCCCCAGAGAGGGTCTTGAGGTTGCCGTTCGAATCGACAGAGACTATTCTGGAAGCAGACGACTCCCAAGTGACAGTCTTGTCGGTGGCATCAGGAGGATTGACCGTAGCTGTCAGAGTAAACGTCCCTCCCTTCCAGATGGCAACCTCATACTGATTCAACGTAATGTCCTCCACAGGAACCGTGACCTTTACCTGGCAGGTCGCGGACATTCCTCCGCATCTGGCTGTGATGACAGCATTGCCTGCCTTCAGCGCCTGCAGGGTCCCGTTGCCATCCACGGTAACGACATCGGAGGCAGATGAAGACCACGAAATGGCCTGGTCGGTGGCATTTGAGGGAATGACGGCAGCAATGACCACCTCGCTACTGCCGGGAACCATTTCGAGGGTCTCCGGGTATAATTTCAAATCGGTCACAGGGATGGTTTTTTCTCCGCATGAAACCAGCAGGGCTGCAGCGGCAACAACCATCAATAGGAAACGGTATGTTTTATGCTTCAGGATATTCATGATTCAAAGATATCAAAAAAAAACGTACCTTTGAAAAGAAAAGACGACATGATTATGAAAAGGGAAGAAGAATTCAAGACGGTCGCCGAATTCAACGATGCTCTGAGCGCCCAAATCACAGCCGGGATGCTCAGGGAGAACGGAATTCCTGCGGCAGTGTTCGGAGCAGATTCCACATATCTGTCTCTCAACTTTACCAATCCTGTCCAAGTCAAGGTCAATGCCTCTGACTATGAAGCAGCCCTGAAGCTTCTGGAGGAAACCGAGGAAAACCAGGAAGAACTTCCTGAGGAGGAATAATCATCCTTCGAGGATATGCTTCGCTGCGGCCTCCAGGGCTGAGTAGAAATCTTCACCATAGATTGCTGTAAGCGGCTCGCGGAGGAATTCATAGACACGGATTCCTTCGCGGCGCCCTTTTTCGTAAGCATCCTTGCAAAGATGCCAGCGATGCAGGTTCAAAGCCAGGCCCCCGTCTGACAGTTTCGTCACACGGATAGGATACAGCCAGCAGGACTGAGGCTTACGGAACTTGGCAGTACCAGCGAAAAAGCATCTCTCGATCGCACAGAAGCAATTTCCCTCTCCGTCGAAAGTGGTATAGGCACATTCTCCGGATCCTTCGACTGTCGGAGTTACCAGGTCATTGTCCCGGTCAATGGAGAAGAATCCTTCTTTTTCCACCTGCGAGAGCCCCTGAGGGCGCATGAGCTTCGAATATACAGGGTAATCTTCTTCCAGCTTTTCGAGTTCACTCTCTTCCAACGGGGCCCCGCTGTCTCCGATGATGCAGCAGATTCCCTTGCACTTTGCGTAGTCACAGGCAAAGTATTCCGTGACCACCTCTTCGGAGACAAGGATGTCTCCTATCTGGATTATCGTTCCGAACCTATTGTTGCTTGACGACATATTCAATCCTCAATCCTTCGGCAAGTACGCCGAAAACTTGCTTGACATTGTCCGCAGTGACGCTGCCGATTCGCTTGGAATAGTCTGTAAGGACATCCTTGCCGCCGGAATACCGGAGCATTACGGCATCAAGATAGTAATCCGGATCGGTGAGGCTGGTAGAATAGGCATTGGAAAGCAGTTCCTTGCAAGCCTTGAGCTCGTCGGCCGAGAGGGGCTTCGAAAGCACCTCGTCTATCACCTTCCTGGCCGCAACCATCGCCCTTTTAGGATGATCCTGTCCCCCTGATATTCCTGCCGGAAGACCTTCATCCGGCACCGGATCGCAGGTGAATATCAATTCCAGGCTTTCCTGCGGATAAACATTGAAATTGTCTGACATATTCACACTGAAACCCTGCTCGGCCATAGCCCCTTTGAGTTTCCTGTAAAGGGACAGGCTGGCTATCTTGTAAGCCATGTAGTTCTCGGTAGTGAAAGGTTCGGTGCAGGCCATGGCTATGCTCACGCTGACGGGATCTCCCGTTACGGAATATGCACTGGAGCCTTTCCTCAACTTGTAAGACACCGGGACCCGGACCGCATTGGCCTTGCTGACCCTGAAACCACCTATTACCCCCGTAAGGTATTTCTGGACTTCCGCCGAAGGGATTTCACCCACCAGCAAGATCACTCCGTCGTTGCACCGGATGAACTGCTTTGAGAAATACTCATCCGCGTCAGACTGGGTCCTGGAAGTAAGCCCGGAAGGAGTCTTTACTGATGAATATGCATATTCAGGATACATCAGGCTGTCAAGGTACGCTGGCTGCAGGGATGCAAGGGTGCTCTTTCTATATTCTTCGAAAGCTTTAGTGTCCAACTTCCTGTTGTTCGCAACAGACAGCAATGCCTTGAAGACAAGGGCATACCTTCCGGAAGGTGCCGATCCGAAGATCTTCATGTCAGAAACCGAGACCTTGTCTTCCATCCTTATCCCATTGGCTTTCAGGACTTTCTGGAAGTCTTTCCCACTCAAGCCAGCCACATTGTAAAGCGAAAGCATGTCGGAGAAGAAAGCACCTTCACCCCTCGGAAGGTCGCGGACATTCGAATATCCGCCCTTGACCATCATCGAATAGCTGAAGGATCCTCCGGTCTTCATTTGCTTGTAGATGACCTTCATTCCATTGGCAAAGGTCCACATTTCTCCTCCGGACACCGGCTCTGTTGACACGGATTTCAGTTTCGACTTGTTCTTCTCATTCCAGAATCCGGTGGTGTCGGCTGAGCTGACAGTCCACTGCCATGACGGCTTGTCCAGCATGGCCACGCCATCCCAAGTGGTCTTGAAGACCATCTCGTATTCCCAGTCGTCGTAGTATTCCTCATGGCCCCTCCACTGCACTGAAGCATTCCCGGCACTTCCGAGAAGTGCTGAAGCATAGTTGTTGAAAAGCTCCATCTCGGCTGCTTCAGACATATTCCTGGACGAAAAGAACTTGGCTTTGTCCTGGCGGGAAGAAAGATCGCTTCCGTAAAGATAGGAAGAGATGCACTGGCGCACAAGGTCGCTGTTATCCTGCGGTTTGGAAAGCCTCCCAAGCACAGTAGCCCTCGCCGTTCGGTATTCTTCGACACCCACTCCCTTGGATCCGATGTCCGACAGGGTGGAAGAAAGGGCCATTGTGGCAGGAATTACCTGGTTTTCTGGTGTTTCCAGGGATATTTCAAGGGTCTCGTCTCCTGGTCCTTCTGTGCTGTCCATATGCTTTACGGTCATCTTTGCAACCGGAATGTCCCTGGCCACGAAAGATTCTCCTAGCCGGCCCAGGACTATCTCCTTCAGCTCCTTCGCGAACAGTTCTGAAATGAAAGGCTGGATCGTGTTCATCTCGGCGTCCGGAGTCCTGGGCGTCCGGAAGCTTATGGAGGCACCGGCCTTGTCCGACTTGACGAATGAATATGAAGTGGTCTCGGAAGGTTTCCAGACATATTCAGGCTTTTTATAGGAAGTCGTCCTGGAAGGCACCAGAAGGGAGAGCATGTCTATCTTCTGGATTATCTTGGCCGGAGTGATGTCACCGGCAATGATGATCGCATGTTCCTTCGGCTGGGCTGCGATCAGGTCGAAAAGCATCAGGAGAGTGGTGTCGGAAGCTTCCTGGTCGAAGACCGGCACATCGTCGAACCTGAATATGGTTGCATCCCCTTCATATGAAATATATCCTTCCTTGCGGCAGCCGATGCCTTTGCGAGACAGGAACCTGTAAGGGATGGTCTTGTTGAAATGAGGCAGGCTGGCAAGTTCCTTCCGGGCCGAGAGTGTGTCGCTGAAACCCTTTCTCACGAGGGCGAAATCCGCCACTCCTTTCATTGCGGAATCGGTCACCAGATAGTATGAGATGCCGTTTGAGATCTTCCCTGTGGTGATGTTGGCATCTTTCTTCAAGGCAGGCAGGTTTTGTGCTGGCATCATTATTGAAATGTCAAGCAATACAAAACAAAAGAATGATTTGATAAAACTGCACATCTGAACTAACCTCCTTTGGGCAAAGTTACAATTTTTTACTACATTTGTCCCTGTTGTTTTTACAAGAAACCAATAACATAAATCCATAAACGATGAAAAAAGTTATTCTCGCCATTGCGGCAATGGTTTTGACCGCCGGCATGATTTCGGCTCAGGACATGGCTCAGGCAACTGAACTCTACAACAATGGAGCCAACGCAATCTCAGAAAAGAACTGGACCGCAGCTTTGGATTATTTCCAGAAGGCCCTCGAGATGGGACAGACCATCGGTGATGAAGCCAGCGAAATCGTGGCTAACTGCAAGAACGCCATTCCAAGCGTCTGCATGCAGATCGCCCAGGATCTGATCGAAGCTGGAAACCTTGAGGAAGCTGAGACCAAACTCGCGGACGTCGTCAAGGTAGCCACTGAATATGGGAACGAAGAGGTGGCTGAAAAGGCTAAAACCCTCGTCCCTGCAATGTGGCTCCAGAAAGGTGCTGAGGCATTGAAGGTCAAGGATTTCGCAGCAGCAGCCCCTGCTCTTGCAAAGTCTCTCGCAGCCGACCCAACCAATGGAAAGACCGCTCTTTATCTCGGGCAGGCTCTCTCCAAGCTCGGCAAGATAGATGAGGCTCTCGAGGCTTACAATACAGCGGCAGCCAACGGTGAGGAGGCAGCAGCCAAGTCACAGTGTGGGACCATGTTCCTTACAAACGCAAGTGCAGCTCTCAAGGCAGGCAAGTATGCCGATGCCATCAAGGCTGCTGAAAAGGCCAACTCCTATGTAGAGAATGCCAACGCATACCTCATCTTAGGCCAGGCTTCCCAGAAGCTCAGCAAGAACGCAGCGGCCATCTCCAACTTCGAGAAGTATCTCCAGCTCAAGCCGGACGCTACCAACGCAGGTGCCATCACCTACACCGTAGCTGCTCTTTATCAGGGAGCGAAGAACAATGCAAAAGCTCTCGAGTACTACAAGAAGATCGTCAACGATCCTAAGTTCGGTGCACAGGCCAAGCAGATGATCGCTACCCTCAGCAAATAATGAAGGACCTTGAACTTCTTGCTCCGGCAAGAAACGCTGACATCGGCATTGCAGCTATCGACTGCGGTGCCGATGCTGTGTATATCGCCGGGCCTGAGTTCGGGGCAAGGAAGGCTGCGGGAAATTCCATGGAGGAGGTCCGCAGGCTTTGCGAATATGCCCACCGCTTCGGAGTGCGCATATTCCTTACATTGAATACAATCCTTTACGACAACGAGCTGGAGGCTGCCAGGAAGCTGCTTCAGGAGGCTCGGGATGCCGGGGTGGATGCAATCATCGCCCAGGATCCGGCCGTATGGAAGATGAGTCCCCTTCCTGTACACGCTTCCACCCAGTGTGCCATCCGGACTCCTGAGACGGCTCGCTTCTACGAGTCTTTGGGAGCCTCGCGGCTGGTGCTGGAGAGGCAGATGTCGCTGGAAAGCATCCGGGAAATCAGGGAGGCCGTCGGCTGCGAACTGGAATTCTTCGTCCACGGAGCCCTTTGCGTCTGCTACAGCGGACAGTGTTACATGTCTGAATACATCGACGGGAGAAGTGCCAACAGGGGAGAGTGCATGCAGGCTTGCAGGTCCCTGTACGACCTTGTGGACGGGGACGGCAAAGTGCTGGTCAAGAACAAGGCCCTTCTCTCGCTGAAGGACTACAATCTCCTCCACAGGCTGGGAGACCTTGCTGAGGCCGGCGTCTGCTCATTCAAGATCGAAGGCAGGCTCAAGAATATTTCCTATGTCCGCAACGTCGTCAGGGCATATTCGGAGGCACTGGACGACCTGGTTGCAAGGCATCCGGGGATTTACCGCCGGACTTCTTTCGGCCACTGTTCGGGAGGCTTTTCACCCGACCTTGACAAGACTTTCAACCGTTCTTATACAGAGCTCTACCTGGATGGCAAGCGAGACCGCTGGTCTTCGATGGATGCTCCGAAGTCCATGGGTGCGGAAATAGGAACCGTGGCTTCGATAAACAGGGCTCCGGGCCGTCTCGGGGCGAATGACGGCCGGATGGAAGTGCATGTCAAGACCGTCAATCCTGGTCTCGTCCTTCGCAACGGGGATGGCTTTTCCTTTGTGTCGCGAGACCATAACGAAATCATAGGCTTCCGGGGAGATGTCTGCCGGGGAGCCCTTATTTCCTGCCGGAACGTACCAGAACTTAATGTCGGGGCACGATTGTTCCGCAATCTTGACAGCTCCTTCGAAAAGGAGCTCGAGGCCAATCTGCCGGTTAGGCTGATTCCGGTCTCAATGGAAGTCTCAATCCGCAAAGACGACAACTCTTTCCTCTTGGAGATCAAGGCTGTAAGTCAGGATGGACGGGAGGTACGGTTTGAAAGGGAAGCCGGTTCCGATGTCGCAGCCAACCCTGTCAGGATGAGGGACTTGTTCGTCTCCCAACTCGGCAAGGTTTCGGGAATATATTCATTCTCCCTCGATTCTTTATCTTCCGAAGCATCCGGCGGAGTTATTCCTTTCATCCCGGTTTCCGCCATAAACTCTATCCGTAGGGACTGTGCTTCTTTGCTTGACGGAATGCCACTGAAGGCTGTGCCAATGCGATCGGTCTTTCCTGATGCTCCTGATACCGTCAGGCAAACCCAAGTGACCTATAAGTCAAACGTGGCGAACGAGGAGACCAAACAAATCTACAGGGACCGTGGAGCTGAAGAGATCGAGCGTGCCTATGAAATCACCCATCGCAAAGGGGCGGAACTGATGCGTACCAAGTTCTGCATCCGCTATGAACTGGGTCTCTGCCCGGTCCATCAGGGGGCCAATCCCCCGGCCCGGCTCTATCTCCTTAACAACGGCAAGCGCTACAACCTCGGCTTCGACTGCTCCCGTTGCGAGATGACTGTGCTATGATTTGATCCTGGACTTGTAATGATGCTCCCGATAGTGATTACGTAATTGTTGGACGAGATGTCGAACGAGTTGCTGCTGACAGAGAAAGGTGTGGTGCCTTCGATGGCCATACCGAACACCCAGATGATAGGCCGTTACCAGTACGGAACCACAAACTTCTCCGCTTCATCGACTTTTTCGGCAATCTGACAATGGAGAGAATCTGATCTGTCTAGATCAGTTCTCGGATGATTTCGTCGGAGGTGAAGAAATGATCCTCCGGGATCCTGATGTGCTGACTGTCAGAGTGGCTAAACGACTCCAGAGCGCCGTCGGAGAGGAGGCGATGGATGACGGAAGGGTCTGAAAGTGAATATAGTTCTTCGGCGGGAAGACCGATGTCGGTCCGAAGCGGAAGCATGATCCTCTCGATCCGGATATCTTCCGGCGAAAGCACCTCTTCTTCTCTGGAATATCTCAACTTCTGGCTGTTCCAGGACCTGATATTCCCGGAAGAAAGGGAGTGCGCACCCGGACCTAGCCCCACATAAGGGACTCTACGCCAGTAGGCACTGTTGTGCACTGCCTCGAATCCCGGCTTCGCGAAGTTGGATATTTCGTAATGACGGTAGCCGGCGGCCTTGAGCCTTGAGCACAGGATGTCATACTGTCTGCGGCAGATCTCCTCGTCGGCCTCTTGGTATTTTCCGGAAGCCACCATCCTGCCCAAAGTGCTATCCCCTTCTATGGAGAGCTGGTAGGCTGAGATATGCTCGGGATCCAAGGCCAGGACTTCTTCGATGGTCTTTCTCCAGGTTCCGTCGGAGAGTTGAGTCAGACCGAAGATAAGGTCAACGCTGATATTGCCCAGACCACCGGACCTGAGCAGGCGGAACGCATCGATGGCCCGGGAGGAATCGTGCCTGCGGTTCATCCATTTCAATATTCCGTCGTCAAGGGACTGGATGCCCATACTCACCCTGTTGACCCCGAGTGAAGCAAGCTCCCTTACATATTCTTCGCCTTTTTCAACTATGTCCTCCGGATTGACCTCGATGGTGAATTCCGCGAAATCTTTCTTGCCGGAGGCCGTCCGGACCCTTTCGACAATCCGCCCCAGAACATCAAGAGGCAGCACACTTGGTGTGCCGCCTCCGATATAAAGTGTATTCACAGACGTTGGAGAACCGAGTTCCTCCTTCCGTGTCGAAACCTCCCTCAGGACTGCATCTGCGAAAGCCTCGAAACCTTTGCATTCCTTTTCCGGGGCAATCTCCGAATAGAAATCACAGTAGGTGCAGAAACTCCTGCAGAACGGTACGTGGATGTAGATCACGGCTTAACGGAGCAAGAGTTCCGTCTTTCCGAGGAATGCCTTCGTAGTGTAAGCCTCAACGGTGTAGATACCTGCCTGATAGGAAGGAATGTCGTTGAGATAGATGCTCAGGTCAACTTCCTTGCCTTCATAATCGACCTCACGGGAAGCAGAAGCCACCATGGACTGGCCGTTGAAGTTGAAGGAAGTCTGGTTGCTGTTCGTGAGAAGGATGCCCTCCGGATCCTTGACCCTGAGGTAAACCCTTACCGGACCCTTAGGCGCAAGGTCGTTCTCCACGAGGCTCAGGGAAGCAAGGAGCCTTACTACACGGCTGCTGCGGTCCGTCACCTTGTCCGAAGAATTGTAAGCTGCCACGCTCAGACCCCTGGACTTGATCACAGAACCGGTTGCGACCTTGCCGCTGAGGTTCTCAACCTGACCCTTCAGATCGGCGTTCTCCGCCTTGCTCTCGGCAGCTTCCTTGCGGGCAGCTGCAGCATCGGCGGTCAGCTTGTGGTTCAATGTGTTGAGGGAATCGATCTGGACGATGTAATTCTTCATTATGCTCCTGAGGGTACCGAGCTCCTTCTCGTACTGACGGATCTTCGCACGGTTCGTGGCCTCTGTCTGCTGGATCCTCTCAATCAACTGGTTGACCTCCTCCCTGGAGGAATCAAGCTGGCTGTTGATGGAGTCATATTCGGAAGAAAGGCTATCGTAATCTCCCTTCAGTGCGATCATCTGCTGCGTGAGCTCTTCCTTCTCGGCATTCAGGTCGTTGACGAGGTTGGACTTGGTAGACCAAATATAAGCAAGCGCGCCTGCCATTACGGCGGCGACTCCGACGAGAGCCCACATGACTGTCTTCAGGCTCTTGTTCTTGCGCTCTTGTTCTTCTCGTTCGCGGCGCTCCGCGATAGGATCTATTTCTGCCATAATCCTGATAGTTTATGATTAACACACAAAAATAACAAAAGTATTTCTTTTTACGTATATTTGTCAGACTAGCAAAAATCGAACTACAATGAAGTATCTCGTCCGCGCGATAAAATATTTCTTCTGGTTTTCCATCATATTCGTCATGATAATGGCCGTCCTGGTGATGCTGGGAATGGCTGGCGGCTCACCGGATCAGATGTTTAGGGACGGCTGGAAATCAGTGGCTTACATAGCCGTCTTGTTCGCCGCAGTGGCAGCATTCTACCCGAAGGTCGGCTTCATCAGCAAGGAGGTGTCCATCCCCGGGGAATATAATGACATCCGCGATGGAATAGTGGATGTGATGGAATCCAAGGGCTACATGCTTGAAGCCGAGGAAGGAGAAAACATGACTTTCCGCCTGCGCTCGAAGATAAGTGCCCTCTTCAAGATGTTCGAAGACAGGGTCACCCTCACCAGGGAACCGGGAGGATTCATCGCCGAAGGCCTTACGAAGGAAATAGTCAGGATAGCCGGAGCCCTGGAATACAGGTTCAGAGCCCCGGAAGAAGACTGATATCAGTTTACGGAGAAGGAGACAGGCTCTCCAGAGGCGGAATCCCCGGCTACCCAAAGCTGGAAATCCCCAGGTTCGACCGAATACTCATTCATTGCTGTCCAGAACGCCAGGTCGGACACAGGCAGGGAGAACGTGACTTTCCTGCTTTCACCAGCTTTGAGCCCGATCCTTTGGAATCCTTTCAGTTCTTTAACCGGACGCACGACCGATCCCACCATGTCCCGTACATAAAGCTGGACTACTTCCACTGCATCATATTCCCCCGTGTTGGTCAGGGTTACGCTGGCTTCGATGGTGTCTCCGGTCGAATAGGATGCTTTGTCAAGCGACAGGCCGGAATACTCGAATGTAGTGTAGCTCAGCCCATATCCGAACGGGAAGAGAGGTCCGTAGCCGCTGTCCAGGTAATATGAGGTGCAACCCAGGGAAGTCTGGCCGGCCTTGAGTGGAATATCGTCAAGGAGGGTTTCGGTGCCGTTGTTCGGACGTCCCGTGTTGAAATGATTGTAATACATCGGAGCCTGTCCGGCATCCTTGAGGAAGGTCACAGGGGTCTTTCCTGACGGGACAGCCTTGCCTTCAAGCAATTCCGCTATCGCTTCCCCTCCCATTGTACCAGGATGGAAGGAATACAGCATGGCGTCGCAGTTGTCCAGGTCCCTGCCTATGGTCAAAGGCCTGCCGGCCATTACTACGACAACTACCTTCCTGCAGTTTCTCCTGACTGCAGCGATCAGCTCGCTCTGGGCACCCTGCAGGTTGAGATCCGAAAGACAGTGGGCTTCTCCCGAAAGGATAGCTTCCTCTCCGACGAATATTATTGCTGCATCAACCCTTGCGGCAGCGCTCCCTGCCCTTGCTATGAGAGAGGTCCCCTTGTCCCTGGAATATTCAGTGCCAGGCTCATAAATCACATTGAAAACTTTTTTGAGGGCAGCGAGAGGGGTGACAGTGTGGGTTTCGTCTCCATCGAAGGCCCATGTCCCGAGCTGCTCGTAAGGAGCATCGGCGAGCGGACCGGTCACCAGCAGAGTCTTTACATCTTTCAAAGGCAGGATTCCATCGTTCTTCAGAAGGATCGCTCCCTCTGCCGCGCACTGCTTGGCGGCCTCAAGATGTTCCGGAGCATAGAGTCCATCCGCAGAATGGGCCTCGTCCACGTAAGGATTGTCGAAAAGGCCAAGTTTGAACTTGAGCCTCAGGATCTTGCGTACAGCATCGTCTATCTGCTTTTCGCTAATCTTCCTTTCTTTCACAAGTTCCTCGATGAAAGAGATGTAGCCATAGGACATCATGTCCATGTCAACTCCGGCGGAGACTGCTTCTTCGGTGGCCTCCTTGAGGTCTTTCGCGAAGCCGTGGGCTATCATTTCTCCGGCAGAATTCCAGTCGGTCACGACCATTCCGTCGAAACCCCATTCGCCCTTCAGGACGTCGTTTACCAGCCATCTGTTTCCGGTGGAAGGGATGCCGTCATTCGCATTGAATGAAGTCATCAGCGTCATGGCTCCGGCATCGACTCCGGCCTTGAAAGCCGGGAAATAAACATTCCTCAAAGTGCGCTCGGTGATTTCCGTGGTGTTGTAGTCCCGGCCTCCCTCGGCGGCTCCATATCCCACGAAATGCTTGATGCAGGCCGCGATGGACGTGGAATCACCATCACCTTGATATCCCCGAACCATCGCACTGCCCATAACGGCATCCAGGAACGGGTCCTCTCCGGAACCCTCGGCTATCCTGCCCCAGCGTGGATCGCGGGCGATGTCCAGCATCGGAGAAAAAGTCCACCTGATTCCGCTCGCGGAAGCCTCTATGGCTGAGATCCTTGCGCCTTTCTCTACAAGCTCCGGGTCGAAGGTTGCTGCCTGTCCGAGAGGAATAGGGAATATGGTCTTGAAACCATGGATGACATCCCTTCCGACAAGCAGCGGAATCCCCAGCCTGCTCTTCTCCACGGCAATCTTCTGGATCCTGTTCAACTCAGCGGGATCTGTACAGTTGAGGATGCTTCCGACCTCTCCTTTCTCGACAGCTTCAGCAAGCCATTCTCCACCGGAAAGCTGGTTCATCTGTCCTACTTTCTCGTGAAGTGTCATCTTCGACAGGAGGCTGTCTATCTGTTTTTCCGTTTCATCTTTCCCGGAACAACCGGAGATCAGGGCCATGACTGCAATCGCCATGAGGAGGTATATATTCTTTTTCATTTTCTTACAAACTCTGGGAGATGACCTCCAGTCTTTCCTTGAAATTATTCTTCAAGAGGGCTACCGCATCGTTGTAGCTCATGTTCTCGTCGCCGTTGATGATGCTTCCCCCATTCTGGGTAGCGTCTCCGGCAGGATTCCACATTTTGAAGTTCAGGTTGGCCGAAGCCTGGAGGGCCTTTTCTGTTTCATCGATGAAGGCCGGAATGGTCTTGAGCTTAGGCAGGACTTCGTTCCAGCGCTTGCGGACAGCCTCCTTGAAAGCAGGGTCCTCGAAAAGCCTGGCATACCAGATGGCCTTGTCGTTCAGAAGGCCGTAACGGGCCTGCGGAGATGTCTTGTAGGACAAGACTCCCCAGTCGAAATCCCAGATCGGGCCGGCGATAAGTTTGCCGCCTTCCTGGTTCATGTGCATGAATACGCTTCCAGGGTTGCCCAGTTCGTGGTTGCCCATTACCTCGAACACTATCCAGTAGTCGATGAATGAGGCGATGTCCAGATATTTTTGATATCCGTTCGTTGCATTCGTGAAATTCGGTCCGTACAATACGGTTGCGACTGTGCTGACGTGGTTCTTTATATAGTTCAGCTGCTGCTGGGTGAGTTCATCGCTGTCCGGATACTTCACTCCGAACGGGATTCCATCACTCCACCAGTTGCATTTTCCGTGATGGTCCAGCCACTGGACGGCATTGTCGAAATGGAAGTCGCATTCCAGGAGGTAACCGTTCTCGCAAGGAACTCGGTTCTCGTCCGCGCGGACCTGTTCTACCAGGAGGTATGTCCCCTGATGTGCACCGTTGAGCACGAGTTCCACACTTTGGCAATGTGGTGTCCATTCCAGGTTAGACATCATGGAAGCCACTTTCAATGCAACGACATTGCGCATCAAGGTCCTGTCCATGAAATTGGCGAGCAGCACCCATCTCTTGTGCTCCGGCAGGCCGAAGACAGACTGGCGCTTGTCCAGTTTCACCAGATATGGTTTCTTGGGCCAGGTCCATGTTGTATTCCCTCGTCCGCGGATCCTGCAACCCGCTTCTTCCAGACTCTCTGCAACTCCCATCCCTTTGATCTTGATGGTCGCTTCCACATCGGTAGTCTTGGAAGTAATCGCCTTGTTTCCGGTCGTGTTGACATATACGACAGGGAGTCCTGTGTCCACGAAAACGTCGTCATTGTCCGCAGCTTCCGAAATCACGGAAAACTGCTTGGACAGGATCATCGAATTTTCGCCCAGCTTCATCGCCAGGCTGACGCTTTCCTTATAGACAGGATTGGTCCCTTGGTCCGTGATGGTGGCCGTGTAGATTCCTTCTCCGTCGGCCTTGACGATCCGGGTAAGCTTGAAGTCAACAGGACTCGCTCCTCCCTGTAGACGCAGTTCGATGTTGCAGTCAGGGCTGTAGACATTATAATTGAAGGAATATTCGGGCTCATCAACCTGGAACTGGATGTCCTTGCTGCCACCCTCTGGCAAGACTACCTTGAGATCCAGAGGTTTGATGGACTTGAATATCGCAGGAGCCTCATCCTCACCGTTCCCCCCGCAGGAAACCAGCAGCGGGGAGAAGGCGAAGATAACCATCAATATTATCCGGGTAAACCTTTTCACTTATTTTTTCTGGAATACTCTCACATAATCAACCTGCATCGTTGCAGGAAGCTTGGACTCGTCGACTCCGGCATATCCGCCCCAGTCGCCTCCCCAGGCAAGATTGAGAGTGATATAGAATTTCTTGTTGAAAGGCCAGGTGGAAACGTTTCCGGCTCCATCGTTGGCGAAGTTCAGAAGGAGAGTCCCATCAACGTACGTCTTGATGTATGTAGGAGTCCATTCAAGTGCATATGTATGGAATTCATCTTCTGCTCCGGACGTCTTGCGTGATGCCGTCTTCTGGGTGCCTTTCACGTGGTTGTAGCTTTCACAATGGATGGAAGACGAAGTGATGTTGGGATCCACTCCGACCTCTTCCATTATGTCGATCTCACCACACTTTGGCCATCCCAGGCTCTGGTCGTCCGGCATCATCCAGAAGGCAGGCCAGGTGCCCTTTCCCTTCGGGAGCTTGATGCTGGCTTCCATATAACCATATTCCCAGGAAGCACGGGTGTTCATCCTTGCGGAAATGACTTGGCCGCTGTATTTCATCGCCCTTATATTCAGGACACCATCTTCGCAGAAGGCGGTTTTGTTGCCGTCCAGTTCTCCGTTTGCGACGTAACGCTGAAGCTCGTTGTTGACGTGGCCTGGCATCCAATTCTCAAAGCGCCATTTGGTTCCGTCCACGGAAGCATCGTTGAACTCGTCCTGCCATACCAGGGAATAGCCATCAGGAACGTTTATCGCTTCCTCCTTCTTTTCCTGCTTCACGGCCACGGTCTTTCTGACCGAGCCGCACCTGAAATTCAGGGTCGTCTCACGGTCGGAACGGGTGAAGTTCTCTGCGATCGTGACAGTTACCGTGGCGTTTCCCTTAAGTCCTCCGCTAGGAGAAACCGTACACCAGTCGGTGGCTCCCGAACCCACGCCCCAGTCGCCTGAGGCAGTTACGTTAACGGTAGCGGTGGCAGCGTCCGATGAAACCGAAATCTCGGTTTTGTCCAGCGTGATGTCATCCTGGGACTTAGGCTGTTCCTTTTCGCCGCATGAAGATGAAGAGAGGACTGCTGCTGCGGCAAGCAGCAGCAATCCGCTCTTTATGGTATCAAAGATCCTTTCCATCATTTATGCTCCTGTAGGCAGAAGTCGGAAATTATCACCGTAGTACCTGCAGCAACCCTTCCGAGATCGACGAAGAGGACTATCGCATCGTAATCCACGTCAGGAGAGACGTTCTCCTTGACGAATGCGGTGGTCTGGTCGGCCGGAGCGCTGAAGTCGTTGACGTAGAAGAATGCGTGGTCGTTGTCGTTGCCTTCCCAGGCGAGTTTGACTGTGATGTTGGAGTTGCAGTCATCGTCAGGAGTGACCTTCATTCCGAAGTCATATGACTTTCCTGCAGATGCAGCCACAGGGAAGTGGAACTTGGTCTGTCCCTGCCACTCGGATCCACCGATGCCTTCAGGAATCTTGACCTGCCACCTGCCATCGCCGAGGTTGGTCAGCTGAGGATCGAGGGCTCCCGACCAGTCTGCAGCCGAATACCAATAGTCGCCGGTAACGCTCAGGCCCTTGAACAGGTTGCCGTCGGAATTAGGATCGAGACCGGAGGAAGAACCGCCGCTCTTCTCCTTGTGCTCCTGGAAGAGGATGTCGGTGACCGTCACGGTCGATCCGATAGGGCTTCTTCCGAAGTCGAAGATCAGCATCACGTTGTCTGTAGGAGTGTTCTGGGTGAGGTTGTCCATCTGGAAGGTCAGCGATTCACCTGCTTCGAGACTGACACCACCGTTGTAGAAGAAGGCGTGGATGTCGTCGCTCTCCTCAGGATCTCCGGTGAGCTTGATGGTGATGGTCATATCCTTGTCGGCCTTGATGGTGCAGCTGAAGTCATATTTCTTGCCTGCCTCGGTCTTGATGTTGGATATGAGCTTGTTCTGCGCCTGCCATTCAGACCCGCCCACACCTTCAGGGATGGTAGCGGTGAAGCCGTTGTTGGCGGTTATCTGGGCGTCGGCGGAAATTCCTCCGGACCAGTCGGCCGGTGAGTACCAGAAGTCGGTCCTCACGGATGCGCTTCTCCAGAGGTTGGTGGCTCCTTCGACATCATACCAGGTGCCGCTGCCCTGAGGGGTCTGACCTTCCTTCGGCTTGTAGATGTACTGCCATGAAATACCGTTGAAGTTAGCAACCAGTACGAGCCTGTCGTCAGTGTTCTCCGTGATGACATAGGTAGGGTTCGTGATGGCGTCGTTGTTGGCAACATAACCGATCACTATGCCCTCAGGCAATGTCAGGACATCTCCGCTGACCTTGTAGGTGGATTCCTGGACATTCCAGTCGATGAGGTAGTCCTCAGCCTGGGCTGTCCCAGGACCGATCACCGTCACATCCTTGTTGGCATAGATCTGACCGCCTTCGCCAGGATTGAATACGAACTTGCCGTCTGCATAGAAGGTGATTTCGTCGTCATAGACGCCCCAGTCCTTCTTCTCGTCAGGACCGCAGCTCCACCATCCGGCAGGGTTGCCCTGGTCCGGGCCGCAGCCTAGATGACCCTGGACATCCCTTGCCAGGACCCAAGTCTTGCTGGTGATACCGTACAGAGGATCTCCTGTCTGGCTGTCATTGCTGCCTTCCTTGACGAATTCCTTATGCCATGAGATTCCGTCAGGGTTATTGGAGGTATAGACGGTAACGACGAGTTTGAGGCATTTCTTCATCTGGGAAGTCTCGTTTTCGAGAACCAGGTAACGGCTGCCTTCAAGTTCGCTCTTGTCGGTGATGTAGGACATAGGAGCATTGGCTCCGGTCACGAGGTAGATTTCCTCGACTCCTGCTGCATTCCACTCATTCTCAAAGTAATATGTAGAGGTTGTAACCTCCCATGGGACCAAGTAGTCTTCTCCGGTGTTGAGGTCCGGCCTGACGCCGGAACCGGTATTGACATAGACCTGTCCGTCACCTGGGTCATAGGTGAAGGTTCCGTCGGAAGCGAAGGTAAGCTTATCGTCGTAAAGACTCCAGTCCTTCTTTCCGTTGGCTTCGCAGCTCCACCACTCGAGGCCGTTGCCTCCGACAGGACCGCAGCCGAAGTGACCGTTCTCCTTGTAGTTCCATTCCCACTTCTGGGAGGATCCGTTGGAGAGAGCCTTGATGTAAGGTGCTGCGTCGAACGGATCGCGGTAAGTTTCGTTGAGAGTGAATTCAACGATCTGGGATCCGACGGAAACACCGTTTGCATTATAGGCTTTGACCTCGACGGTGTGAGTTCCGGCATCACGGAAACGGAGTTTGGTGCCATTGCCGGTGTATGCGTAGTTCTTGCCGGTGACCTTGCTTCCCGCTGCGTTATCGATCGGGTCGGTAGCGCCGACTATCCACACAGGGACGAGTCCCTTGTTGTTCATGTTGAAGGTGACATAGTTGGTCGATTGGTCGATTTCCACGGTCACATCGAAATTGGAGGCCTGGGGCAGTTCGCTTTCCTTGAGCTCCGGATAATCCGGTGCACATGCTGCAAGCGCTGAGACTGACAGGGCCAATGCGATATATTTAAAGATCTTTTTCATCTCTTCTGCAGATTAATAGTTGTTCTGTACGAGGTTAGGATCCTTGTCGATTTCTGTCTGAGGAATCGGCCAGTACTTCTTGGACTCGGTCCAGTCGTTGGTACGGAACTCGTGGTTGGCAGCCTTCAGGACAGAAGCGGCCTTTCCGGTACGTACGAGATCCCAGTAGCGCTTTCCTTCGCCTACGAACTCCTTGTGGCGCTCTTCGATGATGTCATCGAGCGAGGTACCGGTGTCCTGGCTCTTGGCCCTGTTGCGGACCTCCTTGAGCCATTGTGAACCATCCTGTCCGAGGCGGACAGCCAGTTCTGCGGCATTGAGGAGAGTCTCGGAATAGCGGTAGATGCGCTCGTTGTTGCCGTAATTCATGTTCGGGTCACCAAGATAACCATGGTTTCCACCGACACGGGCTATGTATTTCTTGAGGAAGAAACCGGTATCCTCCCAGCGTGGGGTGTAGGATGCTCCGGACTTCTCGGCGTAAGCGGCGAAGTTGAGGATTCCTCCATCACGGCGGATGTCAGTGTCGTCGTACATGTTGTAGGCGGCTTCCCTTACTGTTCCGAAGCCCCATCCTTCCTGATAGTCAGGACTGTTCTTGATGGAAGGGATTCCGGTAAGGATCGAAGTTACCTGACCGCCGGTAGCGATAGGTGAACCCCAGTCGCGGGTTGCTCCTTCGGAGATGAAGTTGATTTCCCAGATGGATTCGGAGCACCATTCTCCGGATTCCTCCCAGATTCCTCCGAAATCATCGACAAGCCTGTACTGGCCGGATGAGATGATTTCCTTCATATAGCCGAGAGCCTTGGAATAGCGAGACTCATCGTTCTGGTACATGACAGCCTCTGCATAGAGCATGTATGCCATTGCCAGGGTGACCCTGCCTTCATTTCCGCCGTCAGCCTTCATAGGAAGGACATTCATGGCGAACACGTCTTCGAGGTTCGTCACGATCTTCTCGTAAACGGCATCGTGGCTGAGCTGTTCCGTGAAATAAGGGGAAGTAAGGTTCTGGTCGTAATAAGGAACATTACCCCAAAGCTTCCAAAGGATGTTGTAGTAATATGCCTTCAGGACGGTTGCCTCAGCCTTGTAGAGCTGCTTGGTCGCTTCGCTCATCCCTTCCACAGCATCCACATATTCAAGGACGATGCAGCAGCGGTTGATACCTGAATATGCGATCGTCCACATCTGGTTGCAGACGTCGGTGGAAGTTGCGGTGAAGAAGTGAGCCTTGACGATGATAGGCTGGTCTCCTTCATTGGATCCGCCGGCATTGATATCGTCGCCCATGACATCGAAGATCAGATGAAGGGCGTCGTACTGGTAGAAGTAGTCGAACCACTCGAGCGGGTCGTAGGCGGCTACAAGGCTCTGGAACATACGAGCTTCCGTATTGAAATATTCCTCCAGGGGTTCTGAAGAGTTATGCTTCGGAGAAACGAATTCTTCGCTGCAGGAATAAAGAGCCATTATCGAAAGGGCACTCAGTGCCAAAAGTATCTTTTTCATATCAATGTCCAATATTAGAAGTTAACGTTGACACCGAAAGTGAAGGTCCTGTTCTGCGGATAGACACCGCGGTCGATTCCCACTTCCGTACCATAACCGGAGTTTCCGCCGGTAACTTCAGGATCACATCCCGTGTACTTCGTGAGAGTGAAGAGATTCTCTGCCTGTACATACAGCCTCAGGCGCTGGATGGCGATCTTCCTGGTAATGTTGTTAGGAAGGGTATAGCCAAGCTGGACGTTGCGGGCCCTGATGAAGGAAGCGTCTTCCACCCAGTAGTCGGAAGCCCTGTAGTTCTCGTTGGCTGAGTTGAAGGCGAAACGAGGGTACTCGTTTGTCGAGCCTTCGCCTGTCCACCTGAAGAGGATGCTCTTAGGAAGGTTGATATAATAGAGGTCGGTACGGCGGGAGACATTGTAAGCCTGTGCGCCGGTCTGTCCCTGGAGGAGCATGCTGAAATCGAAGCCCTTCCATTCGAAATTCAGGGTAAGGCCGAATGTCCAGTCAGGAATTCCCTTGCCGATCATGGTACGGTCGTCGTCATTGATGACTCCGTTTCCATCTACGTCCACGAACCTGAAATCGCCAGGCTGGGCGTTCGGCTGGATGAGGGATCCTTCGGCATTGACATAGGAATTGACCTCATCCCAGTTCTGGAACACTCCGTCAGTCTTCCATCCATAGAAGTATGGGAACGGCAGCCCGACCACACCGCGGGTAAGGGTACCGAGCTTATGGGAGGAGCCGCTGAGGTAGGTGGCATCATCACCGAGGAATGTAAGCTTGTTCTTGTTGTAAGAAGCGTTCAGCTTGACACCATAGTTGAAATCACCGAAATGATTCCTGTATCCGAGGTCGAACTCAAGGCCCTTGTTCACCATGTCTCCGAGGTTTCCGGTAGGAGCGGAATCTCCGGCATAAGAAGGAACAGGCATCGAGAGAAGCATTCCGGTGGTATTCTTGATGTAATAGTCCACCGTAGCAGTCAACTTGTTGCCCCAGAATCCGAGATCGACACCGATGTCGGTCTGCCTGGACTCTTCCCACTTGACGTTAGGGTTGGCAAGGCCCGAAGGCTTCACTCCGAGATTGACGGCTTCAGAGCCGTTTCCTCCGGATCCGAACACGTAGTTGTTGTTGGATGAGGTATAGACGGCATAGGTGAAGTCGCCGATGTTGTCGTTACCGTTGATACCCCATGAACCACGGAGCTTGGCAGTGGAAAGCCAGTAGATATCCCTGGCGAAAGCCTCGTTCTTGATGTTCCAACCGAGAGAGAATGAAGGGAAAGTACCCCACTTGTTGTTCTTTCCGAAACGGCTGGAAGCATCACGTCTTACGGTTGCCTCGAACATGTAACGCTCGTCGTAGTTGTAGGTGATACGGCCGAAGTATGAAAGAAGGCTGTAAGGAATCGAGTTCCAGCTTCCCCATCCGTTGCGGTCGCCGTTATCTCTCTGTCCGAGAGTGTTGTTGACAGTGATCTTCCACTCGTCGTAAGGGAAGGTCAGGCCGTTGGCGCTGGCTCCTACGTTAGCGGAGATATACCGGAGGGCAGACTGGCCGAGCACGGCATTGATAGAGTGCTTTCCGAAAGACTTGTCGTATGTAAATACGTTCTCGACCTGCCAGGTATAGTACCTGTCCATGCTCTGGCTGGTGCTGGAACCATAGTTGATCTTGTCCGTCACCGTGGCGTTTCCATCCTTGTCATAGGTAGTGGAAGAGGTGACGGTATCGTACTTGAAATCCTTGGATGTAAGGAAATATTCAGGAGAATAGCTGTGGCTGTAGACATAGGCCAGGTCCATTGAGACGCTGTTGCGGAACCTGAGGCCGTCGATAAGCTGGAGCTCGGTGATGAGGCCGGCCACGAACTTGTCGGTGCTTGTATGTCCTGCAGGGCGGTCAAGCATTGCGAGAGGGTTGGCCTGCTCGTTATAGACTCCTGCATCTGCGATGGAATAGGCGACCCCGTCCTTGTTCCTGATAATATAAGGGTAACCGGCCGGATAGAGGCTCTGGTAACGAAGCTCATCCTCGGCTGTCGCATAGATGGACTCCAGAGGAGACATTCCGATGGCTGAACCTAGAGGCGCAGCGAACTCGGAATTGGTGGAGATTCCCTGGGACCTGATGTGGGCGTAGGAAACCTGATTGCGGAAAGTCATCTTGTTGAGCCAGTTCCTGTTCGCGGATTCGTCGAAGAGGGTAATCCCGACATTCTCCCTGAGGGTGAACCTGTTGTAGTAAGATCGGCCGTAGCTGCCCCCGATGGTACCCTTGTTTGAAAGATAACCTCCGGACACGCTGTAATCGACTCTTTCGGTACCACCCATCACATTGACATCATGCTTGACGATAGGAGAGTTCTTGTCGAATATGGCATCTACCCAGTCAGTACCTTCACCAAGAGAATATGGATCGTCATAAATAGGAGCCTTGCCATCGTTGAGCATGCCCTCGTTCATCATGATGGCATATTCGGTAGCGTTCAGGACGGCAGGCTTCCTCCAAGGGTTCTGGAGACCATAGGAAAAATCATAGTTGACACGGACCTTTCCTTCCTTGCCCTTCTTAGTGGTTACCAGGATGACACCGTTTGCAGCACGGGCACCATAGACGGCACCCGAAGCAGCATCCTTGAGTACCTCGATACGCTCGATGTCGTTAGGATTGAGGTAGTCGATACTCCCAGCAGGCATACCGTCCACTATATAGAGAGGGTCGGAATTATGGATGGTTCCTACACCACGGACGCGAACCTGGGAACCTGCGCTAGGGGAACCTGAACTCTGGGTCACGAGGACACCGGAAGCCATACCCTGCAGCATGTTGTCCAACCTGTTTTGGGACTGTGCCTTAAGATCGTCTGAAGTAATTGAAGAGATAGCCGCCGTGACGACGCTCTTTTTCTGTACACCGTAACCGACCACGACTGTTTCGTTCAGCATCTCGCTGTCGGTCACCAACTGCACCCTGACGAATTCCGATGCCGGAACTTCCTGGGATACATAGCCTAATGCTTGGATTACAAGGGTGGAACCCTGAGGCACGCTGATCTGGAAATTACCGTCCAAATCGGAGGTGGTACCGTTGATGGTACCAGCCTCGGTGCCTTTCTGGAAGATTCCGGCGCCCATCATTCCGGCCCCGAATTCATCGAGCACGACACCTTTGACCTGGATGTTCTGCGACCATGCGACCGCCGAGCCAATCCCGAGAAGGCAGATGACTGTCAGTGCAAACTGCCTGAGAATGTTGTTACTCATTGTTTTTTAGAGTTAATTAGTATTTGTTCAGTGAAAATCATCCACTTGAAAGTGTTTTTCGAAGCAAATATATCAATCAGATAATAAAATATAGCAGGCTCCTGGAAAATAGGGGAGGCGCTTTCGTAAATATAGATATAATTGATTGATTTATAGATATATAATTTAAGTTTTGGACTCTAAAAAGTGGATTTGCCTGGTTGGATTAAACGTTTTAAATATTTTTAAGTGGAAATCATAGCAGTTTAAAATAGTTTAAACTAGATGATTTTAAGGCGTTTAGTGTTAAGTAGATCCAATAATCAGAGTGGATGTAAGGCCTATTAAGTGGCATTTTTCCCCTAAAACGGCATCCACTTATTTATAAGTTTATATGACTTTCGAAGCTTTTAGTTCCCGATTTGTTTTACCCTTTCCTCGAAGGTTTCGCGTTCCCCCAGGCATGCGTTCTTTATCTGCGCGCGGTAGTTGTAAATGGTGTTGGAGGAGTACCGGAGCATGGATGCGATGTCTGAAGACTGTGTGATACCAAGGCGGATCAGGGCGAATATCCGCAGCTCGGTATTGAGCAGTTTACCTTTCTTCAGCTCTATTCTGGAGTCCTCACGGAGAAGAGAGTTGAATTGCTCCACGAATTTAGGATAAAGCTTCAGGAAAGCCTGGTCGAACATGTCATAGAACTCCTTCAGCTCTTCGTCCACGAATTCCTTTGAAGAAGCATCTTTTATGATCTCGTCGTATTGACCGGCCAGAGCCATTTTCCTGGTCTTGCTCTGGTGCGCCTTCATCTTGTCTATGTACTTCGAACACATACCCAGGAACAAACCTATGTATTCCTCCTTTGCTGCATTGGCCTCGGAGAGATCCTTGTTCATCCGGGTGAGTTTCGAATTGAATTCGCTCAGGGCGGCAGAGCTTTCCTGGATCTGGGCATTCATCCGGGCAATCTGCTTGTTGGACTCGATTTGCTTGCGGTACAGCCGCAGAAGAGCGAAGATTCCGCCCAGCAGTAGCAAAGCAAGGATAGAAACCGCAATCAGCAGACCTCTGGTACGCTTGTGATGCATCTCCTGATTCTCGGTATATCCCTTCTGGATGGCCGGCAAGATCGCCGAAATCTGCCACTGGCGCAACTTCGCATCAAACGAGAGGGCATCGGCAAGGGAGAACTGGGTGTAGTGGAAGGCGTGGTCCAGGTCTCCGTCGTTGAATAATTCCTGAGCCAGGCTGAAGAGGGAAGCATTGTCCTTGGTGGCTGACCTGATGTCTGCCATGGCGGACCGGATGAACCAATTCTCCATTTCCCCCCGCCTCTGGAGAGCCTCGCAGATCCTGGCCTGATAATAAGCCTGGTTGGCATATTCGTGGCTGGAAGGATCCATCTTCGACAGGGAATGCCGGTTGATGAAATCCGCCTGGGCGAAGTTGCCCTCGTCCATGCTCTTGCGGACAGTTATATATTCACTTATATTGCTCCCTTGCGGGGCTAGCGATAGGAGCCTGTCGCGGTAATACGAGACCTTCCTCAACATCGACTTGTCGTTGCTCTTCTGATACTCGTTGTAATCGTTCCAGAACCGCTGCTGAACGTCGCAGTAACGTATCTCCTGCTCCTTCGTGAAGATCGTAGTGTCCATCCGGGCCAGGTTGTTGATGGCCTCGAGGAATTCTCCCGCTGCAGTGTTCAGCATCGCTTCTTTCAGCAGGATGTCGTTGATCTTGGACTGGTCTCCAAGTGCAAGAGCGATTTCTTTCTGCTCGCTCAGCACCTGGGTGGCCTTCCCGTAGTTGAAAGTCTGGTATTCATCGAATAGTTCCCCATAGATCTCGTACTGCTTCTCGGGAGAGACTCCCCTTGAATGCAGGTTGTTCTCGATGGTCTTTATCCTCAGCAGTTTATCCGAAACGTACTTTTCCGACTCGCTGATAGTCTTGTCCAACTCCTGGAGCAACACTTCCTTCGTCTGGGCAGGCGAAGGAAAGGCTGCGGCGGCCAGCAGTGATACCGAGACAATGACGGCTGAGGAAAAACGTTTCACTAATAATAATACTTGATTGAGGATGCAACTATGTTGGCGACCCGGGAGCGCAGGCGGCTGACGCTGCCCTTGTCCTCGGTATGGACCCTGTTCGTAAGCAGTATGACGGCGGTCCTGCTCTTGAGGTCAATCACAACCGAAGTCCCTGTGTAGCCGGTGTGTCCGATGGTGAAGTCCTTGTCGAAATAGTCCCCCAGGTTGCCGTTGTAGTCGCTTTTCTTGTCCCACCCCAAAGCACGTCCCACCTTAGGGTCGTTCTCTTCAGGAATCGTAGTCATGAGCCGTACCGTTGCCGGCCTAAGGATGTCACCTCCCCTGGACATGATTTCAGAACAGATCCTGCTGAGGTCCCTTGCATCGGAGAACATCCCGGCATTGCCGGAAACCCCTCCCATCACCCTGCGAGCCAGAGGATCGTGGACTGCGGCCACCAAAGGCAGGCCGTCAGCCTGCACGGTCGTCGGGGCGCAAAGGGCCGCCAGAGCATTGTAATCGGCACCCTTGAGCTTCGGAAGAGACGGATCCAGCGGGAAATAGCATGTGTGCTTCAGTCCCAGCACATCGAACACGTTTTCCTGCAGGTATTCATGGAGCTTCTTTCCGGTCACCCTTTCGAGGATCCTCTGGAGGGTGATGAAATTCAGGCAACTGTACATGAAATCCGTTCCCGGCCGGAAATTCCTCCTAACCTTGGTGGCGATGAACGTCTCCAATTCCTCCGGGCAGTTTTCCCCGTGCTCCTTCACGAAGGAGTCCACGTCTATGTACGGAGCCAGGCCGGACGAATGCGTGAGCAGGTCACGGACAGTGATCTGGACCTTCTCCCCGGTTTCCGGGTCTGTCCAAGGGGCGAAATCAGGGATGAAATAGCTGACGTTATCTATCAGCCTCACCTGGCCGTTCTCGAGCAGCTGCATGAAAGCAAGGGTGGTACCCATAGCCTTGCTGCAGGACGCCAGGTCGAATATGGTTTCCGTGGTCATCGGCTCGACCTCCGGGACCATGCTCTTGTTGCCGTATGCCTTCAGGTAAACTATGTCATCTCCGCGCACTACGGAGATCACTGCCCCAGGAACAGTACCTTCCCGGATAGCTTCTTCGATCACCCCGTCCACCTTGGAAAGATGTTCGGGATCAAAACCGCGCGATTTCGGTGACACGATCTTTTGCTGTGCGAAGGTGCTCAGGCAAAAAATCGTGACAAGAAATATTGCGGCGAAGCGTTTCATCAGAATATGAGGGTGGCTTTGATAGGATAGTGGTCGGAAATATAGGCCCTGTCCATGTACTTCTTGGTGATGGTTTCATACTCGGTGCATGTGCTGAAACCCTTGAACCAGATGTAGTCGATCAGTTGCTGATGGTCTTCGTTGCCCCAGGCGTTGTAGGTCTTCAGATGGTCGGTCTTCACGGCAACTTCGCGAGCATTCTTCATGACCTTCTTGAGGCCGTCGAACTCAGGACGGTCGATCTCCATGTTGAAGTCTCCGGTGATGATCATCGGCCATCCCTGCGGATTGATGCTGTCGATCCTGTCCACGATAAGCTTGAGCCCGTTCTTGCGAGCCTCCCAGCCGATGTGGTCAAGATGGGTGTTGACATAGTAATATTTCTTGCCGCTGGCCTTGTCCTTCAGCAGAGCCCAGGTGGCGGTGCGGATACAGTCGGCATCCCATCCCTTGCCCGGCTTGTCCGGAGTTTCCGAAAGCCAGAAGGTGCCCCATTTCAGGAGCTTGGTGGTCTTCTTGTTCCAGAATATGGACATGTGCTCGCCCTTGTGCTTTCCGTCATCGCGGCCCACACCGACGCTCTTGTATCCTTTGCAATATTCCTCAAGGTAAGCTATCTGGAAATCCAAAGCCTCCTGTACTCCGAAGATGTCCGGCTGCTGGTCGGCGATCATCATCGCTGAAGCAGGGTAGCGGTATTCCCAGGAATTGGTGCCGTCCTTGGCAGTGCCGACCCTGATATTGTACGAGATGACTTTGATGTCCGCCGTCTTGTCCTTGGCGGAAAGTGATGCTGGGAGCGCCATGAGGGCTGCAGCCAGTGCGAGAAGTATTCTTTTCATGTACGATTGTGTTTCAATACTTACAAATTTAACAATTTGTGCTAATTTTGTCTTGATTAGAAAAGAAAATAGTTCACATGGCCGCAGATTCTTTCAATGAATATGGCAAGGAAGAAGCGATAGCTCTCCTTTTCGAAGGGAGCGGATTCGAACATCTTGCAGACCAGTCTTTCGTCCCAGAGGCAGGAAGCCTCGTCAAGACGTCCTCCAGGGTATTTCTGGAAGGGATGGACTTCGACCTCACGTATTTCCCGCTCAAGCATCTGGGTTACAAATGCGTAGCCGCCCAGACGGCGGCCCTTTACGCCTCGATGTCGCATCCGAGGCTGCTCTCTGTAAGGCTCGGCCTATCCTCGAAACTCGACTTTCAGCACGTGAAGGACCTTTGGTCAGGAGTTGTCACGGCGGCCAGGGAACACGGCTACAAAGCTATCGACCTGGACCTTGTCCCTTCTCCTAACGGACTGACTATCAGTGTTTCGACAACCGGTGAGGAATACAAGCTCACTGCCGGCCGGACCGTCAAGGCACGGAGCATGGACTTGATCTGCGTCTCGGGAAGCCTTGGAGCCGCCTACATCGGCCAGCAGATCCTGGAAAGGGAGAAGAGGAACTTCGAGAAGACCTCGGACGATTCCACCCAGCCTGACCTGGAAAAATACAAGATGATGATCGGAAGCTACCTCAAACCAGAAGTTCCGGCTACCGTCGTCAGCCGGCTTGAAGAAGCCGGAATCTATCCATCCAACGGCTACGCGGTCTCCCATGGCCTGTCGGACACCCTCAAGAGGCTCGTACGCGACACCGGTCTCGGAGCCAAGGTCTATGCCGACAAGATTCCTTTCGAAGGCAACAGTTTCGCTTTCGGAAAGGAACTGGACATCGATCCGGTCTCGGCAGCCATGAACGGAGGTGATGATTTCAGGCTCCTGTTCACCATCCCTATCCTCAATGCGGAAAAGTTCCGCAGGGAATTCCAGACATTCGACATAATCGGCCATCTTGCCCAGAGCGACGTAGGAGCCGTACTGGTGGCCCCAAGCGGGGCGGAGCTTCCGGTCAAGGCACAGGGATGGCGCAATGAAGACTGACCATGAACAATACTCGTCTCCTGACACTTCTCCTGCTTGCGGCCGTTTCGCTCGCAGCCTGCTCCACCGAACTTGAAAACAAGATGGGGGAGTACCTCGACCAGGTGGAAGAGGGCCTCTCCAACTTCAACACCCACGATGTCGGGGAAATGGAAAAGACCGTCGCCTGGTTTGCCCGCCACGGGGACGAAGCCAGCCAGGCCAGGGCCCTTTACTGCCTTGGAAGGACGCAGTTCAACGACGGTAGCTTTTCTGCCGCCATAGTCACCTACACCAAGGCCTTGGAGCTTGCCGGAAAGGCTGGAGACAAAGAGCACGAAGGCCTGATCTGCAAGGATATGGCCCGAACCTGCAACGCTTCAGGCAACACCACCGATGAGATGATGTACCTCGCCAGGGCCGCTGAAGCATTCGAGGCTGCGGGATTGAAACGTGAATCCCTCGAATCCCTCCTGGAAATAGGTCAGGCCGAAGCCGGACTCGCCGGCAATGAAGCCGCCGAAGACATATTCAAGAGCGTCCTTTATGACTCACATGAACTCAAGGACACCCTCCTGGAGGCTCGCTGCCTGGAATCCTATGCCGCCCTTGCGGTGAGCAAGGACACTCCGGACCCGGTGCTGGCGATGGAACTCCTGGGACGCGCCGCCAACGACCTCGGACTCCCACTTTCCAGTTCCGACAAAGGAGTGCTTGCATATTCATATTCCCTCTTAGGCAACCGCGCGGAAGCCTTGAAATGGCTCTCCGAGGCCAAGGCGGAGGCGGAGGGAGATGATGCCACTGCCGAGATAGATTTCAGGGAATACCAGATCTCATCCCGCTCCGGCGACTCCGCAAGAGCCCTCAGTGCCCTGGAAAGGGTCACTGAATATGGCAACAGGGCTCAGACGGCTTCCTTGAAGCAGGCGGTCGCAGCCAGCCAGAGGGAATATATCCAGGGCCAGGCCGACGCCACGGCGCAGAGACTCAGGAATGCCCGCCTGAGGCTGTTGCTCTTCGCTCTGGTCGCCTTGATGGTCATTGCCGCCATGGTCGCCGCATATCTGTATTACAGGGCCGCCCAAAAGCGCAGGCTTGAAGAGGAAATAGCTGAAAAGGAGCAACTTATGAGCGCCGCCGAAGATCTCAGGAGGCAACTTGCTTCATCTTCTCTTCCGCAGAAGGCCAGCCGCAGCGAAAGCCTCAGGTACGACGCCCTGGAGCGGCTATGTGAGCAGTACTATGTCTATGAAGGCACGGACAACTTGCAGCCGAAGATCCTGAAAGAGGTAAAGAACATCATAGAAGGACTTCGGAGCGACCGGAAGGTCCAGAGGAATCTGGAAGAGATGCTGAACGAAAGCACCGACGGAGTAATGACCAAGCTGAGGGCCGAGTTCCCGTCCTGGAAGGAAGAAGACTTCCTGCTGTACAGTTTCGCTGCATCGGGTTTCTCAAGCACGACCATATCCACCTTGATGGGTAAGGAGAAGAGCGTTATCTACAACCGTATCTGGAGGCTGAAGGGCCGCATCTCGAATTCCGATTCATCCCTGAAAGAATTCTTCCTGGGCTGCCTCGTGAAATGATTTGGAGTTGTGGGTGGAAATTCTTAACTTTAAGCGGGTTAAGAATAATCGGCAATGAAAAGGGATGATAACAAATGGGTGGTGACGCGCATTGATGGCAAGATCGCGTCGGTCTGCGCGGACTTCCGGCACCTGAGCAAAATCACCGAGATGGTGCAGTCGCAGCCTGTCTCCGCCACTTCGGAAATCACTGTCAGCAAGATTTCGATGAAGGAACTCTCCGACCTGTCCCTCAAGACCAAGTGGGAGGACCTTTACATTTCCGGCACTCCATTCCAGGTCAATGTCTGGAAGAATCTATACCATCTGACCCACCGGGAGGATGGCACGCCTATCCTGCCCGAAGAGGGAATCAAGCTGATGAGCTACAGCCAGCTCGCGCAGATCTGCGACAATCCTCGCGGAGTACGCGCAGTAGCTCACGCCGTGGCCTGCAACATGGTCGCCTACATCATCCCTTGCCATCTGATCGTCCCTAAGGATTCCATCGACAAGATCCTCCAGATCAGGACTGTAGCCGAAGGCACCATATTCAAGGGCACCGACCTCTACCTACTTGATTCGATAGATGTCGGTGAATATGAATACGGAAGCGCCCTCAAGCGCAGAGTCATCGAACTCCAGCTCTACGGGCGCTAGGATCAGTCGTTGTTCAGCTGGACTATGTCGACTCGGGAGCGTTCGGTGTCACCGATGAGCCACTCGGAGTAGTAGTCGGCCATCCTCCAGAAGAAATATTCGTTCATATCCCCGAAGCCGTGGCGCTGCCCGGGAAGGATCAGCATGTCGAAACGCTTGTTGGCCCTGATCAGCGCATTCACCACGCGTATGGTGTTGGCTGGATGCACATTGTTGTCGATATCCCCGTGGACCAGCATCAAGTGCCCCTTCAGGTTCTTCGCAAGCTCCTGGTTGGTGGATATTGAATATACGAACGTGGTATCGCCCTTGTCGACCTTCTCCAGGATTCCGTGGTGCTGCTCGCTCCACCAGCGGTTGTAGATGCTGTTGTCGTGATTGCCGGCGCAGGAAACCGCTGCCTTGAAGAAGTCCGGATATTTCAGGATAGCCGCCGTGCTCATGAAACCGCCGCCTGAGTGGCCGTGTATCCCCACCCTGTCCAGGTCGATGAACGGGCATCTGGCCCCAAGCTGCTGTATCGCGTATTTCTGGTCCTCGAGGCCATAGTCCCGAAGGTTGCCGTAGCCGTAGTTGTGGTACCATTTCGAACGGTTAGGATGGCCGCCGCGGTTACCCACCGTGATGACTATCATCCCCAGCTGGGCTAGCCTGTCGGTCCTCGTGAACCCCTTGCTCCAGGAGATGTTGTTAGCCTCGACCTGAGGACCCGGGTACACATAGTCGCAGATCGGATAGACCTTCGTGGAATCGAAATCATAAGGCTTGTACATGGCTCCGTAAAGGTCCGTGACCCCGTCGGCAGCCTTGACCTTGAAACGCTCCGGGAACTTGTATCCGGCGTCCAGGAGCAAGCTCAGGTCCGCGGTGCCGAGGTCCAGGACCTTCTTTCCGGAAGCATTGTACAGGGCCACTGCAGGCCCGCAGTCCACCCTGGAATAATTGGCCACGAAGAACCTTGCATCATCGCTGGCCGTAGAAAGGACATCCATGTCGTCCATGTCCAGATGGGAAAGGCTTCCGCCGGAAAGCGGAACCCGGAATGTGTGCATCTGGTAAGGATTCTCGTCCTTGAGCACACCACAGGCGCTGAGCAGGACATATCCTTCCTTCTCGTTGACTCCGAGCACGTCCTCCACATGGAACGCTCCTTCGGTCAGAGCCTTCTGGAGCCTGCCCTCGTTGTCGTACAGGTAGAGGTTGGCCCAGCCGTTGCGCTCGGACCACCAGACAAGCTGCTTTCCGCCCTTGACAAGATAAGGATTGCGGTATTCTATATAAGTCCTTTCCCTCTCGGAGATGATGGTCTTGGTGGAATCGGCCCCGACTGCCACCCAGCAGAGGTCCAGTCTCTTGAGGTCGCGGCTCTGCCTCACGAGGTAGAATCCGCTGTCATCGCCCAGCCATTTGCTCGTCCTGTAGTCAAGGTAATTGTCCTTCGCTTCATGCCTGGCGTTCAGGAAATTGACGTCCTGGTCCTTGAAAGCCTCGCTCCTCACTTCCTGGGAAGTGGCCTTCAAGCCATCCAGGGTGAATACGAAGAGATATCCCTTGGGACCGGCTTCGCCCGGCATCTGGTACTTGTAGGTCTCCAGTTCCGGACGCTTTCCCTTCACGGAATTGATTACCCAGAGCTCGCTCAGCTTGCGCATGTCCCACTTCATGGTGGCGAAGTGCCTGGAGTCCGGGGACCAGATGATGTGACCCGGATTGTGGCGTTTGGT
>JBGVAE010000050.1:0-8993 GCA_045224215.1 Candidatus Cryptobacteroides sp. | reverse complement strand
GGCGAGACACCGTTATATACCAAGGAACTCGCCGCCAATGAAGGTGCTGCAAACAGCTCTCCTTACACAATCACCGTAACGGACAGCGACCATTACACCATGGCCCTTCCTGAGACCCTCACGGAAGATGTAACGGTGACGGTCACCACAACCGGTTCCAACACCAGGGTCATCCTGTTCGGAATAAAAGCTGAAAAGTAATTGAGATTCCAGGGAGTCATATCAAATTGCCTTGCACTGGCAGCGTTGCTTTCGCTGCCGGTGCTGGCGGTTTCTTGCGGGGATTCAGGAAAGGAGGCCCACACAGCGCCTCCGACCATCTCCGTCAAGACCAATCCTGCCAGCCATGAGGCCGGCAGCCAGTTCATAGAAGTGAGTTCAGTCGGGAACTGGAGCATCGTTTCCAGCGAAAGCTGGCTCACGGTGAGCCCTTCCTCCGGATCTTCCAGCTCGAACACCATAGTGCTGTCCTGGACGGAGAATGATGGTGAAGAAGACCGCAGCGCCACCCTCACCGTCACGAATCCGGGTGGCAAGGCGACCTTGAAGTTCTCCCAGAGCAAGAAGGCGGTTACCCCTGGCGGGGGAGAGGCCAGAGGCTACGGAGACGCTGCCGCCAAGGTCCGCTGGCTGGAACTCCCGGAGACATCGGCAAAGGACGATTACGAGTTCTTCTCCCATGACATGGAAGTCCTGTCTGTCAAGACCAGGAACTATTCCTTCTACTGGGACTATGACAACCTCGTGGCAAAGTGGGTGGCATATCCTCTATGTGGCTGGAACATAGGAGGTTCTGTCAAGAGAACGGACGCATGGGCCCTTGACCCTGCCCTGCCGGAAGACAAGCAGCCGGTGCTCTACAAGGCCTACGGCGACGGCAATGCCGGCTGGCATGCACGCGGGCACCAGATAGCATCCGCGGACAGGCTTACCTCATATGCTTCCAATTCCATGACCTTCTATTTCACGAACATGACCCCGCAGATCAACGACAATTTCAACGCGTCAATCTGGGCCACGCTCGAAGGAAAGGTCAGGAACTGGGCCTTCAAGTCGGACACTCTGTATGTAGTGACCGGATGTGTGCCAGAAGGCAGCACGGAGTACTGCACCGACAATTACGGCAAGAAAGTCACCGTCCCGGTAGCCTATTTCAAGGCGGTGCTCCGCTACCAGAAATCTTCCACCATCGGATATTCAGGCTACATGGGCTGCGCTTTCTACCTCGACCATAAGGAATACAGCGGTTCAGCAATATCAAAGGACATGTCCATGTCCATTTCCGACCTGGAGAAGAAACTGGGATATGGACTCTTCGTGAACCTCACCGACCGGGTGGACGCCTCCACTGCCGGAAAGATTAAAGACGAAAACCCATCCACCGTCTCCTGGTGGTGGCAATAACACAAGAAACTGATGAAAAGAGTATTCTGCATATTCACAGCCCTTCTCCTTCTGGCGCCTCTCGCCATCGCCCAGAAGGTGCAGAAGAGCCATGTCATAGGGTTCTACAACCTTGAGAACCTGTTCGACACCTATCACGACGAGGGGAAGAACGACTACGAATATCTTCCTGACGGAGCCAACCAGTGGACCGACGTGAAGTATCAGAAAAAACTTCACAATATGGCCTCGGTGATCCGTGCCATGAAGGACGCCAACAAGGTCTGGCACACCATCCTTGGAGTGAGCGAGATCGAGAACCGCCATGTCCTGGAGGACCTGGTGGCCCAGCCCGAGATCGCCGACGCCAACTTCCAGATCGTACACTATGACGGACCTGACAGGCGAGGCGTGGACTGCGCGCTGCTCTACCGCCCGGACCAGTTCACCATGCTGGAGAGTCGTTCGATACCTTTCAACTTCGAAGATTCCAAGATAGTGTTCAATCTCGACTCCCTGCGCCAGATAGACTTCCGCACAAGGGATATCCTGATGGTGCGCGGAACGATAGGAGATGAGATGTTCGCCTTCTACGTGACTCATCTCCCTTCAAGGATCGGTGGCAAGAGCGGGGACCTCCGCAGCCGTGGAGCCGAGATCATCTACCGTGATGCCGTGCGAGTGATGAATGAGTACCCCGGGATCAAGATTGCCGTGATGGGGGACATGAACGACAACCCTACAGACATCAGCATGTGCGAATACCTGCATGGCAAGGAGACTATCGCCGAAGTCGGGGAATACGACTTCTTCAATCCTTTCCTTTCGATGATAAAGGCAGGCTACGGATCCCTCGCTTACCAGGGGGTGTGGAGCATATTCGACATCATCATGGTCAACAAGGCAATGGTTTCAGCCCCGGAAGGTTCTTTCTCGATCAAGCCTATCGTGAAGAAGAAGTTCTACGGCAGGGTGTTCCAACAGCCGTTCATGACCCAGCAGGAAGGACAGTACAAGGGACAGCCTCTGAGGACCATGAGCAATGGAGCCTTCATCAACGGCTACAGCGACCATTATCCTACTTACATCGTCATCTCGAACAAATAACCTGATTATGATAAAGAAATTGACAGCAGCCTCGGCTGCGTTCCTGGCCGGCATCTTGCTTTTTGCCCAGACTCCAACCGGAGGCGTGAAAGGAACGGTGATAAACAGGTCTGACAGGACGCCGGTCTCCGGTGCCACGCTGAAACTGATGTCCGGTGCCACGGAGATCGGTACGGTGACCGCAGACGCCAACGGAAACTTCCTCATGACAGAACTCCCGGACGGAATTTACGACCTTCAGATCGATGCCCCGGGCTACCTGCAGACCATGGTCAACGTGACCGTCAACGACGGTTATGTCAAGAATATGTTCAACCTCAGCCTCTCTCCTTCGGTGGCGGTGGACATAGACGATTCGTCCTTCGGAGATTTCGACCTTGACGGTATGGGCTACGAGGACACTCCGACCATCCTCTACGACCAGAACGATGTGTTCAACAACATCGCGAGCTTCAATTTCAGCTCCGTGCGTTTCAAGGTCCGCGGCTATGCCAGCGAGTCCCAGGATGTCTATCTGGCAGGAATCAAGATGAACGACGCCTTGACGGGTTATTCCCCATATTCCCTCTGGACCGGCCTCAACGAAGTGATGCGCAGCAAGGCTACCGTGGTGGGTTCCGAGATTTCCGAGTATGGGATAGGAAGCTACAACGGTCTTACAAATATCTATGCGACTCCTGCGAAGGTTCGTCCCGGCAAGAGGTTCAGCGTCCTTACCAACAGCGCCCTCTACAGGCTCCGCGTGATGGGAACCTATGCTGTTCCGGAGAACGACAAGGGATGGTCTTATGCAGTGAGCGCTTCAGCCAGGCTCGGCGGAAATGACTGGATACAAGGAGTCTACTACCGTTCATTCGCTTACTATGCCGGAGTGGAGAAGAACTGGAACGACATCCACCGCCTGGCATTGGTCACCTTCGCGACTCCAGGCACCCGTGGCGCTCAGAACGCCTCCACCCAGGAGGTCTATGACCTTATGGGTGACAACATGTACAATTCCAACTGGGGCTACCAGAACGGCAAGGTCCGCAATGCCCGCAACAGGATTACCTTCGAGCCTGTGACCTTCCTGAAATATGACTTCACCCCTTCCCGTGACCTGAACGTCTCCGCCACCCTCCTCTGGAGGACCGGAAAGAACGGCTACACGGCGCTGGACTGGTACGACGCTCCTGACCCCCGCCCAGACTATTACAGGAATCTCCCGAGCTACTTCTACATGGAGAACACCGATTACAACCGGAACAACCCGGCCAAGGCGGCCTGGGCCAGGGATGCCTGGCAGAGGAACGTGGACAACATCGCCCACGTCAACTGGGACCGTCTCTACGATGTGAACCTCAATTCCACCGGCGGACGTTCCAAGTACGCCCTCGAGGAGCGCCACGTGGACCAGAACGACCTCAATCTGGGCGCCAGCGTCAAGTGGCGCCCGAAGGTGAACATCCTGCTCACCCTGGGAGCCAATGGGAAGATCAACAGGACGGAGTATTACAAGAAGGTCAACGATCTGCTCGGCGGGCAGTATTTCCTCAACGTGGACCAGTTCGCAGAGAGGGATTATTCCTCTTCGGCGACCATGATCCAGAATGACCTGGACTATTTCCTGAATCATGGCGAGGCCGAGAAGATCGCCGAGGGCGGCAAGTACGGCTACGACTACTACGCTCACGTAATGAAAGGAGAGGTCTGGGGCAATGGCAAGTTCACGTTCGGTGGCTTGGAAATCAATGCCGGAGGCCGAGTCGGTACTTCCAGCTTCTGGAGGGAAGGCCTGATGAGGAAGGGTCTGTTCCCTGGCCTCAACGACGATGGCTCGGAGATCTCGTATGCAGGTAAAACCCTTGAGAACCATTACGATTCCGAAGGGAATATGATTACCTCGAAGGGAGCCTCCGCCAAGTCCAGCTTCCTTACCTATGCAGGCAAACTGAACCTGAGCTACACCCTTACCGGAGGCCACAGGCTCTATGCCAACGCCAGCTATTCGAGCGAAGCCCCTCTCTTCGACAAGGCTTTCGTGGCCCCCAGGACCAGGAACACCCTTTTCAGCGACCTGACCAACGTCAAGACCCTGTCCGGAGACGTCAACTACATGTATGCGGCCAACGGCTATTCCCTCCGCCTCACCGGTTTCTACACTACGATCAAGGACCAGACCGATGTTATGAGCGTCTATTACGACCTCAACAACTCCTTCGGTAACTTCGCCCTCAAAGGAATAGATGAGAGGCATGTGGGAATGGAACTCGGTTTCCAGATCCCGACTCCTCTGACCGGTCTTTCCGTGAAAGGTGCCTTCACCACCGGAGAATACATCTATACGTCCAACCCTACCATGACTGCTACGGTGGACAACAGTGCCGAGATCATCTACGACAACATCCTCGTACCTTACTGGAAGAGCAATCCGAAGGTTGACGGCACCGTCCAAAAGCACTATGTTCCGAGTACTCCGCAGACCGCGGCCAGCCTCGGACTCTCATTCTTCCACAACTACTGGTTCATCGATGCTGATGTCGACTATTTCGCCAACTCCTACCTCGACATGAGCCCTCTCTACAGGACTGACGCCGCAACAGCCGGAACTGACGGTAACATCACCTTGGAGGAGGTCGAGTACATGGCTTCCCAGGAGAAGTTCAACAATGCCTGGGTGGTCAACTTCTCGGTCGGCAAGTCCTGGTACTACAAGCGGAAATACCAGTACGGCTTCTCGTTCAACGCGAAGAACATCCTGAACAACAGGGACATCAAGACCGGCGGTTTCGAGCAGACCCGTATCGTGGACAACACCGTGAGCAAGGAGCGCTATTACAAGTTCGATCCTAAGTACTTCTACATGGCGGGATTCAACTACATGCTGAACCTTTATTTCAGATTCTAAAGCAGGGGAGGAAAGACAATGAAAAAGATATTATATTCAATAGCCATCGTTTTTGCGGCAGTTGCAGCTTCTTGCTCGGAATGGGACCCGGTGCTTGCCAACCAAGGAGAGCCGGGCCAGGCCGAACTTGTCGACATGGACAGCCAGGTCAACACCAGCATCGCCGCCCTGAAGGCCCTGTACACCGGAAAGCCTTACCATATCGAGGATGACATAGTCATAAAGGGTACGATCATCTCTTCCGACAATTCCGGCAATATCTACCGTTCGCTGTACATACAGGATGAGACCGGAGCCATCGAGGTGAAGATCGGCTCCTCCGGACTGTACAACGACTACAAGACGGGCCAGACCCTTTATGTCAAGTGCGAGGGACTTACTCTCGGCAACTACAGCGGCATGCTCCAGATCGGCTACGAAGACCCTACCGGAGAATACGAGACTGCTTATATCGATGTCAAGTCCCTGATCGACTCCCATATCTTCAGGGGAGCCAAAGGGGCGGAAGTCTCTCCGGTCGAGGTCAGCGAGGATGACGTCAAGGCTGCCCTCAAGCTCGGCTACAGGAGTCCTCTTTTCGGGAAATATGTGACTGTCAAGAACCTCACTTACGCCAACGAGATCTTTGTCCTCATCTATGTGGATCCGAACGGAGACAAGAAGGCTTCTTCCAACAGGCTATTCCTCTCCGACCAGCAGTGGGGTGTCACTACCTGGGCGATGAGCGCCGCCAAGATGAGGGAATATGTCGTCTCCGGTGCATGGGATGCTGCCAGCATCGGCAATTCCGGAGACTACAACTACGGCAAGGTGGGCGACATTCAGAACATGAAGAAGCTTGTAGACAATGCTTCGGCATATTCGGTGAGCCAGTATTTCACCATGACGGGAGGCACCGAAATCCAGGTCCGCTCGAGCGGGTACGCCAAATTCTCGGACTCCAAGATCGACCCTGAGATACTTGCCGGCGCGAAGGTTGACTTCACGGGAATCCTGACCAATTACAACGGGGCTGCCCAGTTCACTCTTATCGACCTTGACGGCGTTCGGAAGCAATGATGAAAAGAGTCCTTTCAGTATTATTCCTTGTCCTGGCCTTCGGCTTCGTGTCGGAGGCCCAGGTCGTTATAATAAACGACAACCTGTTTACCGGCAGGTTGAGCGAGGTCAGGGTCACGGTCCTCGACTCGGTGTCGAGGGAACCGGTGTCCTTCGCCTCGGTGTACGTTATTCCTGCGAAGGACACTACGATCTCCAATTTCACCCTGACGGATGCCCAAGGGTTGGCCAAGCTCGAGGAGATTCCTTACGGTGAGTATTCATTCCACATAGAGATGATGGGATACGTCCCGGTCGTAAAGAAGAACTATTTCCGCGAAAGGATAGTGGAAATGGGAACCATCCTCCTTCGTCCGGACGAGAAATTCCTCAAGGCGGCGGTGGTGACGGACGTGGGCAACCCCATCGTGGTGAAACAGGACACGGTCGAATTCAATGCCTCGTCTTTCCGCGTGGGAGCCAATGCGATGCTCAAGGACCTCATAAGCAGGATGCCCGGAATGGAGATTACAGAGGACGGCAAAGTCAAGTTCAACGGCGAGACCATCGACAAACTTACCGTCGGAGGTCGCACCTTCTTCTTCGACGACCAGAGCATGGCCTTGAACAACCTGCCAGCCTCGGTTGTGGACAAGGTGCGGGTGATCGACCGGGAATCCGAGTCGGCCCGTGCATCCGGAGTCCAGGACGGCAGCAGGGAGAAAGTGCTCGATGTCGCCTTGAAGAAGGAATATGAAGAAGGCTGGTTCGGGAATGTCGGAATCAAAGGCGGCACCACGGTTTCTTCTTCAGGGGAGGATGAGCCTCTCAGGGACGACAGAGGATTGTTGTTCGATGCCAATGCCTTGGTCTCGGCATACAACAAGAAAGACCAGCTGACCTTGATCGGCAGTGCCCAGAACGTATCCGATAATTCCAGCCTTGTCTTTATCCGTTACAGGGGAGGCGAGGAATCGGATCCGTCGTCTTCTGGTATGGGTCTTTCAAGCGCCGCTCAGGCCGGCCTCAATCTGAATACATCGCGCATAAAGGATGTTGAAAGCACCTTGAGCGCAAGCTACCGTTACACCGACACCGATACCGGTTCGGAAACTTACAGGACCACATTCCAGGAAGATGGAGACATTTTCACTTCCGTAAGCCGTTCAGGGAAGTCTTTCGTAAACAGTTTCTCTTCGAATCTGGAGATGAAGAAAGAGAAGGGCAAGGTATGGTTCCATTTCAGGCCGTCTTTCCGCCATGACCGCACCGACCGGCTTACGTCAGGGACTTCTGCCACTGACCGCGAAGGAATCAGGATCAACAGCTCCGAGAACGCATCGCGCACTTTTGATGTCAGCCGTGATGCTGACTTTTCCTCGGACATGACGGTGCGTGAATTGTGGGGCAAGAAGAAAAGGAGCCTGCGTCTTGGGCTGAACGGCAGTTATGGTGACGGCGAAGGGAACAGTACTGAAGAATCCGTATTGCATATAGCCGGGCAGACCGAAGGCAGGTCGATGAGATACGATTCCGGTTCGGACAACTACCAGTTTGGGGGATCGGTCATGTTCACTGAACCTTTCGGTGAAAAATGGACCGTTTCGACTACGGCGAGGCTGGATCTCTCGCACCGGAACAGTGAAAGGAATGCTTTCGACGCTTCCGGACGGAACGATTATTATTCTTCAGAATCCGATTCCCGCTCCATAAACCAGCAGTACGGCTTGAGCGCTCAGTATACCTTTGGGCAGGGCAGCTGGTTTTCTTTCGGAGCCCAGATGAGCGGGGTGCTCAATGAAACCTTTTCGAAGAGTTTCGGAATATCCCAGACCACGGGCGTGGATGAATGGGACTGGTTCATCACACCGACCATGAGATTCCAGCATATGAAAGGTGACGACAGGATATTCCTGAGTGCTTCCGGATATACCCAGAGACCTTCTTCAAGCCGTATGCTTCCTGTCCTTAACATCACCGATCCTTCCAGTCTGGTCGTGGGCAATGTTTATCTGAGGCCATATTCGATAACATATTTTAACGCCAACTGGAACAGGAACGACAAGAAGAAGTTCTCGAACCTTATGTTATATCTGTTCGGACAGGTCTCTACCAAACCCATTACCTATGCCCGTTGGTACGATTCCGACGGTATCCTCTACACCGTGCCAGTCAATGCCAGGAAGCCGTCGTTGATGTCTTCGCTTTACGCATCATACACAACCCCGCTGGATGAAAGGAAAATCTGGTCCCTGACCTTGTCCGGCAACATGTCGTACGTAGCCACAACCAGCTATCAGACCCAATCGGTAATCTCCGGTCTGGATAAGGACACATTCGACTACTCTGCATTCATGTCCCGTTTCTGGGGTGACGAATCTGGCGACAGGTTCTTCTCCGGGGAGAGCGGATTCGGAGAAAGCAACACGGCATTTGTTTCTCCGAACCTTTCTTTCCGTGTAAAATACAATCGCGAGAGCTTGTCTATGGTGGCCGGGGCGAATTCTACGGGGAATATATCACGGTATTCCTTGAATCCGGACTTCAACAGGAACACCCTGGACACCAGGTTGACTTA
>JBGVAE010000049.1:0-3032 GCA_045224215.1 Candidatus Cryptobacteroides sp. | reverse complement strand
AAAAAGAATGTAATAACAAGGCTTAACTACAATGCTGTGGCCCGTGGATTCATGAATCTCGGATTCACCGGCGGCTATGCTGCGGCCTTCCTCTGGGGTGTCTTCGGAATCAAGACCGGGGCAGTCACTTTCGGTATGATGACAGCTTTCCTGCAGCTTGTCAGCCAGGTCCAGCGGCCTGTGGCCGACCTCGGACGCCAGGTACCTGCCTTCATAAAGGCTGTGACTTCCGTCGAGAGGCTGCTCGAACTTGAAGACCTGCAAGTTGAGAAATACCATGGGGACGTAATCTACGAAGGAGCTCCGGGCATCATGCTCAAGGATGTGACATTCGAATATTCGGACGGCAAGAAGCCTGTGATCTCGGAATTCTCTCATGACTTCAAGCCAGGTACCCTCTCCGTGCTTGCAGGACCGACAGGAGTCGGCAAGAGCACCCTTACGAGGATAATGCTTGGCCTCTTGAAACCATCATCCGGTTCTGTGACGCTCTATGTTCCCGGAGGAGGATCACACGATGCCGATGTCGATACCAGGTGCAACTTCATGTATGTACCTCAGGGTAACAGCCTCATGAGCGGGACTATAAAGGAGAATATGCTCCTGGCAAACCCTTCCGCAACTGACGTACAGATAAAGGAAGCCTTGCATCATGCGGCCGCGGATTTCGTCCTGGAACTCCCGGACGGTCTGGAAACCCTTTGCGGTGAGAGTGGAACGGGACTTTCCGAAGGCCAATGCCAGAGAGTTGCCATTGCCAGGGCCCTCCTGCACGAAGGTGGTATCATGATCCTGGACGAGGCTACATCGGCTCTCGACGTCGAGACCGAGGAACGCCTTCTCGACAATATCAGGGAAAACTTCTGCGGTCGCAAGACCATAATATTCATCACTCACCGTCCGGCAGCGACCCGCATTGCGGACGATGTGGTCAGCCTGTCATGACAATCCGTTTCTGGAATATCCTTCTGATCCTTCTGCCGTTGCTCCCTCTTTCCTGTTCACGGGGAACCGGAAGGATGGGCCCGGCCGATTCCTTTGAGCCGGAATTCCTTGAAATTGAAGAACTTGATAATGGCGGATGGAGAGCTGTCTCCATCTCACCTTTCGACGGCAGCCGGGATACCCTGGAAATTGAACGGCCCGTCGGGAGGCTTGTTGCCATGAGTACCTCATACGTCGGATTCCTTCAGGCCATAGGTTGTGATTCAATCGTGAAAGGAGTTTCCGGAAAGGATTATCTTTACGGCCCCGGCCCAGATGCAGTGGATGTCGGCTATGACGCCGCTCCAGATTACGAACGGATCCTGTCCCTTGAGCCAGACCTGCTTCTGGCATATTCAGTCTCGGCAGCCAAATCCCCATTCTTTGCAAAACTTGAGTCCATCGGGGTCAGGGTGTTCGTAGTGAATGAACATCTGGAGCACCACCCTCTTGCGCGGGCTTCCTATGTAAGGCTCTTCGGGGCTTTGACAGGGAAAATGGAAGCGGCGGATTCAGTGTTCTCCATGGTTGGAAGCAATTACCTCTCGTTGGCAGATTCTGTAGCCGCAGCGGTGGAAACGCCCCGCAAGGTATTGATGAATATTCCTTACAACGACCAGTGGTTCATCCCTTCCGAAGACAACTATCTCAGCCGGATGGTCAAGGATGCCGGCGGTGAAGTCCTTGGCTCAGGAAGCGGCACCTCCGTTTCCTCGACGATCTCCCTCGAGAAAGCATATTTACTCAGTAATGAGGCTGATTGCTGGCTGAATGTCAGCTGGTGCATGACGCTTGAACAGCTCAAGGGCATCAATCCTCTTTTCCCCGAGATGCTCGACAATATCTCCGCAAATGCCGAAGAGCGAGGTTTCGACGGGGGGAATGTAGTGTGGAACGACAATGCGCGACTGAATCCGAAGGGAGGTAACGACATCTGGCAGGGAGGAGTCGTAAGACCTGACCTGGTCCTTCGGGACCTGGTTGGTATACTGCATCCTTCCGGAGAACGCAAGCCTTTCTATTACAGAAGCTTATAATTAGTGGATTATATTGAAATCCAGGATCGGGTTGCCGCACCACGATCCGGTCACATGTACCTTGGCCGGAGCCTTGGAAACAGGCTTTCTGGATTCCAACTCGATGGCAAGCAGGTCGCCGGTCCGGATGTATACCAGCCGGGTGGCATCTGCTATCATTTCTTCAATGACCAGACGGGTACCTTTGCCATATTCAAAGACATTCCTTCCGTCAATCTGGAGGATGAAGGAGTTTCCTTCTGCTCCCAGAGTCGCCGGATTGTACATCGGGAAAGGCAGGAATGAGGTGTGGTCCAGGCAGGAAGCTGTGGCAAAGCCTTCCGGGGAACCGTCCATCAGGTTGTCAGGGTAGAGGAGTACCCCGAAGTTTATGGCGTCGTAATATCTTGACGCAAACCTGAGGCCGATGCTCCTTCCGGGTTTCAGGACCCGTGCGAACAATACCGGAGTGAAGCTTAGCCCCTCTACGAATTCCGGCGGGTAGAAGTCTGCATTGTCCTTCTCCCAAGTGGTGTCGGGCCTGACAATGACGTGGCCGCCTGCCGTTTTGACAACTATGTTCATATTCCTAAAATAGCTTTCCGCCCTGGTACTTGGCCTGGAGTTTTGAAAGAGCGTCGCTGAGTTCTTCTCCCTCAAGGGGTTTGCTGCGCTCTTCATCGCGCTCTTTTTCGTATTGCTCTTTCAAGCGGGCGAACTGGCGCTTGGTGTCCATGGTGAAATCCCCATCCTTTATCCATCCGAAATACGAAGGCTCGGTCTGGAATATTTCCTTTACGGTCTTGCCCTTGTGCTTGCCGAAGTTGATTGTCGGAACATCGTCCTTCCCGAGGATGATCCTGCCAGCATAATCCACCGTTTTAGGACGGCCGGCAACGGAAGCCAGGAATTCGACATCATTCTTGAGAACCACTTCGTGATGCTTGTCCGGCTCCTTGTACATATCCAGCTGACCTTTCAGGACTTCGTACGTGGCCATGGTGTCTGCTTCGGCAGAGTGCGCGTTCTCGA
>JBGVAE010000048.1:0-31673 GCA_045224215.1 Candidatus Cryptobacteroides sp. | reverse complement strand
TCACTTACTTCAGCACCAGCCTTGCCTGCTACGACGTTGGCGGACTACTGCTATCGATACATGTTCTATGGCTGCACATCACTGACTTCAGCACCAGCCTTGCCTGCTACGACGTTGGCGTACTACTGCTATCAATACATGTTCCAAGGCTGCACATCCCTGACTTCAGCACCAGCCTTGCCTGCAACGACGTTGGCGGACTACTGCTATTCGAACATGTTCAATGGCTGCACATCCCTGACTTCAGCTCCAGCCTTGCCTGCAACGACGTTGGCGGACTGCTGCTATCAATACATGTTCTATGGCTGCACATCACTGACTTCAGCTCCAGCCTTGCCTGCAACGACGTTGGCGACCTGCTGCTATCAAAACATGTTCTATGGCTGCACATCCCTGACTTCAGCACCAGAACTTCCAGCTACGACGTTGGCGTACTACTGCTATTCGAACATGTTCAATGGCTGCACAAGACTCTCCTATATCAAAGCTATGTTTACGACAACGCCTGGTTCCTCCTACACATCAAACTGGGTCTCAAGGGTTGCATCTTCAGGAACCTTTGTAAAGAACTCGGCTGCGAGGTGGACGACTACGGGAGTTAATGCTATCCCATCCGGTTGGACGGTGGAGACAGCGTGAATAGAACAATAATCAGAATATATTATGGACAAACTCTTACACTACTTCATTTCAATGTGCATCGTCCTCATTTGTTGGACTTTGCTACCTGGCGGGGCATGGTCAATCGTGCTCGCATCGGTTACGGCCCTTGGAGCCGGACTTGGTAAAGAAATCTTCGACTACACCAGGGACGGCTCTCTGTCATCCGTGGACATCAAGGACATCCTTGCTGATTTGGCTGGTATTATTACCGGCGTACTGGTCATTCTAATCAATCTTATAATCTATTAGCTTATGTCAAGGTTTACTAAAGAAGTCACCCTCCGCTGGATAATGTGGATGGTCATAGACATCGTTCTGACTCTACTGCTATGGGCCGTATTCCCCCAGGTCATAGTGGATACGTTCATCATTGCAACCTGCCTTGGTTGTATCATCTTCTGCTGGTGCCTTGAGTGGGTACTTCATTTTGCGAAGATTCGCAAATTCAAGTCATGGCGTTGGGCCGCATCCATAGCTGGAGGCGGCATCGGCGCATTCGTGCTTGGTCTGGCTATGCTTGCTCTTGGAGTATTGTAATATCGATCTTAGGTATTATTGAATCACAATAAAAAGCTGACGCTAAGCAGCATCGGCACTCCTTGATGTATAAACTTCAAAGACAACGGCCATTGGAATGATACCAGTGGCCGTTGTTGTGTGTGCATAAAAGTCAACACATTTCGATTTGACCGGATTGAGTCTCAAGAAACACATTTCGATTTGACCGGAGACACGTTTCGTCTTTGCGATTATACTTGTATCCAACGGGCCCCTCCCCCTGCCCGTGTCCGGGGGTGGACACGCCTCCGGGAGGGAATCTCCCTTCCTCTTGGCGGAAGCGGTGTTCGGCGACATCAAGTTCGACCACGGCTTCAAGCGGTTACGCCTCAAGGGGAATGAAAAGGTCAAAGTCGAGTTCGGGCTCGTTGCGCTGGCACACAACCTGCGCAAATATGCCCGAGTGAAGTCGCTGAAGAGGCCCGTCACAACGGAGCCGATAGCCGCCAGACTCGCGAAAACGTGCGAAACAAACGCAGCCTGATGCCATTGGGATGGGTATGGGGTGTCCGGGGGCTTGTCCACCCCCGGACAAGCATAGGGGGAGGGGCCCGACGGATACAAGTTCTGCGTAGCGGGACGCAGGAGACGTTGGGAGGGGCCGGAGTGGAGCGTAGCGGAACGGAGTCCCCCGGACACCCCATTCCCATCCCATAAAAAAAGAGGCCAACTCACTTTTGAATCAGCCTCTTAGAGTCTTTATCAGAGGGTATCAGTCCTCTGCTGGCTTCATCGTGTTGTAGACGGATGTAACGTCGTCATCGTCTTCGAGAAGACCGGTGAGCTTGTTGAGGGTCTCGCGCTGTTCAGGAGTAACGTCCTTGAGATCCACGTTAGGAATCCTCTCGAAACCTCCGGACACGAGCTCGTAGCCATTGTCCTCGATGAACTTCTGGATGGCGCCGTATGAACTGTATGCACCGTAGATAACGATGTTCCTGGTCACGTTGTCATCCTCATCCACCTGTTCCTCTACGAATACTTCAGGATCGTCGTCGCATTCGCAAAGCTCGAGCTGAAGTTCGTCAGTGTCAAGTCCTTCCTGGTCCTTGATGCGGAAAACGCACTTGTGGTCGAACATGAAGGCAACGCTGCCGCTTGTTCCGAGAGTACCTCCGCACTTGGTGAAGTAGCTCCTGACATTTGCGACCGTACGGGTGTTGTTGTCGGTCGCAGCTTCTACGAGGTAAGCGATGCCGTGAGGACCGTAGCCTTCGTACACGAGTTCCTTGAAATCGCCCTGGTCCTTCTCGAGAGCCTTCTTGATGGCCCTTTCGACATTCTCCTTAGGCATGTTCTCGCTCCTGGCCTCAGCCATGAGGGCGCGAAGCCTGGGATTGCCGGTGACATCGGCTCCGCCTTGCTTGACGGCGATGGTGATTTCCTTGCCGATCTTGGTGAAGGTCTTTGCCATGTGACCCCACCTCTTGAACTTCCTTTCCTTGCGGAATTCGAACGCTCTTCCCATATTACTTGGCCTCCTGGCTTTCGATGCGGCTGATGTACTTGTCGATGTCGTAGCCTTCCATAGACTGAGGATACTTATCCTTGATCTGCTTGTAGAAAGAGAGAGCCTTTGCATTGTCTCCCATTTCTTCGCAGACGACTCCGGCCTTGAGGAGGTAGCTAGCTGCGAACATGTTGTCAGCGGTTGCGGCTGCTTTCTCGAAATAACCGAGGGCGTCGTTGTATTTCTCCAGGCCTACATAAGCATCACCGATGCATGCGAGGGCACGGGCAGAGAGGATTTCATCCTTGCCCTTGTACTTCTTCAGGTTGTCGATGGCTTCCTGGTAGTTGCCGAGCTGGAGATTGCAAAGTCCTGCATAGAGATAGACATCCTTGCCGCCCTTCGCACCGTACTCGTCGATGATCTGGGAGAATCCGAGGACATTGCCGTCACCGTTGAGGGCGAGGTCGAACTCACCGTTGCGGAAACTTGCCTCTGCAGGGAACATCTGTGCGGATGCTTCTGCGCACTTAGGCTGATAGATGAACTTGTACCAAGCTACGAACGCCAGACCCAGCACGAGCAGGGTGATCAGGATCGTATAGATCGTTTTCTTGTTCTCACGGAAGAACTGGTCGGTCTTGGAAACGGTTTCGTTCACCCTTTCCTGACGTTCCTGTTCTGTTAAGATTTCTTTTTCCTTTGCCATTGTATCGTTGTTTTTATAATTACCGAGTATAACAGACCACAAAAATAAAAAAAAATGTTTAATCCTGCAATTATGGTTATATTTGCATTGCTGACTCAACGAAAATGCCTACACTCAAGAAAATAGTCATCCAGGATTTCAGGAACATCGCTTTCCAGGAGCTATCCTTCTCACCGAACGTCAATTGCATTTCTGGTGGGAATGGAGAAGGCAAGACCAACCTCCTGGATGCCGTATGGTACCTGTCCATGACTAAGAGTGCATTCGCCGGTTCCGATCGTTTCAGCGTACGTCACGGGGCTGAGTCTTTCACTGTTGCGGGGACGTATTCCTTCCCGTCCGGTCCGGATGTGAGGTTCTCGGTCCAGGCTAACGGCAGCGGGGACAAGAAGGTCCGAAGGGATGACAAGTTGTATCCGAGGATATCCTCCCATATCGGGGTGCTGCCGATCGTAATGGTTTCTCCTTCAGATATTTCCCTCGTGAGTGAGAGTGGTGACGACCGGCGTCGTTTCGTCAATTCGGTACTTTCCCAGATGGACGCAGAATACCTTTCAGCTGTCCAGCAATACAACCGTCTGCTTGTCCAGAGGAACAAGTACCTCAAGGACGGAGGAACAGATGATGGTTTGCTTTCCGTGTTCGATGAGCGGATGGAAGGCTTTGCAGCCCGGATATTCGCTTACAGGGAAAAGTTCGTGGAAGACCTTCTGCCTGTGATCGCAGGTTACTACGAGACTCTTTCAGGAGGCAAGGAAAGAGTGACCGTGTCCTACAAGTCCGATTTGAGGAAGGCTTCCCTCGGCGACATCCTCAGAGCTTCGCGGGAGAAGGACATGCTTTTCAAGTATACGACTGCCGGTGTGCAGAGGGATGACTTCATATTCCAGATGGATGGGTATCCCATCCGCCGCTGCGGCTCGCAGGGACAGCAGAAATCGTTCCTGGTTTCCCTGAAGTTCGCGCAGTACGAGCTTATGAAGCGCAGGTACGGCTTCCCGCCGATGCTCCTACTGGACGATGTCTTCGACAAGTTGGACATGACCAGGATTTCCAACTTGCTCGGGATGGTCGCAGGCAGCGATTTCGGTCAGATATTCATAACCGACAGCAACAAGGTCAGGATGTCCGGGATAGTGGACAAGTTCACTGCCGACAGGGCTTATTTCGAGGCTGAGGAGGGAGTTTTCACTCAGATTTGAGATGGCTGGTAACGGGAAAATAAAGGGAACTCCCCGAAAGGAGGCTTTGGGAATGGACCAGATGATCCCGATGTTCATCCGTTCCATGAAACTTTCCGCAGGGCACAATACCCAGCGGGTCTTCGCGGCTTGGGATGCTGTCTCGGGAGTGCCGGGATATTCATTGCGCAAGTTTTTCAGGGACGGGAGGTTGTATGTTACCCTCTCTTCCTCCATGGTGCGCAGCCATCTCGAATTCCAGAAGCCAGCCCTCGTCAAAGCCATCAACACCTTCCTGGAGCAGGACGATCTGTTCATAAATGACGGGGAAGGGGAGGAATATGTCAAGGAAATAATACTTAAATGAATATGGATAGAAGAGTAAAGATCGTCATAGATGCGGCAATCCCGTTCATCCAGGGGGTGTTCGAACCTTATGCTGATGTGCTGTATCGGCCGGGCAAGGAGTTCCGTCCCGAGGATGTGGCCGATGCGGATGCCTTGGTTATCAGGACCAGGACCAAATGCAATGCAGCCTTGCTTGAAGGCAGTTCCGTGAAGTTCATCGCTACGGCGACGATCGGTACCGACCATATAGATTTCCCGTATTGCAACGAAAAGGGAATAAATGTCAGGAGTGCCGCCGGATGCAATGCAGGCGGAGTGATGAACTATGTGTTCTCCGCATTGTACGGAGTTGCATCCCGCAAGTCCATCCGGCTTGAAGGGGAGAAACTTGGCATCATCGGTGTCGGGAATGTGGGCCGGAGAGTGGACATGGTTGCCGGCTCGCTTGGTTTCAAGGTCTTGAAGAATGACCCGCCTCGCATGGCTGCCGAGGGTCCCGATGGATTCTGCTCCCTGGATTACCTGCTTGAGAATTCAAACATAGTTACCATGCACGTGCCCCTCGACGAAACGACCAGGGGTATGGCAAACGATGCCTTCTTTGAAAAGATCCGTCCCGGGACGATCTTCATCAATGCATCCCGGGGCGAGGTAGTGGATGAGGCTGCCCTGAAGCGTGCGATACCGAAGCTGGGACCGGTCATCATCGACACTTGGAACAACGAGCCTGAAATTGACCGCGAACTGATGGGGATGGTGGACATAGCCACTCCGCACATCGCAGGATATTCCTATCAGGGCAAGCAGAACGGTACGGCCCAGTCAGTCAGGTCCCTGGCCAGGTTCTTCGGTTTCGAGCCTTTGTATGACTTCTTCCCGAAGACCGAGATAGCCGACCTGGAAGCTGTGAAGCTGGACTTCAAGGGCAAGACCCAGGGAGAGATTGCCTCCATCCTCCAGTACAACTATCCTATCTTCACGGATGACTTCATGTTCCGGATGCATCCGGAGGATTTCGAGAAACTCCGCTCCAACTATCAGTACCGCAGGGAGTTCTACGTAGGCTAGAGCATATTCTCGATAAGGCCGTCCAGGGCATCCAGCTCGATGTCAAGGCTGTCGGGAACTTCCGGTTCTTCGGCTTCGTAACCGTTTTCGAAGTTTATCCTTCCTTCCTCCAGCTCTTTTCGGATTTCCTTCTTGGCTTTGTCGCTTATCCTGATGAAGCAGGACGGAAGGATGCATGCGGTTATGCAAAGTGCGGCGGCGGCCGCAATGATATTCTTGGCTTTCTTCATGACAGATTGTTTTAAACGATCAGGTCGCTTCTGGTGAGGAGTTCTTCCGGATCCAGGCCGAGGAGCTCCATCTTTTTCAGTATGGCAGGGAGTTCGACTTCCAGGAATTCTTTCCTGTTGTTCTCGAGTATGATCTCCTTGGCGCCAGGGGATATGAAATACCCGATCCCTCTCTTGTTGAATATTATTCCTTCGGCCGTCAGTTTCTCATAGGTGCGCATCACCGTGTTCGGGTTGACCCCTATCTTGGCACCATATTCCCTGACGGAAGGGATCCTGTCTTCGGGCTTTAGGTCTCCCGATAGTATCCTGTCGCAGACCGCTTCGGCGATCTGGAGGTATATGGCTTTGTTGGTATCGAATTCCATGGCTTCCGGGATTAGTGTTGCTGTTTCTTGAGCCTGAACCAAGACCAGATTCCGCAGCCTCCTACCAGGAGGATGAGTGCGGCATCTATCCATAGGTTGATGTACAGCTCCAGGTGGTCAGCCAGTTTCATCATGTGTTTTTCCATGAATTGGGCGATATTCTCAGGGTTGAGGTTTCCGAAAACCATGCCCATGATGATGGATAGCACCATATTGATGGCGAAGAGGGCGATGATGGTGTAGCCGACTTTCCATTTCTTGAATATCAAACTGCCCAGGAGGAAGATGACTATCGACTCGGCCATGGTGGCAAGGAGAAGAGGAATGCCGTTCCCGACCATAAGTACGTCGGCATGCGAACCCAATTCGTTGAGATTGGTCAGAAGCATTGAATTTCCGCAGGTCTTGTCCAACAGGCAGAGGAGCCAGTCGCTGATGAAGTAGACTGCAACGAAAGCTACCGGGATGACTACCAAGCTGATTAGCATCATCGAAGTAAACTTCTCGGCTCTTGAAGCAGGCAACATCAGATAGTCGGAGCCGGCTTTCTTCTCCGTGATGAATCCATATGCCCTCGCAGGGAATAGGATTACGAACAGCCCCGTGACGATGGTGAAGGTAATGAACCTGACAATGAGAGCAGGGCCGTCGATCCTGTCGCCTGCGAATATGGCTCCGAGACTGTTTGTCCCGAGTGTGCCAAGTACCATATAGATCAGGTAGAAGATGAACGGGAACAACGCGAAGACCAGGAAGAATATTCCCAGGTCGCTCCAGCGGGCTTTGAGGTCGTACAAGAGATATTTCCCGAAGCGGTTGGCATTGAATGAATCTTTCATGGCGTTTTCCTCCTTTTATTTCTTGAACATTCCCTTGATAAGCTCCTTGTGTGCGTGAGTGGCGTTGAACAGAGCCTCGATGTCTGTCTTGCTTTCCATTCCGGCAGTGTTCGGATACACCTGGATGAATCCTCCCGGTAGTTGTTCGCTGTAGAGGGATTCCGGATGGAGCTGCGTGCCGTAGTCAAAGAAGAGCTTTTCCTCGATTTCCTGGATGGACGCATTCAGGAGCACATCCTGGCGGTCGAGGATTATCACCGGGTCGATGATGTTCTCGAGGTCCCTGACCTGATGGGTCGAGATCACGATGGTGGAATCGTCTGAGGTATGCTTCAGGATAGCATTCCTGAACTGGGCTTTCGACGGGATGTCCAGCCCGTTGGTAGGCTCGTCAAGGAAAAGGTACTTGCAGTTGCATGCCAGGGCGAACGAGAGGTAGGTCTTCTTGAGTTGTCCTGCGGACATCTGCGACATCTTCCTGGACGGGTCGTTCTCGAATTCCTTCATCAGGCTGAGGAACTTGTCGTGGTCGTAATTCCTCCGGAAGACTCCTTGCTCGCGGGCGAACTTTTCGGCCCTCATATTTACCGGAGCGACCTCATCGGGCAGGTAGTACTGTCTTTCCAGGAGGCTTGCGCTTCTGGAGAATGGATTCTCTCCATCCGTCAGGATTTCGCCCTCCTGGACCTGTTTCAGACCGCATAGCAAGGTGAGGAGAGTGGTCTTGCCGACTCCGTTCTCACCCAGCAAACCGTAGATCTTTCCTTCTTCCAGGGTGGTGGTTATGCCTTTCAGTACCAGGTTCTTTCCGTAGCTGAAGGCAAGGTTGCTTATTTGGATCATATCTTGCGTTTTGGTGTGTTAGTTTATTAATACACTGCAAATATACGACAGTTTCCCGATTCTCCAAATTATTTTTCAACTTTTTTGGTTTTCTTTCCATTTCAGGGGAGTGACACCTACTACGCTCTTGAACTGGTGCCTGAAATTGGACGGATCGCTGAATCCGACCATGCTGCCTATTTCACCTATCTTGATGTCCGGATATTCCAGCATCAGCCTGCATGCTTCATTTATGCGCAGTTCTTTCCTCACCGAGAGGAAGTTCTTTCCGAATTTAGCCTTGCAGAAGGCAGACAGTTCACTGCTGGTGAGCCCCATTTCTCCAAGAGGAGTGTCCATGGATTCAGCCGGCTGTGTGAACTTGCGTTCGAACACCCACTGTTCGAAAGCCTTTTCAGCCTTTGCTGTCGCGTCGTGGCTCCATCGCCTTTCTTCACGTGCATGCAGCGCCTTCTTCAAGGGTCTCTTGAAAAAAAATCCGATAATATCTTTCATGCGTCAAAATAAAGAAAATTAGGTTAAATTTGCAATGTTGTATATAAATATGGACTATGCTTAAAATCGAAGACTATGCCGCCTTCCAGAGAGTGGCGACTCCGTTCTATTACTATGACATCGACCTTTTCACCAGAACCGCCGATAAGGTGGCGGATCTTTCCGCACGCACTGGGATACAGGTCCATTATTCCCTGAAGGCCAATTCGGACCATCGCCTCAACGACATCCTGAGTGCCAAAGGCATCGGGGCAGACTGCGTGAGCGGGGATGAGATCGAATTCGCGGTAGGCTGCGGATACGATCCCAAGAAGATATTCTTCGCAGGAGTAGGCAAGACCGACAAGGAGATCTGCCAGGCTTTCCAGGTAGGGATCGGTGCTTTCGTGGTTGAATCCCTGGAGGAAATCGAGATAGTGGGGGATATTGCCAGAAGGTTGGGAAGAAGGGCTCCGGTGAGCCTCAGGATCAACCCTAACATAGACCCTCATACACATCATTACATCACTACCGGTTTGTACGAGGACAAGTTCGGAATCTCGGACAGGAGTTTCGACGAGGCCGTGGCCATGGTGAGGGACAATCCTTACATAGATGTCTTCGGATTGCAGTTCCATATTGGGTCTCAGATTCTGGAAGTAGCTGATGTAGTGAAGCTTGAGTGTGAGAAAGTCAACCATATAGTGGCCCGTTTCGAAGAGGCCGGGATGGAAGTGAGGAACATCGATCTCGGAGGAGGTTTGGGAATAGACTATGACGAGCCAGACGAGAATCCGATTCCGGATTTCGAAGTTTGGTTCAAGACCATCTCAGACAATCTCGTGCGTCGTCCGGACCAGACGGTCCATGTAGAGCCGGGTAGGTCCCTGGTTGCTCAGTCCGGTTCACTGATCACGGAGGTCCTGTATGTCAAGAAAGGTGAGAACCGTCGCTTCCTGATGGTTGATGCCGGCATGAACGACTTGATTCGTCCTGCACTTTACGGAGCTTATCATAAGATAGAGAATGTGACCGCTTGCTACGAGGATGGACCGAAGAGGGAGAATCGGGTGTATGACGTCGTGGGCCCGGTGTGTGAGTCTGCAGACTGCTTCGGGAAGGAAAGACTTCTTGCAAAGAGCCATCGTGGAGACAGGATTGCCATCCGCAGCGCCGGGGCATACGGCCAGGTCATGGCTTCGCACTACAACATGAGGCCTCTGGCCCCGTCCGTTTATTCAGACCGAGTTGCTGAAGCTCCCAAGAAAAAGGATTATTTCGTAGGGGAGTGATGTTATCTCCTGAATCCGCGCATCCTCTGGGCAAGATTGCCTGTGAGGGCGTTCTTCATGAGTTTGCGGGTTGACTCGAACTGCTTGAGGAGCTTGTTCACTTCAGCCACGTTCGTGCCGCTTCCGTCGGCAATCCTCTTGCGGCGGCTTCCGTTGATGATGTCCGGATTGTCGCGCTCCTCCGGAGTCATTGACATTATTATGGCTTCGATGCCTTTGAAAGCCTTTTCGTTGTCGATGTCTATGTCCTTCATGGCCTTGCCCATGCCAGGGATCATTGATGCCAGGTCCTTTATGTTACCCATCTTCTTGACCTGCTGGATCTGGTTGTAGAAGTCCATCAGGCCGAACTTGTCCTTGGCGAGTTTCTTCCTGGTTTCCCTTGCCTGCTTCTCGTCGAACTGTTCCTGAGCCTTCTCCACGAGGGAAACGACGTCTCCCATTCCCAGGATCCTGTCTGCAATCCTGTCCGGATGGAATACATCGATGGCTTCCATCTTTTCTCCGGAAGAGATGAACTTGATAGGCTTCCCGGTGACATATTTGATGGAGAGAGCCGCACCGCCCCTGGTGTCGCCGTCCATCTTGGTGAGCACGACTCCGTCGAAATCCAGGCGCTCGTTGAACACCTTTGCAGTTTCCACGGCGTCCTGTCCGGTCATGGCATCGACCACGAACAATGATTCTGTAGGCTTGATCGCCTTGTGAAGGGCTGAAATCTCGTCCATGAGTTCCTGGTCCACTGCCAGACGTCCGGCGGTGTCCACGATCACAACCGGATAACCTTCGGCCTTTGCTTTCGCTACGGCATTCTGTGCTATTCGGATAGGGTCCTTGACTCCTTCTTCCGTATAGACCGGCACACCGATCTGTTCTCCAAGGACCTGGAGCTGCTCGATTGCAGCCGGCCTGAATGTGTCGCAGGCTGCGAGGAGCACCTTCGTGCCTCTTTTGCTCTTGATATAGTTCGCAAGCTTTGCCGAGAAAGTGGTTTTACCGGATCCGTTCAGACCTGCCATGAGGACGATGCCGGGATTTCCCTTTATATCGATGTCCGTGGACTGGCTGCCCATGAATTCTGCAAGTTCATCATGGACGATCTTGACCATCATCTGCTGCGGCTTGACGGCCGTGAGCACATTCTGGCCCATGGCCTTTGTCTTGACGCGGTCACAGAATTCCTTGGCTACCTTGTAGCTGACGTCGGCGTCAAGCAATGCCCTGCGGACATCCTTCAAGGTCTCAGCAACGTTTATTTCGGTAATCCTGCCTTCACCTTTGAGGATCTTGAAGGATTTCTCCAGTCTTTCCTGTAAGTTTTCGAACATATCGTGATCTTTATAAAACTTGCAAATATACTAAATATCTAGTGAATATTGCGATGCCGGCTCCTCCGCGATTCCTTCCATCTGGACTCAAGTTCCGCATATTCAGACGCAGGGACGGCGAAGTCCACGAAGCGGTTCCACAGGTAAGAAATTGCCTGTGCGGAAGGATGCACCATGTCTTCAGCGTAGAAGCGGTAATCCCTGAGCTCATCAAGCACGATTTCATATGCGGGGAAGTACTCGCACCTGTCCGGGAAAGCATTGCAGACATCTTCGATTGCAAGGAGCAATGTAGACTTGCTCAGCTGGTTCCCATGAGCACCGTCTTTCAGATGCCTGATAGGGGAAACTGTGAATATGAATTCTTTCCCTGGATTCTTCCCGACCATGTTCCGGAGCAGGACAGCTGTTTCACTTACCGAAAGCCTCCTCCTTGAAAAAAGCTTGGAATCTATCTTCAGGCAATTCGACACGATTTCTCCGCTCGGCATGTATTCGAAGCACCAAGCCGTACCAAGAGTGATTATGACTTTTGCCGCCTCTTCCCATGCTTTGGAAGCTACTGCAAGCGAATGGTTTGCGTTATCCAGGAATTCCTCCCTGGTGGTGCGGGCGAAGGAAGTATGGTGGCTGAAGGAGCAGATCAGTCCCGCCCCTGCTCCCATTTCCACACATTCATCTTCTGTGAAAGGAATGGCTGAGATCAGCCTGGAAACCGAGTTGCAGACAGAAACCGGATTATAAAGGGTCCCGAACGGATTGACACAGGCCTCGAAGCCAAGATCCATCATCCTTTCCCCGATATTGTCGGCGAAACAGCTTCCCAGAATGAATATCTTGTCCTGCATGGACACTTCCACCTTGCTCCTTCCGGCGGATACAGGGGTTTGCAGCTTGAGTTCTTCCATAACGATGCGAAAATAAGAAATTAATCAGTAAATTTGCTTGTTCCAGGATAAAATGAAAAGAGTACTTGTCACCATAGCCGCTTGCCTCCTTCTCCTTCCGGCATTTGCCCAGGAGAAGAAGAAAACGGACAATGTGTCATTCGCCTATGATGCTTTTTTCCAATATTGCTTCGACAACAGGGAATTCGCTCCGAGTGAAAACCTGTTCATGAATTCAGAGACTCTGAACCTTGCGCGTCTGGCTCCGGCGATAGGCCTGGAAGTCCGCTCCGGACGTAAGGTGAAGCATAGCCTTATTGCCGGCGCCGACATCCTCCGCGAGATGGGGAATGGCAATGAATATTCCCGCGAATTCAATTTCTGGTATTCCATCGAGGCCCGTGGCGGAGGCTGCCGCTTTACCGGTAGGGCTGGGATGTTCCCCCGGAGGTACTCGTTGTTCTGCTCGCAGGTGCCTACGGTTTTCCTTTCCGACAAGTTCAAGATATATGACAGCAACATCGAAGGGATCCTCCTCCAGATGCGAGGCCGCAAAGGTGGCATGGCAGAACTGGGACTTGACTGGATGGGAATGCTCGGCAGCAACCGGCGGGAGCGTTTCCAGATATTCTCGTACGGCTGTTACCCTCTCCCTGCCGGTATAGGTCTCGGCTGGTCTGCCTCTTTGTATCACTTCGCCAATACCTTGGAGTACAGGGGAGTGGTAGATAACGTATTGCTCTCGCCGTTCGTGTCCTGGACAGGCCGGTCCGGCTCATGGGAATACCAGCCGAAGTTGAGCCTGCTTCTGGGCGTGCATCAGGACAGGATAAAGCAAACCGGCCTTGAATCTACCTATGGCGCACTCCTTTCACAGAGATTGACCTGGAAAAGCCTTTCCATCTTGAGTGATTCGTATTACGGGACAGGGCAGATGCCTTATTATGATGACATTGATGCTGGGGGCAACGTTTATGGGAGCGACCTGTATTTCGGCTGTCCTTTCTATAAGGCATCAGGTTTATACGAACGCCTGGAGTTCTATTGGAAGCCTCTTGCGGCCGGCCCTGCCGACATCCGCGTGGGGGCCGTGGCGCATTTCAACGGTAACGGATTCTGCGGTTGGCAGCAGAAGCTCGGAGTGATTTTCGACCTTGAAAGAACAATAAACAAAAGATAATGAAGATAAAAGCTATTGCAGCAGTTTTGGCTTGCTGCTTCATGGCCTCCTGCGCCGGCCCTAAGAATGGCGTCTATTCCTTCCAGATCCTGACGACCAACGATGTCCACGGAACTTTTTTCGACTCGACATATGTCGGAGGTAACGTGAAGAAGTCCTTGATGGCTGTCAAGCGGACCGTGGACAGCGTAAGGACTGCCGTCGGAAAGGAAAACGTGATCCTGATCGATGCTGGAGACATCCTCCAGGGGGACAATGCGGCATATTACTTCAATTACGTTGACACTGTGACTCCTCACGTGTATCCCCGTATGGCCAAGTACATGGGCTATGATGCAGTCACGCTCGGAAATCATGACATCGAGACCGGGCACGCGGTCTATGACCGTGTGACTCGAGACTTGGAAGCTCTTGATATTCCGGTACTTGCAGGTAACGCAATCCGCAATGACAATGGGAAGCCATATTTCGGGGTCTATACCATCTTGAAGCGGCAGGGGGTCAAGTTCGCGATTCTCGGATTCGACAATGCCAACATCAGCAACTGGCTTTCCGAGAGATTATGGAGCGGGATGAAATTCGAGAGCCTCATCCCTCTCGTGCAGCAGGATGTGGACAAGGTCGTCGCAAAAGAGAAACCTGACGTTGTGATCGTTTCTGTCCATTCCGCCACCGGCGCCGGAGATGGATCCCAACTCGAAAGCCAAGGTCTGGACCTGATGAAAACCCTCAGGGGTGTGGATTTCCTGATCTGCTCGCACGACCACAAGCCAGTGGTGATTCCTTCCGACACTATCTGCCTTATCAACTCCGGAAGCCATTGCCGTTATGTCGGCCACGGAATGATCGAGCTGACCGTTGACAAACGCAAGATAGCCTCCAGGGATCTCTCTTGCGAACTCATCCCGGTCGACCGTTACAAGATAGACACCGAGATGGAAAAGGTGTTCCATGACGATTACGTTGCTGTCAAGGATTTCACGACAAGGGAGGTTGGAGAACTCTTGGTTGACCTCAGTACCAGGGAGGCGTACACCGGAATGAGCCATTACCTCAACCTGATCCACACTTTGTCGATTTCCTGTTCTCCAGCCCAGCTTTCCTTCGCTGCTCCTCTGACGTTCAACGGCTTCGTCAAAAAAGGGAAACTCATATACAACGACCTCTTCACGATCTATCCTTTCGAGAACCAGATCTATGTAGTGAAGATGACCGGCAGGGAAATAAAGGATTACCTCGAGGTGTCATATGACAATTGGATCAATACCGTAGCTTCACCGTCCGACCATGTCTTGAAGATAGAGAACAGGGACGATCCTCGTACCGGACAGAAATCATGGTCATTCAAAGGCAGGGCTTATAACTTCGACTCGGCCGGAGGACTGATCTATACAGTGGATGTCACCAAGCCGAAAGGGGAGCGTGTGACCATAGAATCCATGGCTGACGGCCAGCCTTTTGACACGGGCAAGACTTACAAGGTCGCCATGACCTCTTACAGGGCGAGCGGAGGAGGAGGACTCATGAAAGAAGCGGGAATCGATACCGGCAAGATAGAGGAAAGGATAGTGGAGACTTATCCTGAATTCCGTGACATCCTGTACAACTATCTGAAAGATAATTCTACCATCGATCCTGCTGTCATCGGAGATCCTGCACGGATAGGCCACTGGGAGTTCGTTCCGGAGAAGATCGTGAAGCCAGCCATGGCCAGGGACATGGAACTCTTGTTCCCGCGCCGTCGCTAAAGATTGGAACTCTGGGTCATGTTCCGGTATTCGGCCGGAGTTTTCCCGGTCATGTGCCTGAACGCCGTGAAGAAGTAGTCATGGTTGTTGAAACCTACCCTGTAGGCGACTTCCTTTATGCTCAGGGCGGTGTTCGTAAGCAGTTCCTTCGCTTTGCTCATCCTTACCTCGTTTATGAAGCGCGCAGGGGAGAAGCCTGTGTATTCCTTGAAAGTTTTCCTGAAGGATGAATAGCTCAGGAAAAGCCTTGAAGCAATATCCTCTGGCGAGATGGCCATGTATTCGTCGTATATGATGACTTTCGCCTGGCTGATCTTGTTGGCAGTGTCAGATTCCCTGAACTGGGAGTTCCTGTCATAGTAATATGCAAGCCCGAGGAGGCGGTCGACTATCCCGGCAAGCACCTGCTGGAAGCCGGATTCCTGGGCGACAGCCACCGAGATCGCGCTTGAGTACAGTTGCACGATGTCCTCGTGGATGTTTACTTTGAACACCGGTTTTTCCTTGCTGAAGAATCCATGCTTGATAAGGTTGTCGGCAAATGTCCCGTTGAATCCGATCCAATATTCCTTCCATCCGGTTGACTTGTCAGGATGGTAGGAATGCCACTCCCCGGGGAACAGCAGGAACATCATTCCACTATCAATCTGCACTGATTTGTTCCTGCCCAGGGTGTCGCATGAGAACCGGCCGCGCCCCTCGGTGATGTAGAGTAATTGATATTCATTCAGGATCCTTCCCCTGTCTGTGGAAAAAATGTATCTTTGTGGGTGATTGGTTGGCGGATAATCCATACCCGGCTCTATGTCCTGGAATCCGACCGAATTGACGGCAGCACCCCATTTCAAGTCGTTGGGGTTTACCGCCAAATATTTGAGATGAACTGACTCCATAAGGAACAATCGCGTTGGTCATTAGTGGTAGATTACAAAGTTAGAAATAATTTTCATAAATCAAATTTAGAAGTTATAATGTCAGAAACTGAATATCATTTAACCTAAAAAATCGGCATTTTTGTAAATAACCATATCCACATAATCATGAATTTCCTCGCATTTGACCTGGGAGCCACCAGCGGCAGGGCTATCATCGGTACGATTGAAGATGGCAGACTGACCACCGAAGAGATTTACAGGTTCCCGAATGAGATTAAAGAGATAGAAGGCAAATATTACTGGGACATCAATTCCCTTTTCGCCCATTTCAAGAACGCATTGCGTCAGGTTGCCTCTTCAGGAGTAGTTGTCCAGTCCATCGGAATCGACACCTGGGGCGTGGATTTCGGTTGCATCGGGGCTGACGGAAGCATTCTGGGACTCCCGAGGGCATACCGCGACCCATATACCGAAGGTGTGCCGGAGAAGGTGTTCGAAATCATTCCAAAGGAGGAACTCTACGATGTCACCGGCATCCAGATAATGAATTTCAACTCTATATTCCAGATATATGCCCAGAATCAGGAAGCGGATTCTCCGATCCATCAGGCTGAAGGTATCCTTTTCATGCCGGACCTGATGTCGTATTTCCTTACCGGCAAGAAAGTCTGTGAATATACGATAGCTTCTACCTCCGGGATCATCGATCCACGGACAAGGGATTTTGACAGGAGCCTCCTGGGGAGACTTGGAGTCAATCCTTCCATCCTCCCTGAGATAGTCCAGCCAGGCACGGTTGTAGGAATCCTCAGACCTGAACTCTGCGAAGAGACAGGCATGCCTCCTGTCCCTGTGATTGCAGTTGCAGGTCACGACACCGCCTCGGCCATTGCAGCCGTTCCTGCTGCAGATGAGAATTTCGCTTACCTCAGCAGCGGAACCTGGAGCCTCATGGGGATTGAATCCCTGGCTCCTGTGATCAACAAGGAATCCTATGGATTCAACATAACCAACGAAGGCGGGATAGAGGGAACTACCAGGTTCCTTAAGAATATCACCGGGATGTGGCTTCTCGAGCAGAGCCGCAAGACTTGGGTAAAGGAAGGCCGTGAGTACAGTTATGCCCAGATCGAGCAGATGGGAAGGGAAGCTATAGGATTCAGTTCGGTCATCAATCCGGACGACCCTCGCTTCGCGGCACCGAAGGACATGGATGCGGAGATCAAGGCGGCCCTCCGGGAGTCCGGTCAGGCAGTCCCTTGTAACGACGGTGAGATGATCAGTTGTATCTATCACAGCCTCACCGCCAGGTACAAGGAAGTCCTGGCCATGCTCCAGGATTTCGCCTCATTCAAGATAGAGAAGCTTCACGTGATTGGCGGCGGCTCTGCCAACAAGCTTGTCAGCCAGCTCACCGCAGACACCCTCGGCATCCCTGTGATAGCCGGCCCGGTGGAAGGAACGGCGATCGGGAATATCATGATCCAAGCCAAGGTGGCCGGTCTCGTGAACGACAGGTGGGAGATGAGACGGATCATAGCCGATTCCATAAAGACTAATATATATATGCCAAATAATCAATAACTGAGAATATGGACGAGAATAAAATCATCAAGGCCTATGAGATGGCCAAAGAACGCTATGCAGCTATCGGAGTCGATACTGACAAGGCCGTTGAGCAGCTTGAAAAACAGCAGATTTCACTTCATTGCTGGCAGACTGACGACGTGATGGGATTCGAAAGTGCTGCTGGACTTTCGGGAGGTATCCAGACCACAGGCAATTATCCTGGAAGGGCCAGGAATATCGATGAAGTTCGCGCAGACCTCGAATTCGTGAAGACCCTCCTTGCCGGTAACCACCGTGTCAACCTGCACGAGATCTACGGAGATTTCGGAGGCAAGTTCGTGGACAGGGACGAAGTGGAAGTCAAGCATTTCCAGAGTTGGATCGAATGGGCCAAGGCCAACGGCTTCAAACTGGATTTCAACTCCACATCTTTCGGACACCCTAAGAGCGGGGATCTATCCCTTGCCAATCCTGATCCTGCCATCAGGGAATTCTGGATCGAACATACGAAGCGCTGCCGCCGCATCGCAGACGCTATGGGCAAGGCTCAGGACGATCCTTGTATCATGAACATCTGGGTACATGACGGCCAGAAGGACTACACCGTATACCGCAAGAAGTACCGCGAGATACTGGCTGAGTCCCTGGACGAGATCCTCAAGGAGGAACTCCCTGGGATGAAGAGCTGCGTCGAAGCAAAGCTTTTCGGTATCGGACTTGAGAGCTATACAGTAGGCTCCATGGACTTCTTCGAGGGTTACTGCGCTTCCCGCAAGGTCATATACACTTTGGATACAGGCCACTATGAGCCTACCGAGAATGTTGCAGACAAGGTTTCCTCCCTGCTTCTCTATGTTCCGGAACTCATGCTGCACGTCAGCCGTCCGGTCCGGTGGGATTCAGACCACGTGACCATCATGAACGACATGACCCTGGACTTCTTCAAGGAACTTGTAAGGGCAGACGGACTCCACCGCGCCCATGTCGGCCTCGACTACTTCGATGCAGCTATCAACCGTATCGGAGCCTACATCATCGGTACCCGTGCCACCCAGAAGTGCATCCTCAGCGCCCTTCTCGAGCCGCTCGCACTCCTCCGCAAGTATGAAGAGGAAGGCAAGGGCTTCCAGAAGCTCGCCCTTCTTGAAGAAGCCAAGACAATGCCATTCGGCGCAGTCTTTGACTGGTTCAATTTCAAGAACAACGTCCCTGTCGGAGCAGAGTTCATCCCTGAAATCGAAAGGTACGAAAAGGAAGTTACCTTAAAGAGATAATCATTTGAGAAGCCTTTCCATCGCCTCTATGAGGATATGGATGACTTTGATATGGATTTCCTGGACCCTGTCCGAGAATTGTGAATCAGGAGCCGCTACCGCAACATCAGAGAGTTGCGCCAGGCGGCTCCCTTTCTTTGATGTCAGCGCGGCTACCTTCATGCCTTTCTTACGTGCAGCTTCCACTGCTTTCAGCACGTTGGCAGAATTACCGCTTGTGCTGATGGCCAGCAGGACATCTCCATCTTTCCCGAAAGCTTCCACCCAGCGGCTGAAGACGGCGTCGTAGGAATAATCGTTCCCGGTGCAGGTGAGGTATGCGGCATCGTTGATGGCCATGGCCGGAAGCGGCCGCCTGTCCTTCCTGAACCTTCCGCTGAGCTCTTCAGCGAAATGTGTGGCATCGCAGAGGGAGCCTCCGTTGCCGCAGCTTATGACCTTGCCTCCGCTGCGGAGGCAATCCGCCATGACCTCCGCCATCTTTTCGATGGAAGGTACGGTCATCGGGTCGGAAATGAATTCATCCAGTTCGAGCCTCGCCTGTTCCAGGCTGTGCTCTATTATCTTCGCTACCATATTCATCACAAGATATCGGCCGCAACCGAGAGGGCGGCATAGTCTCCGATTGATTCTCCCAGTCCGGCTGGGACAACCTTGCACACCTTGTTGGCCAGCGGGAGTGCTTCCCTGGCCAGGACTTCCTCCATCAGAGGTTTCAGCAGATCCTCATTCCTGGCATAGATGCTGCCTATGACGATGACTTCCGGATTGAGGATGTCTATGACGATAGCAAGTCCCTGTCCCAGGTGGAGGGCGCTTTCGGAATATACTTCCTTGGCAATGGCATCTCCCCGGTTGGCAGCTTCGGCAACAACGCGCGCCGTGATCTTGCTCACATCACCGTCAGGACACCAATCGACGGAAGATCCCATCTGGAGCCTCTCTTTCACCTTGCTCGCCGCGAGCTGTGCGATGCCGCTTCCGCTGCAGAAGCCTTCGAACGATCCGGCTTTTCCATATCCGATCGGACCGAAGTTTTCCAGACGGATGTGTCCGAGTTCTCCGGCATTGTCATTGGTCCCGGCATACAGTTTCCCGTCCAGGATCAACCCTGCCCCCAGACCGGTTCCGAATGTCAGGAATACCATGTTGCGGGAGCCTCTTCCAGCACCGAACTTCCATTCGGCAAGGGCACAGGCATTGGCATCGTTGTGTACCGCCGCTTTAACCCCGAATTCCTCTTCAAGGATGCCGACAATAGGTATGTTATCCCAGCCTGGAAGGTTTGGTGGGGACATTATCACGCCGGTACGGCTGTCCAGCGGACCTCCGCAACTGATCCCGATCGCAGCGATATCATTTGCTTCGAGATCGTTCCTCCCAAGTACATCCCAAATGGCGGTTTTCAGACCTTTTATGGTTCCGTCAACGTCAGTAGTGGGAAAGGCTTCCTTGTCTTTGACCTGCAAGTTGCCGGAGTCACTGAGCCCCAGGGTGACGGCGCATTTAGTCCCGCCGATATCGACACCTACCAGATATTTCGTTTCCATATCTTATTTCTGTTCTTCAGGTTTGGAAGCTACTTCCTTGATGTATTTCATGAGGAATACAAGGTAGACCCATACGATCGCCAAGGCGATTACTGCGGAAATCTGGGTGCCGAAGGCATCGGTGATGACTCCAAGGAGCGGAGGAATGACGGCACCGCCGCAAACCCCGACAATCAGGAGGGCGGACACTTCGTTCGTCTTTTCCGGTACCCTCTGCATGGAGGTGGAGAACACTATTGCAAACAGGTTGGAATAGCCCAGCCCGAAGAGTGCTACGAATATGAGTATTGCCACCAGGCCTTTGGAGAAAATCATGCCCGCCAGGCTGACGAGTGCCAGGATTACGCTTCCGGCGAAGAACTTCGGAGTCGGGTATTTGAGCAGGACCAATCCGCCCAGGAAAGCTCCGATGGTCCTGGCAAGGAAGTACACGCTGTTCCCCATGCCCGCTTTCTCCAGCGGAAGACTACATCTCTCCTGCAGGAGTTTAGGGAATGTAACTCCCATTCCTACGTCAACTCCGACGAGGACCAGGATACCGATGAAGAACAATACGATGTACTTGTCCTTGAGCAGGGAGAATGTTCTTCCGAAGGTAATCTCCGACTTTTTAATCAGTTCCTCCTTGACAGGGGAAAGAGCGAGCCATATCATTGCCAGCAGGGTAACTGCAGCATTTACCGGGAATATCATTTTCCATCCGAGTACGCTTCCGGCAAGAGCCGCAGCCAGGGTCGGTCCGAGGAAAGAACTGATGGCCTTGACGAATTGGCCGAGGGTAAGAGTACCTGTGAGTTTGTCAGGAGATACTACGTTCGTGACCAATGGATTCTGGGCTACTTGCAGTATCGTGTTGCCTATTCCGAGCAAAGCGAACGCGACGAGGACCGCCGGGAAACTGTAATTGACCAGCGGGACCATCATGGCGATGGCTGTCACCAGGAAGCTTAACAGGACTGTCTTCTTCCTTCCTATGCGGTTCATGAGCATGCCGGTAGGGATGGACAGGATGAGGAACCAGAGGAAGCAAGACAGGGATATCAGTCCGGCTACCTTGTCGTTCATGCCGGCGAAATCGGCCTTGACGTAGCTTGTCGCTACACCGACGATGTCCACGAATCCCATGATAAAGAAACCGAACATCACCGGCAGGATTGATTGATTGAATCGTTTGCCGCTCATAATCAAATATTTCTAGATAATGTATATTCTATTCCTTGAACTTTGCGAGGCCGCTGTTCAGGAAATCGATGAATCCGTCGATCGAGAGATTGTATCCTCTCACCGGAACGAGGAGACCGCCATCGGAACCGAGCAATGCATAGTTCGGTTGGGCATTGACATCGAATCTTGTGCGGACAAGGTAGGAATTGGCCCTTCCTATCTCCTTCAGGACCTTCCCGTCGGAGGTGGTGACCCAGTCTTCCTCCTGCAACTTCGTCTTGTCGTCATTGTAGAGGACTACGAGGATATAATCCTCTTTCATGATCTTCTGGACCCTTGGGTCAGTCCATACCCGTTGCTCCATTTCCCTGCAGTTGACACATCCGTGTCCCGTGATGTCTACGAACACGGGTTTGCCTTGCTCCTTGGAAGCGGCCAGGCCTTCTTCGAGGGTGAAGTAGCCCGTGAAGCCCATCGGCATGCGCAGGTTGTACTTTTCTCCGTAACCTGCTTTATCGGATGCAGACTTCAGCGGGCTGTCATCTGCAAGCGGAACAGCTGACGGTACGGCAGGCGTCTCGGCGTAGTTCCAGACCACGAAGTCCTGAGTCTCGATAGGAGGCAAGTATCCGGAAAGGGCCTTGAGCGGAGCGCCCCACATGCCCGGAATCATGTACACCACGAATGAGAACACCGCTATCGCCAAGGCAAGCCTCGTGACTGACAGGTGTTCCGCCGGGGAGTCATTCTTGAAGCGTATCTTCCCGAGGAGATAAAGCCCCAGGAGGGAGAATACGACTATCCATATGGCCAGATAGACCTCCCTGTCCAGGAGGCCCCAGTGGTAAGTTTGGTCCGCAACGCTCAGGAACTTGAATCCCAGGGCGACCTCGATAAAGCCCAGCACTACCTTGACACTGTTCAGCCATGATCCGCTCTTGAGTTTCTTCAGGAGGGAAGGGAAGAGAGCCAGTATCGTGAATGGAAGGGCAAAGGCAACGCTGAAGGCCAGCATGGTGACCATCGGAGTCCAGAATTCCCCTGAAGTCGATTTGATGAGCACTGTGCCTACTATCGGCCCTGTGCAGGAGAATGACACCAGCACGAGAGTCAGTGCCATGAAGAATATTCCTCCAAGGCCCTTTGAAGAGGATTTGGCGTCACTCTTGTTGGCCAGGCTCGTAGGCAGTTCGATTTCAAATGCTCCGAAGAACGAGGCTGCGAAGATCATGAATATCACGAAGAACAGGATGTTCGGCAGCCAGTGGGTTGCAAGCCAGTTGAATATGTCCGCAGTGACGGCATTTCCTCCGATCAGCCAGGTGAGCCCGATTATTATGCTTATCGGTACGGTGTAAAGCAGTATTATGAAAAGCCCGTACATGAAGGCCTTGAACCTTCCTTCCGCAGCATTCCCTGACTGCTTCATGAAATACGAGATGGTCATCGGGACCATCGGGAACACGCAAGGTGTAAGCAGCATGGCGAATCCCCAGAGGATCGCCTCAATGATCAGTCCCCAGAGACCTTTGTTTCTTTTGGCCGCGTCGCGGCCTTCTTGGGGGACCGCACCGCCCTCATCTTTCCCTAAGGTAACACTGAATTCCCAATATTCAGGGGCGGCGCAGAATTCATCGTTGCAGCCGCTCCATGAAACTTCTCCGTTGACTGTCGCCGCCTTGGCCTTCAATGTGATTTCCTGCTTCAGGGTGACCATGTCGAAGAATACCTTCTGACCTTGGAAATCCACAGGTTCGGTGACCTGGACAAGCTCACCGGCAGAGAATCCTTCCTGTGAAGGATACTCGACAGCAATGGGAGTGTACTTGTGGTCGGTGGTATAGAGGTGCCAGCCGTCCTCGATCCTTCCTACGAAGGTCAGTTCATAGACGCTGTCCGAAATCTGCTTGTTCGTGACCGTCCATCTTGCGGTCGCTTCCGGCGCTTGCGCGAAGGCTGCCAGGGACCAGAGAACGGCACTGAGCAATGCTGCTGTTTTGCTGAATGCGTGTCTCATGGGGCAGGGGTTTTATTTCGCGTAGGCTACGGAACGGGTTTCCCGGATGACCGTGATCTTCACCTGGCCAGGATAAGTCATTTCTTCCTGGATCTTCTGTGCGATGTCGGCAGAAAGTCTTGCAGCCTGGTCGTCGCTGACTTCCTCGGCACCTACGATCACACGGAGTTCACGCCCAGCCTGGATGGCATAGCTCTTCGTGACTCCAGGATATGAAGCGGCAAGGTCTTCCATACCCTTGAGCCTCTTGATGTAGGATTCGATGACTTCCCGACGTGCTCCTGGACGTGCTCCGGAGATGGCGTCTCCGATCATCACGATAGGGGAGATGATGGAAGTCATTTCGGTCTCTTCGTGGTGGGCTCCGATGGCGTTGCAGATCTCAGGCTTTTCCTTGTACTGCTCGGCCAGTTTCATTCCCAGGAGTGCATGTGGAAGTTCAGGCTCATCTTCCGATACCTTTCCGATATCGTGCAGCAAACCGGCTCTCTTGGCCAATTTAGGGTTTAGGCCGAGTTCGGATGCCATGATGGCGCAGATGTTGGCGACTTCCCTGGAGTGCTGGAGAAGGTTCTGGCCATATGAAGAACGGTACTTCATGCGTCCTATCATCTTCACAAGCTCGATGTTCAATCCATGGATTCCGAGATCGATGCAGGTCCTCTTTCCTGTCTCAAGGATTTCATCGTCAAGCTGTTTCTTTACCTTGGCGACCACTTCTTCGATGCGTGCAGGATGGATCCTGCCGTCCACGACGAGCTGGTGAAGGGCCAGCCTGGCAACCTCCCTGCGGACCGGATCGAATGCGGAAAGCAGGATGGCATCAGGAGTGTCGTCCACCACGATTTCAACTCCGGTAGCAGCCTCCAGGGCCCTGATGTTGCGGCCCTCCCGACCGATGATCCTTCCCTTGATCTCATCGTTCTCGATAGGGAAGGTGGTAACGGCATTCTCTATGGCGGTTTCCGTCGCTGTCCTCTGGATGGTGTTGATCACTATCCTCTTGGCCTCCTTCGATGCATTCAGGCGTGCTTCATCGATGGTGTCGTTGATATATGCCTGTGCCTCGGAACGGGCTTCTGCCTTCATGTTTTCCATCAGGACATTCTTGGCTTCCTGGGCACTCATGCCGGCGATGGTCTCCAACTGCTTGTTGGCCTGTGCACTCAGCTTCTCGTATTCCTCAGCCTTCTTGGCAAGGGCTTCCTGCTGGTTCTGGAGATTGTTCCTGATGTTGTCGGCCTCGCGGAGTTTCCTTTGCAGTTCGGCATTCTGCTGGTTCAGGTTGTTCTCTCTCTGCTTGATCCTGTTTTCCGTTTCGCGGATCTGGTTGTTCTTCTCGTTGATGAACTGTTCATGCTCGCTCTTGAGCTGGAGGAACTTCTCCTTGGCCTGGTGTATCTTGTCGTTCTTGATGGCCTCGGCCTCGATTTCGGCCTTGGCGATTATCTCGTTCTTGCGTCCGCGAAGGACGATTTTCTGGATGATGATGTAGGCTGCGATTGCCAGGACCGCGCCTATCAGGGCTCCTATAAGGTATGCAATCATATTTCGTTAACTTTGTTTTAGTTTCAACACTCTAATTCAAATATCACAGCGCAAAAAAAGACGGCCGTCAGTCCCGGAAACTGATCTGGTCGTCGTCCAACTAAATTGAAAAAAAAGCCGTTAGTCACTTGTCAGAAACCTGTCGTGACAAGATTTGAGATCCGGTTCGGTTCTGAAATCCATCGTCGTACAAAGTACGATCCCCTTAGGTAACCTTGGCCTGTCATCCCCGCCCTGAGTAAACTCGGTTCCGTAGAACTTGTTGATTTGAGCACGTGGGACTAACGGCGTTCTTTTTCAATATTCTTTAAGTATGTCTCAACATCTTCCTGAAGCTTGCTGGCTTCCTCGCCGGCATCCGAAAGTCTCTTCTGGTATGTCATGCGGGTGACGGTTTCGTTCAAAGCTACGAAAGACAACTTGTCCGAAAGGGACTTGTTCGGGAACTTGGCATCGTAAGCGGTCAGTTTCTGGTTGATCGCTTCTGCAGCAAGACGCATGAGGCGTTCCATCTCCGGGGTGGAAGCCACCAGAGGGTACTCATTGCCGGCTATCTTTATCTTGATGCTTTGTCCCATTAGTTCTCAAGCAGGGAGATGCATTTATCGATTTCCCTGATAAGTTTATCTATCTTCTCCTTTGAAGCTGCTGAATCACCGCCTGCGCGGAAAGCTTCGGAAAGCTGAAGATTGTTTACCTGTTGCTCCAACTCTTCAATCTGTTTCCTGCAGGTTTCATTATCGGCCTTGCTCTTCTGAAGCTCGGACTGGAGCTTGATCCGCTCCGCTTTCTCCGCCTCATAGAGTGCGATCAACTTTTCGATATCTTTCTTAATACCTTCAAGCATTACCTGGTAGACCGTTTTTACCTGTTGAATGCAAATGTAGTAATTATTCTTCATTTGCACAAGAACTTCAAATGAACAACTCCGCCCGAAAAGTGTTATCTTTGCATACTATGACGATAACGATTGAAAACAGGGAGATACCGGTGCTGCTTCTGACAGGATACCTCGGAAGCGGCAAGACTACTTTGGTGAATAGGATACTTTCCAACAAGAAGGGGATAAAGTTCGCGGTGATTGTCAACGACATAGGCGAAATCAACATCGATGCGGACCTGATAGAGAAAGGAGGAATCGTAGGACAGACCGACGACAGCCTCGTCCCTCTTCAGAACGGATGCATCTGCTGCACGCTGAAGATGGACCTGGTCAACCAGCTTGACGAGCTCTGCTCCATGAACAGGTTCGACTACATCGTGATCGAAGCCAGCGGGATCTGCGAGCCGGCTCCTATCGCCCAGACGATATCCATGGCTCCCCAGCTCGTCGGACTTTCCCGGAACAATACTCCGAAACTGGATGCCATAGTGACTGTGGTTGATGCTCTACGCATGCAGAGCGAGTTCGAATGCGGAGATGCACTCAAGAGACCGGATCTGGAGGAAGACGATCTGGAAACACTTGTCATCCAGCAGATTGAATTTTGCAACATCGTCCTTCTGAACAAGGCTTCAGAAGTCTCCCCTGAGGAACTGGGACGGGTCAAGGGTATCGTCAAGGCCCTCAATCCCAAGGCCACTGTCTATGAGTGTGACTACGGAGAGATCGACCTGGACAAGATCCTCAACACCGGCATGTTTGACTTCGACAAGGTAGCGACTTCCGCTGCTTGGATAGCCGCCATCGAAGGGGAGGAGGAAGAACTTCACAACGAGGAATCCGGAGAGGCCCTTGAATACAATATCGGGACCTATGTCTATTACCGCCGTCCGGCCCTTGATATAAACAAATTCGACTGGGCAGTTTCGAAGAAGTGGCCGAAGAACATCATCAGGGCCAAGGGCCTTTGCTATTTTGCCGACGAACCTGGCAAATGCTATCTCTTCGAGCAGTCCGGAGTCCAGAAGTCCATCAAGGATGCAGGGCTGTGGTTCGCAACCATGCCGGAAGACCAGCTCCGGGAGATGATGCGCCGTGACAAGAATCTTCGGCGGGACTGGGATCCCGAATACGGGGACAGGATGGTGAAGATAGTGTTCATCGGGCAGGACCTGGATACGAAGGAGATAGATTCGCTGATGGATTCCTGCCTGGTCATGGAATGAAAAGAATAAAGGTCGGTGCTTCACAGCAGCGACCTTTTTCCCACTTAATACAAACCTAATTATGAATAAAACGTATGTGCCAATTAACTCTGTTGCCTTGTATATTGCATTATCAGTGCCAAAACGGAGGACAGGCGCATCACTAATCGATATCCGGGCTGATATTCATCATGAAAGGTGGTAATTTGACGACGAAGTCCCGAAAATGATGTATATTTACGAATATGAAAAGAACGATATTGCTTACCATAGTCCTCCTCCTGGTGGTCGCACAGGGCGTGGAGGCCCGCCGGAAACCGATTATCGGCATTACGACCGGATGTTCTCCGGCGGATTATTCAAAAGTCCGCAGAACCTACAGTGATGCTGTCATAAGGGCGGGAGGAGTCCCTTTCCTGCTTCCTCAGGTGAATGACCTTGCCACTGCGAAAGACATAGTTTCCCGCTTGGATGGAATATTGTTCACTGGAGGAGAGGATGTGGATCCGGCAAGGTATGGACAGGATATCCTCAATGAAACGGTATCGATAAACCACCACAGGGACACTCTGGATTTCCTGTATGCTGAAGCTGCTCTTTCCAGGCATCTCCCGATCCTCGCTATATGCAGGGGCGAACAGTTGGTCAACGTCGCCCTCGGAGGTGCATTGTACCAGGACATTCCGACGCAGAAACCAAGTGGAGTCAGCCACAGGCAGAGCGCAGCGGGGGAGACTCCTACTCATCTGTGCATCGTGTCCAGGAATACGATGCTTCACCAGCTCATGGGCGCGGACACGTTGAAGGTCAACTCTTTCCATCACCAGGCCGTGAGCGTTCCTTCAGATAAGGTCACCGTTTCCGCTTACAGCGAAGACGGGATTGTTGAGGCTTATGAGATCGTCACGCCCAAGCAGTGGCTGCTTGCCGTACAGTTCCACCCTGAAATGCTAGTGAGGGCCGATGATAGTTGGCTGGCCCTTTTCGAGGCTTTCATCAAGGCAGCCCGCTGACATGTACAAGCGTTTCCTGATGATCTTCCTTTCCGTGGTCGTCTGTGCCGGTCTGAAGGCTCAGACGTCCGGGATCGATACCCTTGCCGCAATATTCCTTGACCCTCCCCATGATGCCAGGCCCCAGGTCTGGTGGCATTGGATGGATGGAAACGTCTCCAAGGAAGGTGTACGGAAGGATTTGGAGTGGATGAAGAGGCAAGGTTTCGGCGGCTTCCATCAATTCGATGCCGGCGGAATCAACATGCCACGGGCTGCCAAGGTCCGGCAGCCATATCTCTCCGAAGGCTGGAAGGATGTATTCAGGTATGCTCTCAGGCTCGCCGATTCGCTGGGGCTCGACGCAACCATCGCCAGTGCGCCTGGATGGAGCTCCACTGGAGGTACATGGGTAAAGCCTGAAGATGCGGTCAAGAAACTGGAATGGAAGACAGTAGATGTGAAGGGTGGGAAAGTCAGGATGAAAATGCCGGACCTGGACCGTACCGTAGGCCCTTACCAGGATTATTACCAGGAGAATGACCGCGTGGAAGTCCAGCCATACGGGGATGATATCTGCGTGATAGCAGTCCGGCGTCCCAGGGAAGACAGGAATCTCGAGGAATTGGGTGGACGTACGACCGTGACAGATTCTGTCATCACTGTTTCCTATCCTCAGCCCGTCACCGTGAAATCGCTGACTCTCAAGTCAATGGCTATGGGAGGCCGTTCATGGGGAGGAAAAACGGAGTGCAGGATCTTCCTGGAATGCAGCATGGACGGTAAGGCCTGGAGGCGGGTCACAGGTATCCTTCCAGCCAGGATTCCGTATGCGACCGTGGATATCCAGCCTGTAACGGCCCGTCATTTCAGGGTCAGAGGCGAGAAACTTGCCTCGCTCGATCTATACACAGTGACCAGGATAAATCACAGTGAAGAGCAGGCCGGTTTCAGCAATGCTTTTGATTTCAACAAGTTCCGTACCCCGGACTCGGACTCTGCCATCAGCGTAACCGACGTCATCGACCTATCCTCTTTCATGGGAAGTGACGGGACTCTCAAATGCTCCCTGCCTAAAGGAAGGTGGAGAATATACCGTTTCGGATGGTCCATTACCGGTAAAGTGAACCATCCGGCTTCACCTGAGGCAACCGGACTGGAAGTCGACAAGCTTGACAAGGAAGCATGGATGGATTATTTCCACAAATACCTTGATCTCTACAAGGAAGCTTCTGGCGGAATGTTGGGCAGCAACGGAATAAAATATCTCCTTACCGACAGCTATGAGGCCGGCTCTTTCACATGGACTAGGACGCTTCCGGAGGAATTCGAACGCAGGTGCGGCTATTCTCTGCTCCCTTGGCTTCCGGTGCTTGCAGGAGAGGTCGTGTGCAGTACTGCCCGAAGCGAGGCCTTCCTGAAGGATTGGCGCAGGACTCTCGGGGAATTGTTCTGCGAGAACTATGCGAGGATCAACGATATAGTGAAGGAATATGGGCTCGAAGGCTGGTACTGTGAGACCCACGAAGGCGGCAGGGCGTACATGGGCGACGGGATGGACCCGAAAATAAATGCAACCATCCCCATGGGCGCGATCTGGATGGAAAACACTCCCACCGGATCCTCTGTCGCTTCAGCCATCGCAGACATCAAGGAATCAGCCTCGGCAGCACATCTTTACGGCAAGAAACTCGTAGCTGCCGAATCTTTCTCGGTCAACGGAGATGAAGGCAGGGCCTATACCTACTGCCCTGAGAACATGAAATATATCGCCGATGTGGCCCTTAGTGCCGGCTTGAACCGATTCGTCATACACGAAAGCGCATCCCAGCCGAATGACTCTTACCTGCCCGGCATGCAGCTGTTCAGATACGGGCAGTGGCTCCACAGGAATGAGACATGGGGAGAATATGCCCATGTCCTTACAAGTTACCTGGCCCGCTCAAGCGCCCTCCTGCAGCAGGGAAGGGCTGTCGCAGACATCCTCCTTTATTATGGAGAAGACAGCAATGTGTGTTCACTCTATGGAGGGCCTTCGTCGGACTTCCTGCCGGATATTCCTCAGGGCTATGACTACGATTTCGCGAATCCGACCGTCCTCATGTCGGCGGTCAGGGCGGAGACCGACTCTCGTTCGGGGACTGTCCTCGTGAGCGATTCCGGGGCCAGGTACAAGATCCTGTGGCTGGACAAGAATTGCGACATCATGTCGGAAAAGGTGATGGAACGTCTTTCGGAACTTGAGAAAGCCGGAGTGAAAGTGTGCCTGAAAGGCGAACTCGGCGAAGCATTGAAAGACATCAGGCCTGATTTCGAAGGCCCGGAAGGGTTCCGTTACGTCCACAGGCAATCTTCCGGCGAGGACATTTATTGGGTCCGTAATTTCAGCGGATCCGACTGCAGGGCCTACCTCCGGTTCCGTGACACCCGCAGGTACGCTTACCTTTTCGACCCTGCGAGAGAGGAGGTCCGCAGTCTTGGATATGATGATGGAATATCCCTGGACATGCTTTCAACCGATGCTCTATTCATAGTTTTCTCTGATGAGCCGATTTCAGGGAATATTCCTGGATATGAAGCGGCAGGGGAAGACCCTGAGACTTTGATAGCTATAGATTCCCCATGGGAAGTCCGTTTCGTCCAGAAAGGCGGCGGAGAAGCTGAAGAACGTTTCGGCTGTCTCCGTTCCTGGACGGAGAGTCTGAATCCGGTGGTGAAGTATTTCTCCGGTACAGCCGTGTACAGGACCATATTCACGCTGGGCAAGGAAGATCTTGCAGGATCCGGAAGACTCATCCTGGACCTTGGAAGCGTGAAGAATATCGCAGAAGTGTCCGTGAACGGCCGTGATGCCGGTATCCTTTGGAAGGCTCCTTTCAGGACCGGTGACCTCAAGCCTCTCCTGCATGATGGGGAAAACTGCCTGGAAATAAAGGTGACCAACGTTTGGAGGAACAGGATGATAGGAGACGTGCAGCCGGGAGAGCAACATCCTGTGACTGCCATACGCCGGTTCTACAAGGCTGGAGACCCGCTTCTTCCATCCGGATTGCTCGGGCCGGTGAGTATCTTGAAATACTAGCGTGCCAGGTCGTCCTTCGTTATCACTATACGGTTCTTCTCGCGCTCCCAGAGCGGAGACATGCCACTCAACCTCTCGCCTGAACGTACAGGAGGCAGGTTGAATGCGGCGCTGTCTGGCCTTGGCAATCTCGGGAGCCTTGTCGAATCCGGTCCGGACATCAAGCTGTCCGGCCTTTCTGCCACAGGCATTTCCATCTCCTTGAGTCTTCGCTCCCGCTGCCGGCGGCCACGGAACAGATCCCTGAAGAACTCGGTCAGGGTGTCGAACTCTTTCTGATAAGCGATACCGACTCCGCTTCGCTGGGTGTTGTCCAGGTAGTTCGTATAGTCATCGGCGGAATGGGAG
>JBGVAE010000047.1:0-4263 GCA_045224215.1 Candidatus Cryptobacteroides sp. | reverse complement strand
TCCTGCCGAAATGGTACTGGGAGTAGTAATATCCCATGCAGACGGCGAAGGCGAAATGGCCCGGGATGGCGAACAGGGCGCGTGTGGTGGCGACGCCGGCCCAGTTGGCGCCGGCGCTCACCACATACATCACGTTCTCGAAGGCTGCGAATCCCAGCCCGATGCAGGTTGCATAGACGATACCGTCGTAGCTCTCGTCGAACTCTTCGTTGTTCCGGAGCAACAGCCAGAGCATGAAAAGCTTGGCACATTCCTCTGGAATGGCGGCTCCGAAGAAGGCTATCTTCACGGCTTCCTGCCACGTCTGCGGCTCGGTCGTGTAGAAGCCCATGTTGAGGAGCGGGCCTGAGATGAAGGTCGACACCAGGGCGGAGAGTCCTCCGTAGAAGAATCCCTTGACTATCATCCTGGTAGGCTCAGGCTGCGTGTCCTTCCGGTAAACGTACCAGAGGAGGAGCAGGGCGGGCCCGATGGATGCGAACAGTACCGTAAACATCTGCGTTTATTTTGTCTTTAGATATTCGTCGATGGCTTTGGCGGCCTTCCTTCCGGCTCCCATTGCAAGGATCACGGTAGCGGCTCCGGTCACGGCGTCTCCGCCTGCGAAGATACCCTCGCGGGTGGTGCGGCCTTCTCCGTCAGCCGAGATGCCTCCGCGCCTGGTGGCTTCAAGTCCTGAAGTCGTGTTGACGATCAGAGGGTTAGGAGCGGTACCAAGGGCCATGATGACTGTCTCAGTTGGGATTTCGAATTCGGAGCCAGGGATCGGGACAGGGGAGCGGCGGCCGCTCTCGTCAGGCTCACCGAGCTCCATGCGGATGCACTTGATTGCCCTTACCCAGCCTTTCTCATCTCCGAGGATCTCCACAGGGTTGGTCAGCATGTTGAATTCGATACCTTCTTCCTTGGCGTGGTGGACTTCCTCCTTCCTGGCAGGAAGCTCGACTTCGGTCCTCCTGTAGATGATGGTAGTGTCCGCTCCGAGCCTGAGGGCCGTACGGGCGGCGTCCATGGCAACGTTTCCTCCGCCTACGACGCAGCATTTCTTGCCTGCGTGGATAGGGGTAAGGTAGTCCTCGCGGAATGCCTTCATCAGGTTGTTCCTGGTGAGGAACTCGTTGGCGGAGAAGACCCCGTTGAGGTTCTCTCCAGGAATATTCATGAACTTAGGGAGGCCGGCTCCGGTGCCCACGAACACGGCTTCGTAGCCTTCTTCGTCGATGAGGCTGTCGATGGTGACGGTCCTTCCGATGATGACGTCGGTCTCGATCTCGACTCCGAGAGCCTTCACGGCTTCGATCTCGCGCTTGAGGACGGTGTCCTTCGGAAGCCTGAACTCAGGGATTCCATATTCAAGGACTCCGCCTGCCTTGTGCAGGGCTTCGAATATCTTGACTCTGTAGCCGGCCTTGGCAAGGTCGGAGGCGCAGGCAAGTCCAGCAGGACCGGAACCGATCACCGCCACCTTCTTTGCAGGGGATACGCTGTCCGCTTCAGGACGTGCAACCTGCGGCGCGGAAGCGGGGGAGCCGCTGGCAGAGCCGGCCGTGTGGTCGGCTACGAAGCGCTCGAGCTTACCGATGGCCACAGGCTCACCCTTGATGCCGAGGATGCAACTTCCCTCGCACTGGCTCTCCTGAGGGCAGACACGCCCGCAAACTGCAGGCAGCGAAGAATCCTCCGCGATGATGGCGGCAGCTCCGTTGATGTCCCCCTCCTTGACCTTCGCGATGAACTCCGGGATCTTGATGCTCACCGGGCAGGCCGTCACGCAGCGCGGATTCTTGCAATGCAGGCAGCGGGTGGCCTCAGTTGTAGCTTCTTCCAGGTTGTAGCCGTAGCAAACCTCTTCGAAATTATGTGCACGTACCTTGGGATCCTGTTCCCTGACCGGTACTCTTGGTATTCTTTCTGCCATCTTATATTCCCATTTTAGTCTTGGACTCAGTCTCTTCGCTCTTGTACTGCCCGAGGCGGCGCATAGCCTCGTCGAAATCCACGTCGTAGCCGTTGAACTCAGGGCCGTCGACGCAGGCGAACTTGGTCTTCCCGGCCACGGTCACGCGGCAGGCTCCGCACATTCCGGTTCCGTCGACCATCAGCATGTTGAGGCTGACGTCGATAGGGAGACCGAGCTTCTTGCAGGTCAGGGTAGCGAATTTCATCATGATCATAGGACCGATGGCTACTGCGTGGGTGTACGTCTTGCCGTCGGCTACGAGCTTCTCAAGGCAAGCGGTTCCGACACCGTGGAATCCGGCGCTGCCGTCATCGGTGCAAAGGTAGAGATTGTCACAGGCAGAGGCTATCTCGTCGGTATAGATGAATAGATCCTTGTTGCGGGCGCCGATGATCACATCGACTGCGACTCCTCTGTCGTGGAGCCATTTTGCCTGTGGATAGACCGGCGCGGTGCCCACTCCTCCGGCGATGAATATGTATCTGCGGGACTTGAGTTCTTCCTCACTCTCGTGGATGAATGCCGATGGGTTTCCCAAAGGGCCTACGACATCGCTGAAAAACTCTCCTTCTTCCTTGGCGATGATCGCTGCGGAGGATGCTCCGATGAGCTGGGTGACGATGGTCACCGTGCCGGCCTCGCGGTCATAGTCGCTGATGGTCAAGGGAATCCTTTCTCCCTTTTCGTCTGAACGTACGATGAGGAACTGTCCCGGCTTTGCAGCCTTGGCAATCCTCGGTGCTTCGACCACCATCTTGCAGATGTTCGGCCTAAGCATTTCTCTTGTAATGATCTTGAACATGTGGTTAGTAGATAACACTTATAAAATATTCAACAAAAGTAGCAATTAGTTCCGGATTTCCATCGAGGTTGAGTATATTTGTTAAGCCGACGGAGGCGGATTTGGTTCCTTAACATTATTGTTATAACATTAAACAAGATTGTTTTATTGATTGAATATGAAAGCTTTTATTAGGTTATTTACTGGTTTATCCATTGCTTTGCTGGCAGTTTCCTGCGGCACTGCATCCAAGTCGGGAAAGGCTTCCGAGGGCACTCCGATGCGCCTTCTTTACTGGAATATCCAGAACGGAATGTGGTCCGGCCAGCAGGACGGACACGCCAGGTTCGTGGAATGGATCAAGGAGCAGGATCCGGATGTCTGCGTGTGGTGCGAGGGCCAGGCCAACTACGTCACGAATTCCGTCGAGAACCTGCCGGACGATCCGGACAAGTACCTTTACGGGTTCTGGAAGGAGATGAGCCGGAGATATGGTCACAAGTACGTAGCTTTCAGCGGGAGGCGCGACCGCTTCGCCCAGGTCGTGACTTCGAAGTATCCGATTGCGACGGTTTCCCGGTTGGTGGGAGAGGAACCGGACAGCGTGGTCACTCACGGAAGCGGCTGGTTTACCATCGAGCGTGGCGGCAAGACCATCAACATCGTCACCCTGCACACCTGGCCTCAGAGATGGGCTTTCCGCTGCCAGGACAAGGAGGCTAGCGGGGCTGTCCGGGAAGGGGACAGGTACCGCAGGATGGAGATCCAGTACATCTGCGAACACACAATAGGGACCGTGCCGGAGGCGAAGGACCAGTACTGGATGATGATGGGAGACTTCAATTCCCGCTCCAGGAGGGACAATTTCTTCTACAAGTATCCTGATGACGACACCCGCTTCCTGGTTCAGGATTATATTCATGGCTACACGCCGTACATAGACGTGCTTGGAACGCTTTATCCGGGAGAGTTCATCACCACCACCGGAGGCGAGTCCAGAATCGATTTCATCTACTGTACGAAGCCTCTCTTCGACTCTGTCGTGGAAGCCAGGGTGGTCTCCGATTCATACACGACTCCGGTCCGTGACCCTCAGAATCTTTCCAACTTCTGGCATCCTTCGGACCACAGACCGTTCATCGTGGATTTCAACATCCGCTGACCGGTTATTGATTCAGGTATTTCGCAACGGTTTCGTAGATCTGTCCGCCTCTGAGGCCGCGCTCCAGGATTTCGCCGTCCGGGCCGAACAGGATGATGTGCGGAATGGCGTTGATGTTGTACAGTTCTATAGGAATCCTTTGAGCATCAAGTATCTGGTGCCAAGGAAGCCCAAGCTTGGAAAGGGCTTCCAGGGTGTCCTCCCGTTTGTCGTTCAGGGCTACTCCCACCACGTCGAACTTCTCGCCGGAGAAAGCTTCCCAGACTTTCCTGATGTAAGGCATCTCAGCCTTGCAAGGTCCGCACCAGGAAGCCCAGTGGTCCACCAGGATGTACTTGCCCCTGCCTACATAATCCGAAA
>JBGVAE010000046.1:0-12534 GCA_045224215.1 Candidatus Cryptobacteroides sp. | reverse complement strand
ACTGGTGCCATGACCTTCTCCCTGCCGCTGATGACCTATTCGGACCCGGACTTCACGATACCAGTGACGTTGGAGTACCGTTTTGACAGTTACAAGCCCTGCTGGACTTCGGGGCCCGCTCCTACGACGCTTTCACTGCCAGATGGACAACCATTGACCCGATGGCGGCGAAGTACGGAAGCTTGTCGCCGTACAGCTACTGTGCTGGGGATCCGGTGAATGTGGTTGATCTATCTGGATTAGATTGGTATCGTAGGAGGGGCATAAAGAAAGCAGGGTCATTCGCCCTGCCCTTTTTGGTCCAGCGGTCCGGGAGGAAATCCCGGAGACGCTTACGTTAATACTCAAACGGCAATACAGTTGAGGTGACGCGCAACCTAATGAAAATCAATAAGATAAACAATCGAGGAGGTGCCAAAATCGGCACCCCTCGAATAACGATTCTACTGATATTCAGGACATTATGCGTCACCACGTATTTTGTTAGACATCGATAGGCAGTACGACGGTCTTCAGCGAGACTCTCCTCTATGCGACGCGGAGAAGGAAGGTCCAGTCTGCTTCAATGAATAACATCGCACCGGCCTCGATAACGACCTTTCGTACACCCGTACGGGAACAAGATGATGGAACTCTAAAATGGTGGAATCAACACAGAATCCTTCTCCTATGCCTACGACGGGGGGGGAACATGAGCTCGACGAGCGTAATGTCATGCTGAATGGAGTGAAGTATCTGAAGTTACTTCGGTGTACATCATTATCATGCTCCGGCCCTCATGGGGAGGAGCGGAGCATGATATTTAGAAGTTGTTGATATTCAGTTTCTTAGTCCAGGGAGTGGATGAAGAGGCCGGAACGGAGTTTTGGCTCGAACCAGGTGGTCTTCGGAGGCATGATGTTGCCGGTGTCGGCGATGTCGATCAGCTGCTTCATCGAAACAGGGTAGAGGGCGAAGGCAACCTTCATCTCGCCGGAATCGACGCGTGCGGAAAGCTCGCCGAGTCCTCTGATACCACCAACGAAATCAATCCTCTTGTCGGTACGCAGATCCTTGATGCCAAGGACCTTGTCAAGAACCAGGTTCGAAAGGATGGTGACGTCCAGCACTCCGATAGGGTCCTTGTCGTCATACCTTCCAGGAAGAGCCTCCAGGGAATACCACTTGCCGTCAAGGTACATCGAGAAGTTGTGGAGGTGGTCAGGGTGGTAGATTCCAGTGCCTTCTTCCTTCACTGTGAAATTCTCCTCCAGGGCCTTCAGGAAGTCTTCCTTTGAAAGGCCGTTCAGGTCCTTGACCACGCGGTTGTAGTCCAGGATCTTGAGCTGGCTCTCAGGGAAGGCCACGGTCATGAAGAAGTTGTATTCTTCGTCTCCGGTGTGGTTCGGGTTCTGCGCCCTCTTCTCGGCACCCACCCTTGCGGCCGCAGCCGTGCGGTGGTGACCGTCAGCTACATAGAAAGCGTCCACGTCGTTGGTGAAGAGCCTGGTGATCTGGTCGATGGTCTTGTCGTCGTCGATCACCCAGAACTTGTGCCCGAAGTTGTTTTCGTCGATGAAGTCATATTCAGGGACTTTCGTGACGGTCTGGGCAACGATCTTGTTGAGGATGTCGTTGTCCTTGTAGGCGAAGAACACAGGCTCGATGTTGGCGTTCTGGATGCGGACGTGGATCATGCGGTCGTCCTCCTTGTCCTTGCGGGTGAGTTCGTGCTTCTTGATCTTTCCTGAGGCATAGTCATCAGTGTGGGCGCAGAGTACGAGGCCGTACTGAGTCCTGCCCTCCATAGTCTGGGCATAGACGTAGTAGCACTCCTTGGCGTCGCGCTTGAGCCAGCCCTTGGCCTGCCACTCCTTGAAGTTGGCAACAGCCTTGTCATAGACCCTCGGGTCGTGGTCCTCGAGCATCGGGTCGAAGTCGATTTCCGGCTTGGTGATGTGGAGCAGGGATTTCTCTCCTGCCATATTCTTTGCCTCTACTGAATTCAGAACGTCATAAGGAGGAGCTGCGACCTCGGTGACGATGTCTTTCGGCGGACGGATAGCCGCGAACGGTTTTACTCGTACCATTATTTGTTGACTTGGAATCTGGTGTTACCTGTTGCGAAATAATCAACGATCTGGCGTGCTGCTGCAAGGCCGGCGTTCATGTTGGCCTCGGCAGTCTGGGCTCCCATCTTCTTAGGGGTGGCGAATACGCGCAGTCCGAACTTCTCCTTGAGAGTCTCGTAGTTGTCCGGCATGACGTCGCAGATGTACTTGAGGTCAGGACGCTCTTCGAGAGCCTTCTCCAGACCTGCTTCGTCGATGACTTCCTTGCGGGCGGTGTTGACAAGGCAAGCACCCTTAGGCATCTTGGTGATCAAGTCGTAACCGATGGAACCGATGGTCTGAGGGGTTGCAGGAATATGTACGGAGACGAAGTCGCAGGAACCGTAGAGAGCTTCGAGGGACTCTGCTGGCTCTGCTCCGGCCTCGCGGATCTTGTCTGCAGGAATGAACGGGTCTATGGCCATGACGCTCATGCCGAGAGCCTCAGCCTTCTTGCCGACCAGGCGGCCTACGTTTCCGAATGCCTGGATACCGAGCTTCTTGCCCTGTACCTCACATCCAGTAGCAGGGGTGAACTGGTTGCGGCACATGTAGATCATCATGGCGATGGCGAGTTCTGCCACTGCATTGGAGTTCTGTCCAGGAGTGTTCATCACCACTACGTTGTGTGCGGTGGCTGCTTCGAGGTTGACATTGTCGAACCCGGCACCTGCGCGAACGACGATCTTAAGCTTCTTGGCTGCATCGAGGACTTCCGGAGTGACCTTGTCCGATCGGATGATGAGGGCATCTGCGTCAGCGACTGCAGCGATGAGTTCGGAAGCATCGGCATATTTCTCAAGAGCTGCGAACTCGTGTCCCGCACCCTCGACTATTCCCTTGATCCCGGCGACAGCTGCCGCAGAGAAAGGCTTTTGAGTAGCTACTAAAACTTTCATATTATGGTTAGATTATTTCTTCAGTTCCTCGAATTCCTTCATGCAGTCCACCAGAGCCTGAACGTCTTCCATAGAGCAGGCGTTGTAGAGGGAAGCCCTGAATCCGCCGACTGAGCGGTGGCCCTTGATGCCGATGATGTTACGGCTCTTGGAGAATGCCAAGAACTCGTCCTGCAGGTTCTCGAAGCCAGGAGCCATTACGAAGCAGACGTTCATGATGGAACGGTCTTCCTTGGCAGCCGTACCGACGAACAGAGGGTTACGGTCGATCTCGTTGTAGAGCAGGTCGGCCTTCTCATTGTCGATCTTGGCAATAGCCTCGACGCCACCCATGGATTTGATCCACTTCAGGGTCTCGTTCATGACGAAGATTGAGAACACAGGAGGGGTGTTGAACATGGAAAGCTTGTCAATGTGGGTGCGGTAGTCAAGCATGGTAGGAATATACCTGCTCACCCTTCCGAGGGAATCCTTCTTGATGATGGCGAAGATGACACCGGCAGGGCCGACGTTCTTCTGAGCGCCACCGTAGATGAGGTCGTACTTGGAAACATCCACAGGACGGCTCATGATGTCGGATGACATGTCGGCAATCAGAGGGCAAGGGCAGTCGTAGTCTTCCTTGATCTCGGTACCGTAGATGGTGTTGTTCGTGGTGATGTGGAAATAGTCCAGGTCGGCAGGGATCTCATATCCCTTAGGAATATAAGAGTAGTTCTTGTCGGCAGAGCTAGCAAGTGCATATGCGGTAGCACCCTGTGACTCGCCCAGACCCTTTGCTTCCTTGAGAGCCTTCTTGGCCCATACGCCGGTCTCGAGGTAGCCTGCCTTCTTCTCAAGGTAGTTCATGGCTACATAGAGGAACTGGAGGGAAGCGCCGCCACCGAGGAATACGACCTCGTGGGTGTCAGGAATATGAAGGAGTTCTCTCCAAAGAGCGCGGCACTCGTCCATGGTCTCGTCCCAACCAGGAGTGCGGTGAGAGATACTAAGGACGGAAACGCCTGTTCCCTTGAAGTCCTTGATAGCTTCGATTGAATTGTCATAGACCACCTGCGGAAGGAGGCAAGGGCCTGCATTGAATACGTGAACTTTTCCCATTACGTTATTTTTATTAAGTTATATTAATTATATAGTTTTAAATCAAAACCAACAGGTCGGTAAATATAGATAAATTAAAAGTCTAAACCAAATATTATCTGTATCCGAGCAAATATGATATTATCGCCATCCTTACGTACATCCCACCGCCGGCCTGCTGGAAGTAGTAGGCGTATGGGGTGGAATCCACATCCGTGGCGATTTCATTGACCCTTGGCAGCGGATGCAGGATCTTCATTCCCGGTTTCACATCCTTGAGCATGGACGCCTCCAGCCGGTAAACGTCCTTTACCTTCTCATATTCCTCCATGTCGGGGAACCTCTCCTGCTGGACCCTGGTCATGTAAAGGATGTCGCAACTGTTGAGGCCATCTTCGATGCGCCCGGTCTCGCGATAAGGAATATCCTTGCTGTCAAGCATTTCCAGATACTTATGAGGAATTTTCAACTCATCGGGGGATGTGAAAGTGAACCGAGGGTCGAAATGGCTGAGGGCATCCACGAGGGAGTGGACCGCGCGTCCGTACTTGAGGTCTCCGACCATATTCACATCCAATCCTTCCAGGCGGCCCTGGGTCTTGCGGATCGCATACAGGTCCAGGAGGGTCTGCGTAGGGTGCTGGTTGGCACCGTCCCCGGCGTTTATCACCGGAACTGAGGCGACAGAGGCTGCGATGTCGGCGGCTCCTGCCCTGGGATGCCGCATCACTATCATGTCCACGTAATTCGAGACTATCCGTATGGTGTCTTCCAAGGTCTCTCCCTTCGTCTGGCTGGTGTTCCTGTTGTCAGGGAAGCCGATGACCCTGGCTCCGAGCCTGTTCACTGCGGCTTCGAAGGAGAGCCTGGTCCTGGTTGAAGGTTCGAAGAACAGGCAGGCGACGACTTTTCCCTTGAGGAAATCCTGCTCCCTGTTTCCCTCGAATTCGCTGGCTACGTCCAGGATGTGCAGGATCTCTTCTTTGGAGAAATCCTGGATGGATATCAGATTCTTTGGCATGATACGTTGATGTTGGATAGTTTGTCGATGAAATCTTTTTCACTTGCGAGTCGGATCCAGGTGTCGAGGGAGCATTCCGTCCCGAAATCCTGGTTCTTCTGCTTGAGGTCCATGTCCTTCAGGATTTTCATGACCTGCGGAAGGACATCGTAGGTAAATGTTAGCCGGTAGCTGTTGCCGGCCGTCTTTTCCGTGATTCCGGCTTTGTCCAGGGCTTCCGCCGTGGAAGTCTTGTAGGCCCTTATCAGGCCTGGGATTCCGAGCTTGATGCCACCGAAATAGCGGACCACGACCACCAGGACGTCGCTCAGTCCCCTTGAATCAATCTGGCCGAGGATCGGCCTGCCTGCGGAACCGGAAGGTTCTCCGTCGTCATTGGCACGGAACCGGTCTCCCTGGTATCCCAGCCTGTACGCATAGCAGTGGTGGCGGGCATCGTGATATTCCTTTTTCAAGGAGCCGACGATAGATTTTACTTCGTCCTCGTTCTCGACCGGGAAAGCAAAGGATATGAAACGGCTTCCGTTATCCTTGAACAGCCCTTCGGCTGAGCTAGGAATGCTCTTGAAAGTATCTCTGATGATGTTTTCCGGCGTGCCCATTCTTGTCTTACGAAATTAGTGTTTTTAACATAAATTTGCAACTGGACGCTAATTTTTGTAAATTTGAGTCAGCTATTGGACAAATTTGGTTTATGGTTTATCAATTCAGGGTGACCCTTGATGGAATCAAAGGTTTCTACAGGGTCTATCAGATGGGTGGCTCGGCCACCTTGTACGATTTCCACAAGCAGATGCGTGCGGATATGGAATTCCCTCAGGATCAACTGATAATGTTCAAGTCGTTCGATTCGGAGGGTGAGGTGGTAGCTCGTTACGGGCTGTTCGACCTGGGGGCAGGAACGGTGGACAAGGTTTCTGTCCAGCAGGCGGTAGAATCCGGGATAGTCTCTTTCCGCTATTTCTACGATGTCCCCAACAAGAAGAGTGTCATCATAACTTTTGAAGGCGTTTTCGAGAGACCGGCCTGCACTCCTGTCATCGTGGATGTCAAGGGGCCTAATCCGATAGAGTTCGAGAACGGTTACGTCGCCTTCGAGGACCTTCCGGACTCACAGCGCCATCTCCCTGGCCAGAAACCGGATTGGGGACCTCTTATGGCTGAAGATCTCTCTGACTCATCCGAAGACGGAGTAGACGACGATGACGAAGATGACGACGACGAGGACGGAAAGGAAGTCTTCGACGGCACCGAGGAACTGAATATCTGACCCTGCCATGGAACGCCGGCTCCTGATTATCCTCGGGCCGACTGCTGTCGGGAAAACCGACTTCAGCATCGGGAAGGCCCTGGAATATGGCTCACCCGTCATCTCCTGCGATTCCCGCCAGATTTTCAAGGACATGACCATCGGCACGGCCGTGCCGGATGCTTCACAGCTTGACGCGGTGAAGCATTATTTCATTCAGACAGTTCCTGTGACCGAAGCTTACACAGCCGGAGATTATGAGCAGGATGCCATAGCTCTTGTCGAAAAGCTTTTCGACGAGGGTCACGAGACACTTGTGATGACGGGAGGATCCATGTTCTATATTGATGCGGTATGCAGGGGACTTGACGACCTTCCTGACGGAGAACCTGGGCTCAGGAAAGAGCTTTGGGACCGTCTGGCTGAGGAGGGAGTCGATGTCCTGGCCGAAGAACTGCGCCAAAAGGATCCGGAAACATATTCCAGGATAGATGTGAAGAACAGCCAGCGTGTCATAAGGGCACTTGAAGTCTGCCTGCTCACAGGGAAACCGTTTTCTTCCTACAAGACTGGGGTCCTCAGGGCGCGTCCTTTCAAGATCGAGAAGATAGGGTTGCAGCGGCCGAGGGAGGAACTTTATTCAAGGATCAACGGGAGAGTCATGGAAATGATAGATGCGGGCCTCGAAGACGAAGTCCGCACCCTTGTTCCTTATCGTGAGTGCCAGGCCCTTCAGACCGTGGGGTACAAGGAGATGTTCAAGTATATTGACGGTAATTGCTCCCTGGAGGAAGCTGTACGTCTGATCCAACTCAACACCCGGCATTATGCCAAGCGCCAGCTGACATGGTGGCGCCGCGATCCCGACATCCGTTGGATCGACCTCTAGAACGGAAGGTCGTTTTCCGGCAGGTCGGCAGGCATGTCGTCCAGAGTCGGAGCAGGTGCCTGAGGCGCCGGTGACTGAACCGGAACCTGCTGAGGAGCAGTAGGTTGTGCTGTTTGCCCTGCAGGAGAGATCCTCCAGAGCCTGATGTCATTGTACCACCTGCCGTTATATTCACGGGCCCTCAGGTTGAAGTAAACCTTTACTGCATCTCCCACCTGATAGCGTTCCAACTCGGCGACCTTGTCGCTTCCGAAGGCTGTGATCATGACGTCGGCAGGGAAGTTACCGTCTTGGTATTCAAGGATGAAATCCTGTTTCTCCCAAGCACCGCGGGCGCTCTGGCCGCCCTGTTTCCCAAGCTTCTGCTTGATCCTGCCTTCTATTTCCAATGCTGCCATATTGACGAATGATTATGGATTAAATGAAAGCCTGCCGTACGCGGGCGCGTGCGGCAGGCTGTATTCTGCTGCCTGAAGCAGGAATTATTTTGCTGCCTCTACAGGCTCAACGAAGCGGAGGATAGAATCGAGCTGGATGTCGAAAATCAGCGGAGTGTTAGGCTCGATGCCATTGGAACCTCTCTCGCCGTATCCAAGCTTTGAAGGAACATATAGGGTAGCCTTGCCACCTTCGCCAAGAAGCTGAAGGCCCTCGGTCCATGCAGGGATGACCCTGTCAAGGGTGAGCCTTGCGGATGGCTGCTCAGGAGCGATCTCTTCCAGGACGGAACCATCCTTGAGGGAAAGCTTGTAGTGTACGAACACGGTGTCCTTTGGACCCGGCTTCTCGTCGGAACCAGGAACGGTGATCGTGTACTGCAGGCCGGTAGGGCTGGTCTCGATTCCGGTCTTCTTTGCATTGTCGGCAAGGAACTTCTCTTCAGCTTCCTTGTTGACAGCTGCTACATAAGCACCCCTCTTCTCGATGAATCCACCGATGATGCGGTTCATCTCCTCAGGATTGATCTTGAACTGCTTGACGAAATCGGTGTCGCGCTGGTTGCCCTTTGCGTTCACGAAATCGTTGATACCCTTCTTGATCTCGTTGAAGTTGAGGTCACCCATGTTGTAGTTCTTGATCATGGAACCGAAATTGATACCCATCAGGTAGCTGACGGAGTCAATCTCGGACTTTGAAGGAAGGAGGTCTTTTGCAAGAGCAGGCTTCTCAACCGGTGCTACGCCTGTGCTGTCTGCGCCTTCGGCATTGCCGGCAGGCTTGTTTGAGTTACAAGCAACGACTGAAAAAAGTAATGCCGCTGCTGCGAACAATTTGATAGACTTCATGATATTAATAATTTATAAGTTGCCAAAAGTCCCGCAAATATCGCAATTTTTCTTGACTTTACCATTATTTTATAAATATTTAAGCCTGGGGAATGTTGTTAATCCCAAAATAATTGGCTATATTTAGTGAGTAATCTCTAACGCTATGACTGCCAATTCCGATGTTCTCACCTCAAAACTTAAGGAATTCTTTGGTTTTGATGCATTCAAAGGCGACCAGGAAGCTATTATCAGGAACCTTCTGGAAGGTAAAGACACATTCGTGCTTATGCCTACCGGGGGAGGTAAATCCTTGTGCTTCCAGTTGCCTGCCCTGGTGATGCCGGGGACAGCCATTGTGATTTCTCCCCTGATTGCCTTGATGAAGAATCAGGTCGATGTGATCCGTGGATTCGTGGAGGAGCAGAACGGGATAGCCCATTTCCTCAATTCCTCCCTCAATAAGGCCCAGATCCAGGAAGTCCGCCAGGACTTGCTCTCGGGGGTCACCAAATTGCTCTATGTGGCTCCGGAGTCCTTGACCAAGGAGGAAAACGTGGAACTGCTCAAGGAAGTGGACATCTCTTTCTATGCTGTTGATGAGGCACACTGTATCTCGGAGTGGGGACATGACTTCAGGCCGGAATACAGGAGGATAAGGGACATGGTCCGCACTATCGGAAGGGCTCCTATCATCGCCCTGACCGCCACTGCGACTCCGAAGGTCCAGAATGATATCCAGAAGAACCTCGGCATAATGGATGCTACGGTGTTCAAGTCATCGTTCAACCGTCCGAACCTGTATTACGAAGTAAGGGACAAGGTTGAGCCTGAAAAGGACATCATCCGTTACATCAAGCAGAATCCAGGCAAGTCCGGCATCATTTATTGCCTGAGCCGCAAAAAGGTGGAGGAAGTGGCTAATCTCCTGAATATAAACGGGATTAAGGCTCTGCCTTATCATGCCGGCCTGGATGCGAAGACCAGGGCGGAGAATCAGGACCGCTTCCTGATGGAAGATGTCGATGTGATCGTGGCCACGATCGCTTTCGGCATGGGAATAGACAAGCCGGACGTCCGTTTCGTCATCCACTACGACATCCCGAAGAGCATAGAGGGGTACTATCAGGAGACCGGTCGTTCTGGCAGGGACGGTGAAGCTGCCGAATGCATAACGTATTACAGCTACAAGGACATCCAGAAGCTCGAAAAATTCATGCAGGGCAAGCCGATATCCGAGCAGGAGATCGGACGCCAGCTTCTCATGGAGACCGTTGCATATGCCCAGACCAACCAATGCCGACGCAAGATGCTGCTCAACTATTTCGGAGAAGACTATCCGAAGGACAATTGCGGTATGTGCGACAACTGCCTGAATCCGAAGCCGACCTTCGACGGGCGCCAGGAGATGTGTCTGGTGATCAAACTTATAAAATCCCTCCCGGAGCATTTCAAGATAGACCACCTTTCCATGGTCCTTGCGGGGCATTCCAACGCGATGATAAAGTCCTACAACCACGATTCGTTACCTCTGTTCGGAGCCGGGAAGGCCCATAGCGAGAAGTTCTGGAGCGTGGTTATCCATCAAGGACTCCTGCTGCACCTCCTGGACAAGGAGATCGAGACCTATGGGCTTCTCTATGTTACGGAGAAAGGAGAGGAATTCTATGCAGACCCTTATGAAATCCGTCTGGTCGAAGACAGGGTGTTCCTTGGCAAGGGGTCGGAAGACGAAGATGATGAGGATGCCGCGTCAGACAAGGCTGCCATGAAGGGCGGCGGCGGGGACACAACCCTGCTGTCGATGCTGAAGAGCCTCCGGAAAGACATGTCCAGGAAGCTTAACCTGCAGCCTTGGATCATATTCGGTGACCCGGCTCTTGAGGATATGTCCATCCAGTATCCGATCACCTTCGAAGAACTGCACAACTGCCAGGGAGTAGGTGAGGGAAAGGCGAGGAAGTACGGGAAGGAATTCATAGAACTGATAAAGCGCTACGTCGAGGAGAATGACATCACGAGACCGGAAGATTTCGTCGTTAAGTCTGCCCCTACCAAGTCCGCGAACAAGATATACATCATCCAGAGCGTGGACCGTAGACTGTCGCTCGAAGACATAGCGGATGCACGTGGAATGGACCTGGATGAGCTCATGGACGAAATAGAGGTCATCGTTTCTTCTGGCACGAAGCTGGATCTCAACTACTATATCCGTCAGGTGGTGGATGATGATGTGGTGGAAGATATCTATGAATATTTCAAGAGCGAAGCCACTTCCGATTCCGTCCGGGAGGCTATCGAAACACTCGGCCCCGACTATGAAGAGCTCGAGATCCGTCTGGTGCGCATAAAGTTCCTCTGCGAGATCGCTTCCTGACCCTATTTAGAGAGGAATTTGCTGTTGATGTATGAGAACAGCGAATCACGGTACAAGTCTCCTATCGGGATACTTGTTCCGTTTTTCATCATTACATGTCCCTTGGAAACCTGTGAAATCTTGCCTAGGTTGATGATGTAGGACTTGTGCACTCTCATGAACTTCTCGCCGGGGAGCCTTTCCTCCAGTTTCTTCATGCTCAGCAGCACGATCACCGGGTCCTTTCGGTCTTCTACGTATATCTTCAAGTATTCACTCATGCCTTCCACATAGAGGATGCCGTTCACTTCCAGCCGGACGATCTTGTAGTCTGTCTTGAAGAATATCGAGTCATCCTTATCCAGGACCGACACCTCGCTCTTGTGCTCGAGATCGTACTGCCGCTTGACTTTCAAGGCAGTTTTCTCGAATTCATCATAGCCATATGGTTTGAGGAGATAGTCCAGCGCGTTGACCTTGAAACCTTCGACGGCATATTCCGAATATGCTGTGGTAAAGACGACTATCGGCGGATCGGCCAGCCCTTTCACGAAGCTCATGCCATCCAGGTCCGGCATGTTTATGTCGCAGAACAACACGTCCACTTGTTCGGAGGCAAGCACTTTGGCAGCTTCTACTGCGCTGTTGCATCCGGCTACCAGTTCGAAGAAACCGGCTTTGTTTATGTAGGACTCAAGTTGTTTCAGGGCCAGAGGCTCATCGTCTATAGCTATGCATCGTATCATATTGGAATATTCACTGAAATCGTATATACATTGTCGTTATAGGAGATGTCCATGGTATAGTTTTCACCATAGATAAGGTCCAGTCGTCTCTTGGAGTTGCCGACACCGATTCCTCCCTGCTTTCCTTCGTCATCTTTCTCTTCCTGTCTGGAATTGCTGCAAATGAACAGCAACCTCCCGTCTTCCTGTTTTATGGATATGTCGATGAAACTCTCATGCTGGTACGAAATCCCATGCTTGAAGGCGTTCTCGACAAAGGATATGAACAGGAGAGCCGGAATCTGTGTGTCCGGAATCACATCCGGAACCGAGAACTTGATGTCGATGGAGTCATTGTATCTTAGCCTCATCAGCGACACATACTGGGACAGGAAGTTGATTTCCTTCTCGAGCGGAATGGTCGGCTTTTCCCCTTCGTAGAGCATGTACCTCATCAATTTGGACAGTTGGACTATACTGTCCTTAGCCTTCTCCGGATCTATGTCCACTAGGGCGTGGATGTTGTTCAAGGTGTTCATGAAGAAGTGGGGACTGATCTGGTACCTGAGGGACCGCAACTGCCCTTCCAAGATATCCTTTTCCAATTCCTCGATGTCCCGCTCCCGTTGGAGTGACTTGAAGAACTGAGCTATTGCCAGGTTGCCGCCGATGACCAGCAAACCTTCCAGGATAGCCATTATTTCAGGGCGAAGCGGCCTTATAGGAGCCTTGTTCGGCTTCTTGCCCGGAGGCATTGCATTCATCCGGTCCATTTCCGGCGGCCTCGGCCCTCTCGGGTCTCTCATCTCCATGGCATTTCTTCCCGGTCCTTCTGGATGTGGACCTTTGCCCTTGTTGAAGACGAAGGCACAGGTGCAGAATACAGCCATCAAGACTCCTAGATACAAAAGATATTTCTTGTCTTTGCCTTTCCTGGTCAGGACCGGTATGATCAAGGAA
>JBGVAE010000045.1:0-12782 GCA_045224215.1 Candidatus Cryptobacteroides sp. | reverse complement strand
CACGGACAGCGAAGAAGTAGGGATCTTCAGCAGCATTATGGTGACGATCACGTACAATCCCCATCCGAGGAGGGAGATGATGTTGTTAGCCAGTGTGAGGTTGACTTCGTTCTCCCGAAGCAGTCCGGTGGCGGACTTGCTGGCCATGGAGCGTATCTTGAATATCCTGTAGAGAGACCTTGCCACATAGATGAGGTACCGGAATATGAAGAAAAGCCCGAGAGCCACGATTACCATATATAGGGAGAGGCTTATCCACTTGGTGTCAAGGAACGGAGTATAGAAGGCGTTCATGCAGATCTCGGTCAGGTCGAACACCTTGGAAGCCATATACAGGCAGAGCGGGATCGATAAGAGGACCAGCAGAGGCATCACCACCATATCGATGAGGTCGTAGAACCAGGTCACCAGGATATAGGCGCCCTTGTCCTTCCCCACATCGGTGTAGTGCCGCATCTTGTAGGCTCGCACAAGCTTGTCTATGCGCTTGCGGCGGTATTTGCCCAGAAGGTCCTTTATGGCTATGATGAGCTGCAGGACGGTCAGTTGGAATATCCACCAGATATAGACCTGCAGGGCCATCAGGACATAGCCGAATATCGAGAGGCCGAACGTAACTATCGTGACGGCCAGAGAAGCCACCGCGAAATACTTGTCGATCTTCGGGACTTTCTGAGCATTGTTGCGGAAAGCCAGGGCCTGCCAGATTCCGAAAACCAGCAGCAGCGGAGGGAACAGCAACGTAATCAGGCTGTTAGGAATGAATATTATCCTGAAAGTTATTATGACCAGGCCGAGCAGGATGGTCGGCGCATACAGCCTCAATCCCATGTTGACCTGCGCTCCGGTGTAACGGATGAGCATCGAGGTCAGGATAGCGATCATCAGGATCGAGAATTCGATCAGGAGGCTGGAGGCCATCCTGAAGAAATTGGTCCCGATCCTGCCGGAGGTGTGCCTTGCTACGGCTGTGACCAGCACGAACAGCACTACTGAAGCCAGCATTATTATGGCAAATTCCCTCTTTTCGAAACTTTCCGACTGGAAGAGCTTGACCCTGCGCTTCAAAAGTTTGATTACGAGGAAGCTCAAGGCTACGGCCAGGGCAAGATAAATCAGGATTATGAACGAGAACCCAACCACCATCGGTCCCCTCCACTCACTGTGGACCTTGTCATTGAAATAGTCCCTGCCGTATTTGTCGTTAAAATCGGAGAAAGCCGAACGGGAGAACTGCTTGAGATGGGTAAGGACATGCCAGTAATTCCTCTGTCCGTCCACGAATATCTTCTTCTGGACGATCTTGTAGCGGTCCTGTGCATAGTCATAGGCTTCCTTGAGGCGCCTGTTGGTAGTCTCGTAGTGGGTGCTGTCCTCCACCATGTGGTCGCGCACGTCGGTGAACATCTTCAGGAGCTTGGTGGCGTAGAAGAGGCAGCTGTCGCGGTCCTGCATCGAAAGGCTGTCAAGTTCGAAGGTCGCGGGATGGTGGTGGCCTTCCTCCTCGTCCACGATTCCGGCTTCAAAACTCTCGGCGTCCATGCCTAAATCGTGGTGATGGCCGGCATGGTCAGGGTCGCCCGAATGCTCACTGGCGAAGGAACGATTCGGGAGGACGTGCCTTGACAGGTTCATTGCAAGGGAATCCAGCATTCCCGGGCCAAGGCTGTCTGGGACATCTACCAGCTCCGGAGGCAGGCGCTTCAGGGTCTTGACCAGCCTGTCGTACCTTTCGATCTCGATGTTGAAATACGAGATGATGTTGTCGAAAGGCATCTTGTTCTGGGTGAAGCCGTTGTACTGGTCGGTAACCTGCCGGAGCGCATAGGTCAGGTCGAAAGTGAAGTCCTGCTTCTGGGAATAAAGCATCAATGAAAGTTCGTTGCAGCTCCTTATGAGCCCGACAAGCTGTTCGTGCTGCTTTTCATCCTGTTTCTCGAACCTTTGCTGGTTGCGTTCCATTTCATTGTAGGCCTTGCACAACTCGTAACGCAGGACCTGTAGCGTCTGCGCCAGGTCGCGTTCATTGAACACTGCCCAGGACGGGGTTGCCGCCACAAAGACCAGCACCGCCGCCAGAATATATTTCCTGATCCTATCCATCTTCGATTTTCAGACTTGCTTAAATGTTCGGCTGGTTCCAAACCTTGGTCTGCTTGCAGCAGAGCTTCAGGGCCTGTCCGCCGCAACTCATCCTGAAATCTCCTTCCTCGAGGCGCCATTTGCCGTCATTCCCGACGAAGGCGAGTTCGGAAGCCGGAATCTCGAAGCTCACCGTCTTGGATTCTCCTGCCGCGAGGGAAACCTTCTCGAAACCCCTGAGACGCTTCACGTCAGGAATCAGGCTGGCAACGAGGTCGCTTGAATAGAGGAGCACGGCTTCCTTCCCGTCGTGCAAGCCCTTGTTGGTGACGGTCACTTCGAACTTCAGCACATCGTCTGCCGTGAAAGTAGTGTCTCCGAGGCATTTGAAGTCTGAATATTCAAACTCGGTGTAGCTGAGTCCGGCGCCGAAAGGCCACTGAACGTCCATCACGGCGTCGTAATTATATTCGCCCGCCATGGTCTCCCTGTGCTCGGAGACCTTGTAGTCATAGGTGTGGAGGGAGTTGACATATTTAGGATATGTGAAAGGCAGTTTGCCGCTGAAGTTCTCCTCACCGCTCATAAGGGCGGCCAGTGCATCTCCTCCCCTGTTGCCAGGCAGCATCACGTCGACCACGGCCTTGGCAAGAGGTTCGATTTCATTGATGATCCTCGGACGGCCTTCATTGAGCACCAGGATGATCGGCTTGCCGGTCCTAGCCAGGGCTTCGACCAGGTCTTTCTGGTTCTTGGAAAGATTGAGGTCGTCGATGTTGCCTGGAGTCTCGCAGTAGCTGTTCTCGCCGATGCAGGCCACGATGACATTGGCCCTGAATGCTGCTGCGACTGCCCTTGCAATCTGAGGATCGTTCTCTCTCTGCCAGGCACCGGAAGACCAGCGGTCGCTCTCGTCATAGGTCACACCCGGCTCGAGGATAACGTTGCCCTCTCCGAACTTTTCAGCCAGCGCCTCGTAGATCGTATTGTACTGAGGGGCGAACCTGTCGGCATCGCCCTGCCATGTGTATGACCAGCCACCGTTCAGGGCGCGCAGGGAATTGGCGTTAGGGCCTGTCACGAGGATGCGGGTGCCATATTCAAGAGGCAGGATCTTGTCTTCGTTCTTGAGAAGGACTTCCGATTCGACAGCTGCAGCATAGGAGGCATCCTGGAATTCCTGGCAAGCGAAACGGTCATAGCCGGAGATGTCCCATACTGGTTTATCGAAGAGGCCGAGACGGAACTTGAGGCGGAGAATCCTGCGGACGGCGTCATCTATCCGTGACATCGGAATGAGGCCTTCGTTTACAGCGGCGATGAGTTGCTCGCAGTTGGAAGGGTCGTTTGGATCCATCACCATATCGATGCCTGCGTTGATGCCCATCGCCAAAGCTTCCTTCACATCCTTGGCTACGTGGTCACGTTGATATAGGTTGTCTATGTCGGCCCAGTCGGTGACGATCATTCCGTCCCATCCGAGTTCCTCCTTCACCCAGCCGGTGAGAAGTTCGTGGTTGGCGTGGGTAGGGATTCCGTTGATAGAAGCAGAATTGACCATCAGGGTCAGGGCGCCTTCTTCCAGGCACTGCTTGAATGGGCGGAAATACTTCTCTCTCAATTCATTGTAAGGGACTATGGCCGGGGTCCTGTCCTTTCCTGAAACCGGGACACCGTAGGCCATATAGTGCTTGATGCTCACGGCTACGTGCTCAAGGTCGATATGGTTAGGGTCGTCTCCCTGCAGGGCTTTCGTTTCTACGGACGCCATTTCGGCATTCAGGTATGGATCTTCTCCGAAACTCTCCCACTGCCTTGGCCAGACAGCGTTCCTTCCGAGGTCCATGACCGGAGAGAACACCCAAGGCACCATTGCGGCCCTGGTCTCGTAGGCCATGGCTTCACCCATCGCGCGGGCATATTCCCTGTTGAAGGTGGCGGCAAGGTTCACTTCCTGCGGAAAGAGGGTGCCGTCGGTCAGGTAGCTGGCACCGTGGATCATGTCGAGTCCGAATATGCAAGGGATGCCTATCTCCTCGAGTGATTTCTGCTGGATCTGGGAAACCATCATGGCAGTGAATGAAGCAGGGGTGGCCATGTCGCCGAAGGTATTCAGGATCGAGCCGACCTTGTACTTCCCTATCACTGTTTCCAGTTTCTCCGGGTCGAGGGCGATTCCGTCCTCGGACCACTTGGTGACGGTCGAGGATGTCATCTGCATCATCTGTCCGACTTTCTCTTCCAGGGTCATTCCCTTAAGGACGCTGTCAACGCGTTTTTCGATGGTCGCGTCCCTTTGGATGGCAGTTGTTTTGGCCTTGTTGCCGGATCTTGTGGCATTATTGTTTATGGCTGCCTTACCGGACTTGCCATTTTGGGAGCAGCCGGAGAAGAAGAGCAGGCCGGTAGCGAGAGCCGCGATGCACGCAGCAGTCATGATGAGGTGTCTGGATTTCATATCTTGTTCAATTAGTAATCGTTCTCTTTGATCAGGGTGCTTGATTTGGTACTTTGATCTGGTACTTTGATCAGAGCCGACCAATCAAATATCCACCTAATAATCACAATTTACAAATTTAATAAGATTATCCGGAAATCCCCTTCACTCAGCCCACATAAGATTCATCTCAATTCATTTCAGAGCTGATGTACCGACAATTACGGTTTGATGTGCCGATAATTAGGTTTTGATGTACTGACAATTTCGTTTGATGAACTGACATTCCCTGTTTGTCACTCCATTTTTCCTGCTGCCTCCCACTTTTGTATTCAGACCTAGCTCAAAGAGCAGCATCCCGGAACAACGGAACCGCCGAAGGTTGTCACTTGGGAACAAAAACCGGCTTTTCGTACGCAACCGGAGACTCGAGGGATCATTTGGGAACAAAAACCGGCCTTTTCGTACGCAACCGACACAAGTTGTCACATGTGAGCTATATCCCACACACTTATTTTAGGACTCCAACGCATTCGTGGTGACGCATAAGGTCCTGAATATCAACAAAATCGTCATTCCAGGGGTGCCAATTTTGACCACTCCTCGATTGTTTATCTTGTTGATTTTCATCATGTTGTGCGTCACCTAAAAAATCGTGCGGCGGACCCTCAGAATCAGCCGAATGTTCTGGTGCTCAATACGTTGCGCGTCACCAGGCCACCAAGGAAGTATCCAGTGAAACAAAGAGGTAAACAAATACCCGGACCATATCTTGGATGCGGTGACACCACCGACGGAGAAAACGACATCCGGCGGGTGGGCGCTGCGGGGAGCAACACTCCCCCAAGGGGCTCTCCTCGCGCCCTGCCACCGAACGTTCTGAGACATGTGCGCCGGGGAATGGACCACATGGCACGGTCAAGGGGCTGAAGCGCGACATGTGTGCCGGGGAATGGACCACATGGCACGGTCGAGGGGCTGAAGCGCGACATGTGCGCCAGGAATGGGACCACATGGCACGGTCAGGGTGGTATTACGTGTGAGGTGTCCGGAAGTTATGGAGACTTGAGGGCGAAGGCAGTCGGTCCCCTGAGGGCTAAGGCGATACTCAGCCGCAGCGAAGCGAGGATGGACTTCGCCGTGCCCTGCAGGGGCCGACGGAGGGAGGTTCTGGAAATGGCAGGTAACTGGGGCCGACGGAGGGAGGTCCTGGAAATGGCAGGTAACTGGGGCCGACGGAAATCCCCGGTCGGGCCGGTGGGGCGGTCAGACCGGGGATGACTTGGGGATTCCTTAACTGGTCGGAGACGACTGAGGACCTTACTGCTTGACGATGATCTCCATGCCTTTGCGGATGGCCTCCTCGTTCTTCGGAATGAGGTGGTGATGACGCTCAGGGAGAGTCTTGCGCAGAGCCGCAAGCACACTGTCGATCTTGACCACAGGATGTATCTTCAGGAGACCTCCAAGGACGATCATGTTGAAAGTCTTGATGAGATTCATCTCGGCGGCAGCATCCATGGCATCGATCCGGTAGATTTCAATGTCCTTCCTTGTCGGAGGCTCGTTGATACCGTAACCATCATAGATGATCGTTCCGCCCGGCTTCACCTTTGGCTCGAACTTCTCCAGCGAAGGCTGGTTCAGAACGATGGCTGTGTCGTAGCTGGAAAGGATTGGAGAAGAGACCGGATCGTCGCTCACGATAACGGTAACATTGGCCGTACCGCCACGCTGCTCCGGACCATAGGCCGGCATCCAAGTCACTTCCTTACCCTCCATAAGACCGGCATAAGCCAGAATCTTTCCCATCGAGAGGACACCCTGTCCTCCGAATCCTGCAATGATAATTTCTTCTGTCATAGCCTTGTCTTTTTATTTTTCAGCACCTTTGTCCTTGAGGTCGCCAAGGTGGTAGAAATCGAACATGTTCTCTTCCATCCACTTGTTGGCCTTTTCAGGAGACATCTTCCAACCGGAATTGCAAGTGGAAACTATCTCGACGAGATTGGATCCCTTGCCCTGCATTGAATATTCGAAAGCCTTGCGGATAGCCCTCTTGGCCCTGTTGATGGCAGCCACGGTGTGGACCGACTGGCGGGTCACATAGCAGGTTCCGTCGAGGCTGGCGGCAAGCTCCGTAATCTTGAGAGGATAGCCGTGGAGGCTCACTTCCCTACCGTAAGGGCAGGTAGCGGTCTTCATGCCCAGCAGGGTGGTAGGAGCCATCTGGCCACCGGTCATTCCATAAATAGCATTGTTAATGAATATGATGGTGATGTTCTCGGCCCTGTTCAGAGCATGGATCGTCTCGGCAGTACCGATGCAGGCAAGGTCACCGTCACCCTGGTAGGTGAAGACCAGCCTGTCCGGCCAGAGACGCTTGGTGGCACTGGCAAGTGCAGGGGCCCTTCCGTGGGCAGCTTCCTGCCAGTCAACATCGATGTACTTGTAGGCGAACACTGCGCATCCCACAGGAGAGATGGCAATCGTCTTGTCCGTCATCCCCATCTCCTCGATCACCTCGGAGACAAGCTTGTGCACTACACCGTGGCTGCAGCCAGGGCAGTAATGCATCGGAGTATCGTTCAGCAAGGTAGGCTTCTTATAGACAACCTGGCCTTTCTCAATTATTTCTTCTCTTGTCATGGCTTTTCGGATTAGAACAGACGTTTGAGTGCATCTACGACTTCGTCAGGATCAGGGATGATTCCACCGAGACGTCCGAAGTGTTGGACCGGGATCCTGCCCTCGACGGCGAGGCGGATGTCCTCTACCATCTGGCCGGCATTGATTTCGAGAGAGAGGATGCCCTTGACCTGGCCTGCGAGCTTGCAGACTTCCTTGGTAGGGAACGGCCAGAGGGTGATCGGACGCAGGAGGCCGACCTTGATGCCCTGGGCACGTGCGACCTCTATGCTCTTCTTGGCGATACGGGCTGCGGAACCGAAGGCTACGATTGCATATTCAGCATCGTCGAGCATGAACTCCTCGTAACGGACCTCGGTCTCTTCGATCTTGCGGTACTTGGCCTGGATCCTGTTGTTGATGATCTCCATCTCCTCGGAACGAAGCTCGAGGGAGGTGATGATGTTAGGCTGCCTCATTCCGACGCGGCCGGTGGTAGCCCAAGGGCACTCCTTGATGATCTCCTCTTCGGTACGGCGAGGCTTGAACGGAGGAAGGACGACCTTCTCCATCATCTGGCCGATAGCACCGTCGGCGAGGATCATGGCCGGGTTCCTGTAACGGAATGCGAGAGTGAACGCAAGATCCACGAAATCAGCCATTTCCTGAACGGAAGCAGGAGCGAGGACGATGAGGTGATAGTCACCGTGGCCACCCCCCTTGCAAGCCTGGAAATAGTCGGACTGGCTAGGCTGGATGGTTCCGAGGCCAGGGCCGCCGCGCATTACGTTCACGATGAGAGCAGGAAGCTCGGCACCTGCCATGTAAGAGATTCCTTCCTGCATGAGGCTGACGCCAGGGCTGGAAGAAGAAGTCATGACCTTCTTGCCGGTGCATGCTCCACCATAAACCATGTTGATGGAAGAGACCTCGCTCTCGGCCTGGAGGACCACCATGCCGGTGGTTTCCCAAGGTTTCTCGGCAGCCAGGGTCTCGAGGACCTCGGACTGAGGAGTGATAGGGTATCCGAAATAGCCGTCGCATCCACAGCGGATCGCGGCATGGGCAATGGCTTCATTGCCTTTCATCAAAGTGATTTCCTGATCTGCCATAGCTCTACTCGGTTTTTAGACGGTAAACGGTAATGCACCCGTCAGGGCATACGGTGGCACAGGATGCGCAGCCCGTACAGGTGTCAGCAAGAACCTCGTGGGCGAAATTGTAGCCCTTGCGGTTCACTTCCTTCGTGGTCAGAGCCAGGACGTCCAGAGGACACGCAACGACGCAAAGGTTGCAGCCCTTGCACCTTTCGGTATCCACGACGGTAGCTCCTTTCATTTTAGCCATAATACCTTGATTTGTGTTATTGTTACTGGTTGTACATATCCTTGTTGTAGAAGTCCAGGATCTCGTTGGCCATCCGGTAGGCGTTGCGCGCCGGACTGTCCGGGTTGAGTTCCATCGCTTCCAGGTAGTTGTTGATGGCACCCTGCCAGTCGCCTTTCTTGCGATAAGCGTTTCCAAGGAGGTAATAGGCCCTGTCAGAGGCATTTCCGGAGGAGGAAATATATTCCTCCAGCGAACGGATCGCCTCGTCGGTCCCGCCCTCCAGCAGCAGACGCTCTATCTCATCCAGGCCCGGCATCTCCTATTCGTCGATGAAGAGGCACCATCCGCGAGGATCTTCCTCCAGACCCTTCTGGATGCCGATGATCTTCTCGTAGAGCATACGGCTCTTAGGGCCGCATTCCTTTCCGTAGGAATAGTGGCGGGAAGGCTCCTCGGACTCGAGGGTAGGCTTGTCGTCGATCGAGCAGATAGGAGTGATCACGACCGCCGTGCCGCAGGAGTTGACCTCGTCGAACTCGGCGAGTTCCTCAACCTTGATCGGACGGACCTCGACATCCATTCCAAGGTCGGCAGCCACCTTGCGGAGACTGTTGTTGGTGATGGAAGGAAGGACGCTTGCGGAACGAGGGGTAACGTAGGTGTTGCCCTTGATGGCGAAGAAGTTGGATGAACCGAACTCCTCGATCGTAGTCTTCGTGGCGGAATCCAGGAACAGCAGCTCACGGTAACCCGTGTTGTGGGCGATGTTGTAAGCATGCAGGGACTGAGCGTAATTGGCGCCGAGCTTGTAGCCTCCGGAACCATTTGTAGCAGCCCTGTCATAATTCCTCGAAATGACGGCGGTGCCCGGAGCGAGGCTCTTCGCTCCTGAATATGTACCGACAGGAGAACACATCACGGCGAACATGACGTCGCGGGCCGAGTGGATTCCGAGCTGAGGATTGATTCCGATCAGGATAGGCCTGAGGTAGAGGGATGCACCCGTTGCCTCGTATGGAGGCAGGAAATCCAGGTTCTCCTTCACGCAGGTCACGCACATCTCGATGAACATCTCCTCTGAAGGATAGTTCATGTCAAGGTAGATGGCACTGTCCTTCATACGCCTTGCATTGCGGTCCGGGCGGAACAGACGGATCTTTCCATCAACTCCGCGGAAGGCCTTGAGCCCCTCGAAGCAAGAAGGTGCATAATGGAATATTCCTGCGAAACTGCTGAGTGGAATGTTGAAGTCTTCAGTCACCATAGGTTTCTCCCAAGCTCCGTTTATGCAACGGCTGTAGACAAGGGCCCTGGTCTGGGTGTAGCTGAATGACAATTTGCTCCAATCTATGTTAACCATATTTCAGTATAATTAAGTTAATATCAATCTTCGATGAGTCTATCCTTGTTGTAAGTGTGGACCTTGGTCTGGCCGGAGAGCACCATGTAGCCGTTCTCGGCCAGGCTGTTGATCTCGTCCTCTCCTGGGAAAACCTCCACAGGAGCGATGAACTTGATCTTCTCGGTGATGGCATCCATAAGGGCCTTGCTCCTGGCGATACCACCGGTAAGGAGGATGGCATCCACCTTGCCGTCCGCAGTAGCTGCCATCGCTGCGATGTACTTGCAGATATTGAGGACATATGCCTTGAGGAAGGTCTGCGCAAGCTCATTCCCTGCGGCAGCCATATTCTCGACGTCAAGCATGCTGTTGGTTCCGAAATATGCCACTGCGCCTCCCCTGCCGACGAGCTTCTTCTTCACTTCCTCCTTGGTGTATTTGCCGCTGTAGCACATGTCGATAAGGTCGAAAGGAGGGCAGCATCCGGCCCTTTCAGGAGTGATAGGGCCGTCTCCGCCGAGACCGTGGTTGGTGTCCAGCACGCGGCCGTTGCGATGAAGGGATATGGTGGCACCTCCGCCCATATGCGCAACGATCAGGGTAGCATCGTTGACCTTGCGTCCGTGCTCGCGGAGATAGCGGCGGACGATAGCCCTGGAATTGAGGGCGTGGAAGAGAGTCTTCCTCTTGAATTCAGGCAGGCCGCCCATCTTGCATTCAGGCAGCATCTCGTCGGCCATAGGAGGATCGGCCACATAAGCAGTCGTAACCCCATAACGAGGTTTCAGCCCCTTCTTTTCGCGTATTTCGTTGATTTCCTTAGCAATGTCGTCAGCCAATATTGCGCTGAGGTTGCAGGCGTGGTCACCATCACGGGACGTAGACAGGACTTCGCGCATATCCTCATTGACGTTATATACACCTGTTATGGCCGGAGTGAAGAGGCCGCCGCGGGCCATCACGATGTCCACATCCTCGAGAGGAATTCCCTTTGAAGACATGAAATCCTTTATGGCCTGGCGTCTCATGTCCGACTGATCCATGATGGATGGATACTGGGCGACTTCCTGGGCAGTGTGCTCCAACTTGGTGTCGAACACCCTTACTCCATCCGAAAAATAACCGAGCTTGGTCGTTGTGGATCCTGTGTTGATGATCAGGATATTCCCCTTCTGAGGGGCCTCTACGTTCATTGTATTTGTATCCATTCGTTATTGGTAGCTTTTCAGACCCTAAATATAATTACATTTTTTTATATTTCAACCGTTTTAACGAAAAAATCGTTACTTAATTTCTAAAGATTACTTTCGATTGAAAGAACATGAACAATCCCCTCTTCCACTCTGAAATGGACCTGGAAGCCACCGAAATCCATCCCGTAGACCTTTTCCGGGTCCTCCTGGTACCGCGGCCTGGGATCCTGGGCCAGCACTTCCCTCAGAGCATCTATGTCCAACCCTTCAGGGAAGGGGTCTTCCGGGAATATGACTTCGAGAGGTTCCCACCGGTTTCCATCCACGAAGCCGGACCTGGCATCAGGATGCGAATCGGCATAGGTGACATAAGGCTTGATGTCGTATATCGGTGTCCCGTCCATCAGGTCGGCCCCAAGGACGTGGATGACAGGCCCTTCTCCGATGGATTCCACCTTCACGGCAGAGAGGCCCAGGGAATTCGGCCTGAAAGGAGACCTGCTGGCGAATACCCCGACGCGTTCGTTTCCTCCGAGACGAGGCGGCCTGACCGTTGACTGGAAGCGGGTCTTGTCGGCAGGTGCAGTCCGCGGTTTGTTGGCTGAGAAGCCCCAGATAAGCCAGATGTAGTCGAATCCTTCCAATCCCCTGACTGCTTCCTGGTTGCGGTATTCAGGTTCGAATACTATGCTTCCCTTGACTGACGGTGAAAGGCCCGCCTGCCGCGGGATGCCGAACTTCTCCGCAAAGGGAGATTTGAAAAAAGCTATGGGTTTTATTTCCATTACCATATTCCTAGTAATACAAATTTAAAAAAGATTCCGAACTTTGCATCATGAAAAGATTCATCATTGGCACTGCCATTTGTCTCCTTTGCCTCTCTTGCGGCAGGAACTCATTCGAAATCAACGGCACGACTACGGAACCAGACGGTACCGAAATCTACCTTATAGACCTCAGGGACTCCGACACCCTCGGCGTGAGCACAGTCGAAGGGAACACCTTCGCTTTCTCGGGGAGGGTGGAAGAACCGATCTATGCCTATGTCGGACATGGGAAGCAGCGCGTCCGCTTCATCCTGGAGAACGGCCAGGTCACAGTGGACCTGGACAAGAGGATTGAATCCGGGACCCCGATGACGGATGCTTACAATGCCTTCCACAAAAGGTACTACGGGATCGACAAATCCCTGAAGGAAGAGCGCAGGAACCTGGTCGATTCCATAGTAAGCCTCAATAAAGACAACCTTCTGGGAATTATGGCATTGGATGACCTTGCCTACAGCGACACTTCATGTTTCATGGAGCTCTACGGAACCATGTCTGAGAAGATGCAGGAATATCCACTCATAAAGGATGATTTCGAGAATATCAGGCAGCAGGCGCGCACGGCCCCGGGCAAGAAGTTCAAGGACTACCTGGTCAAGGGCGGGAATCCTGACGGAACCGACGTAAGGCTTTCTGATTATGTAGGCAGGGGCAAGTACATCCTGGTGGACCACTGGGCTTCCTGGTGCGGGCCTTGCAAGGCTGAGATGCCTTACATCAGGAAAGTCTGGGAAGCTTTCTCCGGTGAGAAGTTCGACGTGGTGGGAGTAGCCTTGAACGACAAACGGGAGGACACCCTGGAAGCCCTTTCCCAACTTGGGCTTCCTTGGCACCAGATACTTGATGCTCAAAGGATTCCTATCGAACTGTACAACATCAACGCCATTCCGCACATCATCCTGTTCGGCCCGGACGGCGAAATCCTGGAGCGCGGCCTCAGAGGC
>JBGVAE010000044.1:0-7018 GCA_045224215.1 Candidatus Cryptobacteroides sp. | reverse complement strand
CTTCTATGTCCCTGTGACCGCATACTGGATGATGCTTGTCCTCCAGGTGGTCATCAGCATATTCACAGGAGTCATTTCTCCTCTTGTATGGAGCATGTATGCTGACGTCGCCGACTTCGCCGAGGACCGTGACGGCAGTTCTTCGACCGGACTTATCTTCTCTTCGAGTTCCATGGCCCAGAAGTTCGGAGGTGCCTTCGGCGGAGCCGCCGTGATGTGGATGCTTGCAGCCTTCGGCTACAACCCTGATGCTGCCGTCCAGACCGCCTCTGCGGTAAACGGCCTCAAGATACTGATGAGCTGGATACCTGCAGCGGTGGCTGCTCTCAGCATCATCGTGATGTTCTTCTATCCCCTCACTACCAAGAAGATGGAAGAAATCCAGAGTAATCTTTCAGTTAAACGCAATATCGAACAATAAAATGGCACTTTTCAAGGATTTGCCCAAAGCAATGAAGGTCGTCATGGCCGTTCTGGCCGCAGTCATCCTGTGCGAGGCTGTTTTCGTGTTGACAAAGGGTACCGCGAAGAAGGCGGAGAGCATGAAGGCCCTGAAAGTTGAGGGATTGACCCTATGCGCAGATGGAGAGCCCGTTACGTTCAAAGGCGTAAGCCTTGGGTGGCACAATCTATGGCCAAGGTTCTATAATTCAGCGACGGTCAAGAGCCTGCATGACGACTGGGGAGTGGATATATTCAGGGCCGCAATCGGTGCCGACGGACATGCCAAGGCCGACAATCCGGGTTCGCTGGACGGTTATATAGGGGACCCGCAGACCGCCCTCAAGTGTGCCTATAAAGTCATAGATGCCGCTATCCAGAACAAGGCCTACGTGATAGTGGACTGGCATTCCCACGTCCTGCATCCGGATGAGGCTGCCGAATTCTTCGGCAAGATAGCTTCTAGATATGCGGGCGTGCCGAACGTTATTTATGAGCTTTTCAACGAGCCTGTGAGCCGGGCTTTCGAGGAAAGCCATTCCTATTCCGACCTCGGAGACCAGGAGGCGATGGCTGCCTATTGGAGCGAGCTCAAGGAATATGCAGAGAAACTTATCAAGGTCATCACCGATGCAGATCCTTCGCACCCTCTGGTGCTGATGGGCAATCCTTGCTGGGACCAGCGTCCGGACCTGGTGGCAGCCAATCCGGTCAATTACGACAACATAATGTACACCGTCCATTTTTATGCGGCTACTCATAAGGGTGAGCTGAGGGCGGTGGCAGATTCAGCACTCGCAGCAGGAGTTCCGCTCTTTATCTCAGAGTGTGCTTCCTGCGAGAGTTCCGGCAATGGGGTGATTGACGAGGATTCCTGGAAGGAATGGAATGAATGGGCTTCAGCAAGGAATATCTCCATGCTCTGCTGGAGCATCTCAGACAAGGACGAGACCTGCTCCATGTTCAGGCCGGAGGCTGCTTCGGCAGGCCCTTGGGAAGAAAGTGTGATCAAACCTTGGGGGCTTTCCGTCAAGGAATGGCTGAAATAGTAGAGGATGAGCAAACAATACGGACATTTCGACGACAGGGCCCGGGAATTCGTAATCACCGATCCCGCAACGCCTTGGCCTTGGATTAATTATCTTGGTACGGAGGATTTCTTTTCCCTCATATCGGGTACGGCAGGAGGATATTCTTTCTATCGCGATGCCAAATTCCGCCGCTTGACCCGCTACCGCTACAATGGTGTGCCGATGGACTCCGGCGGCAGGTATTTCTATGTCAATGACAGCGGCACGCTTTGGAGCCCTGGCTGGAAGCCTTGCAAGACTCCGCTGGATTCCTGGGAGTGCAGGCACGGAATGGGTTATACCCGCATCACCGGGGAAAAAGACGGACTAAGAGTAAGCAGCCTTTTCTTCGTTCCGAGAGGATATCCATGTGAAATCCAGAAAGTTACCCTTACCAATACGGGCCATTCGCCAAAGCGCATCAAGTTCTGGTCATTTGTGGAGTGGTGCCTTTGGAATGCCGAAACCGACATGGAAAATTTCCAGAGGAACCTTTCAACCGGAGAGGTGGAAGTCGAGGGAAGCGTAATCTACCATAAGACTGAATACCGGGAGCGCCGCAACCACTATGCTTTCTACGGAGTCAATTCTCCAGTCGACGGCTATGATACCGACCGCGAAGCATTCATCGGAATGTATAATGGCTTCGAGGCTCCACGGAATGTGGTGGAAGGCAAATCTTCATGCTCCAAGGCCCACGGCTGGAGTCCGATTGCATCTCACTATATGGAGATTGCCCTGGAGCCTGGCGAGAGCAAGGACCTGGTATTCGTGCTTGGTTATGCCGAGAACCCGGAGGAACGCAAGTTCGTCTCTCCCGGCGTATTGAACAAGGAAGCTGCTTTACGTATTATGGACGCATTTTCCACTTCTGAAAAAGTGGAAGCTTCATTCGAGGAACTAAACCGCTATTGGAACGGCCTGCTGGGTGGTTTCACGTTGTCCTCGGACGTGCCGGAACTGGACAGGATGGTCAATATATGGAACCAGTACCAATGCATGGTCACCTTCCTCTTCAGCCGCAGCGCAAGTTTCTTTGAGAGCGGCATAGGCAGGGGAATGGGATTCAGGGATTCGAACCAGGACCTTCTGGGAATAGCCCATATGATTCCTGACCGGGCCAGGCAGAGGATTCTTGACATAGCTGCTACCCAGTTCCCTGACGGAGGCTGCTACCACCAGTACCAGCCTCTTACCAAGCGGGGGAACAACGGCATCGGAGGAGGCTTCAACGACGATCCGCTCTGGCTGATCATCGGCGTCGATGCCTACCTCAGGGAGACCGGAGACTTCTCCATCCTCGAAGAGATGGTCCAGTTCGACAATGTTCCTGGCAGCGAGCGGACTCTCCTGCATCATCTCAGGGTCAGTTTCGCCCATGTCACGGACAATCTCGGTCCTCACGGCCTTCCTCTCATCGGACGGGCTGACTGGAACGACTGCCTGAATCTCAACTGTTTCTCCGACAATCCGGACGAGTCCTTCCAGACAACCGGCAACAAGACCGAAGGCAGCAAGGCGGAATCCCTGATGATAGCGGGACAGTTCGTGGTAGCCGGGAAGCTTTTCTCTGGAGTCCTTGAACAGATCGGAGAGGATACTGCTGCCGTAGATTCTGCCGTAGTCTCGATGGAGGATGCGATCAAGAAGCACGGTTGGGACGGGGAGTGGTTCCTCAGGGCATATGATTACTACGGCCGCAAGGTCGGCTCGCATGAGAACGAGGAAGGGAAGATATTCATAGAAAGCCAGGGATGGTGCACCATGGCGAGGATTGGTGCTGAAGAGGGAATGTGCGGTAAAGCCCTGGATTCCGTGAAGGAATATCTTGACTCAGAGCACGGCATAGTGCTCAACAACCCTGCATTCAGCCGCTATCTCATAGAATATGGTGAGATCTCCACCTATCCTGAAGGATACAAGGAGAATGCAGGAGTATTCTGCCACAACAATCCTTGGGTGATATTCGGGGAAGTACTTGCCGGCAGGAACGACGATGCCTGGAATCATTACTGCAAGATATCTCCGGCCTTCATCAAAGATCAGGAACTCCACAAGGTTGAGCCTTATGTCTATTGCCAGATGGTGGCCGGAAAGGATGCGGCAAAACCAGGCGAGGGCAAGAACAGCTGGCTCACCGGTACTGCAGCCTGGAACTGGGCGGTTGTTTCCGAGGGCATTCTCGGCATAAAGCCATGCTTCGGAGGCCTGTTGGTCAAGCCATGCCTGCCTGCATCTGTCAAGGAATACAAGGTCCACAGGAAGTTCCGCGAAGCGGAGTACGATCTCACAGTTCGCAATTCAGCCTCCGGACGGGAAGTATTCATCCCATACGAGCCAGGTCATCACCGTATGACTCTTGACCTATAGGATCCCTATCGTGACCTTCTGACCGGCTACCGTAACGGTGGCTGGTTTTTCCGTCCCTTCCAGGGACCGTATTATGACCTGTGCTTTGCCGCAGAAAGGCTTTATATTCATGGAATTGCTATCCTTGAGAGGCCTTTCGGTCTCTTTGAATCCCGGATTGCCGTTGCCCCAGCCGAGGAAGCAGGCTCCTTCGACGGACACGTCGAGGGATTCCTCGGGGGAGTCGATGTCGAGTACCACGATGTCCTGTCCGTCCGGCTTGAAGGAATCCTTGGAGAGTGTGATCACTGTGCCGGAACTTCTGGCCGGATACTCATCGGTCGCCGCCAGCCGGCCCCCGATATATCCCTTTGCATTGAACCTGGAGGCTTTGCTGCCGACTTTCCAGACAAGATGGCCGTCCTCCGGCATGGCTTTCTTCCCCAGGGACTTGCCGTCGGCATAGAGGGTTACCTTTTCGCAGTTGGAATACACCCATACTTCGCCTTTGCAAGGGCCGCAGACGTGGACCGTAGGCTCTTGCGTCCAGACGGATTTCAGGTAGAAGGCTTCATCCTTCGGGAAACAGCAATAGTCCAGGATTCCGAATTGGGAACCGGTTGCCGGCCATTTCATCGGATTCGGTTCCCCGCGGTAGTCCTGACCTGTCCAGTAGATGATTCCAAGGGTCCAAGGTCGCTCCTTGTAGAATTTCCATCCGTGTTCGATCACGTTGATCCGGCCGAGGGTGTCCACCCTGTTCAGAGGAGTCATCCATCCCTCTGAAGGAACGGTCTCGTATTTCCCGCGTGTTCCGGCGCCGGAAGTTTCCTCCGTACCTACAGCACAGTGGTCCGGGAACCTCTCGTGGAATTCATCCACAGGGTTCTGGACTATGTAATTATAGCCGAACACGTCCACTCCCTTGACCAACTCGTGCGCCCCGGAACAGCCGTATGTCGAAGGCCTGGTCGGATCCAGGTCGTGGACGAAGCCGGTCATCCTCCGGGCTATCTCAAGGCCCTTCCCGCTGCCTTCTACGGCCCATTCTTCATTGCCTATGCTCCAAAGGATGACACAAGGATGGTTCCGGTCCCGGTCTATCATATTCTTGAGCTGGGACCATTGCTCGCGGTTGACTCCGATCTCGCGGTTCTCGTCAATCACGAGGATGCCGAGTTCGTCGCAGAGGTCAAGCATGGCCGGCGTGGCCGGATTGTGGGAGCATCTGATGGTATTGAAACCATATTCCTTGAGCTTCAGTATCCTGTAGCGCCAGAGCTCGTCAGGTACTCCGACGCCGACTCCGGCATGGTCCAGGTGCATGTTCGCCCCTTTGACCTTGAAAGGCTCGCCGTTGATGAGAAGCCCCTTCTCCGGATTGAACTCCAGGTCGCGGACTCCGTACTTGCAGGAATATTCATATGAAAGATTCCCTTCGTAGAATAGCTGCAGGCGGACGGTGTAGAGGTAAGGATCCCAGGGGCTCCATTTGTGGTCGAGGCTGCCCACCTCCTTCCCCTCTGCGTCGAAGTAACTTATCTTCGAACTGACCTTGCCCTCGTCATAAGGCTTGCCTGCGAGAATCACCCGGAATTCCGGTTTCTCTGCGTTGAGGTTCAGGGAATATGGCTCCAGCATCACGGGCCCCGCCTTATGCAGCCAGACGTTGCGGTATATTCCTGCACCCTCGTAATACCATCCTTCTTCGGTGGAAGCATCGCAGCGGACTGTGATGACATTGTCTCCGCCATAGTTGAGGTAAGGCGTCAGGTCGTAGAATACTGATGCGTACCCGCTCCTTTCGTGCCCCAGATAGAATCCGTTGCAGAACACCTCGCTGTCCCTGAATATTCCTTCGAACTCTATCCAGATTTGCTTCCCCTTGTTCTCCGAAGGGACCTGGATGTGCTTGCGGTACCAGCCCACGGAATTCTGCGGATAATTCCATCCGATGCACTTGTAGCCATGCGAATGGCTTGCCTCGCCGCTGTAAGGCAGGTCCACCACCCAGTCGTGCGGAAGGTTCACCCTTTGCCACGAAGAATCGTCGAAGGCAGGATCGGTCGGGGACTTGCTGTGCCCGGAAGTGGCAGCCTTGGCGAAGTGGGTGAAATATTCTGTCCCGTGGCTGAAATCCCCCATCATGGAGGAAGCGTCCCCGAGAGTGAAAGTCCAGTTGTTGTTTACAAGTTCCTTGCTACCCTGTGCGCCGAGTGTTACGGCGAAGAGTATGGATGCGATGGTCAGAGTCAGTCTTTTCATATTTCCAAATATAGCAAAAGAATGCTATATTTGTGCTTAGAAGCTATTTGATTATGATCAAGTCGATGACCGGTTACGGCAAGGCTGAGGCCGTCCTGGAGACAGGGAAGCTCACCATCGAAATCAAGACCCTCAACGGAAAGAACTCCGATGCCAACATAAAGACTCCGCTCCTTCCGAAGGACAAGGAACTGCTGGTGCGTCAGAAGATCGCCGAGACTCTCCATCGGGGCACCATAGATTTCTTCATCACATACGAGCCCAAGGCCGGAGGCGAGGCCAAGAAGATCAATGCCGAACTGGTCAAGGAATATTTCAACCAGGTTTCCGCCGTCAGGAACAACATCACCAGCTACAGGGTGGCGAATTTCGGCGACCAGGCCAGGATGGACAACGAAATGATCACATCCATCCTCCGTTTCCCGGATGTGATGGACAATTCCCGTCAGGAGGTAATAGACGAAAGCAACTGGCCGCTGGTGGAAAAGGCCATCGACGAGGCACTGGCCGCGGTCAACGACTATCGTTCCAGGGAGGGCGAGGCTCTCTACAGGGACGTTACCTCCCGTGTAAGGAACATCCTCGAGCTGGAAGACAAGGTTGAATCGATGGAGCAGGAACGGCTTGATTCGGTGCGAGAGAGGCTTATGAAGAACCTTTCGGACCTGGAGCAGAAAGTGGATCCTTCCCGTTTCGAGCAGGAGATGATCTTCTACCTTGAGAAACTTGACATCAATGAGGAGAAGGTCCGTCTGCGCCAGCACTGCAAGTATTTCCTGGACACCATCGACGGTGAGGAATTTCCGGGTCGCAAGCTCGGTTTCATCATCCAGGAAATGGGCCGTGAAATCAACACCACCGGCTCGAAGGCCAACCACGCTGGAATCCAGAAG
>JBGVAE010000043.1:0-28827 GCA_045224215.1 Candidatus Cryptobacteroides sp. | reverse complement strand
ATCAACAATAAGCTGAGCGAGAAGAAGATTCCCGACCTTTCGGTTTCAGGCAGGGATTTCTACACTTACTGGTTCCGGACTGAGTTCGATTCGCCGGCCGTTGCTGATGGAGGACACGTATGGCTCCAGCCTGAGGGCATCAACTACAGGGCCGAGTTCTGGCTAAATTCCCATCTTGTGGGGACGATGGCAGGAATGTTCCGCGAAGGCTACATCGACATCACCGACCATCTCGCAAAGGACGGCAAGAACGTCCTGGCAGTGCTTGTCTATCCGGTCGATGAGCCGGGGCGCACCATGAAGAAGAAATGGGGAGCCACGAACGAGAACCACAACGGTGGTGACGGTATGATCGGGAGCAATGTCACCCAGCTTATGACTGTAGGATGGGATTTCTATTACGATGACGGAATCAGGGACCGCAATACCGGAATATGGAAAAGCATACTGCTTTACACTACCGGGCCGGTGGCAATGCGTCATCCGTTCGTAAAAAGCGAATTGTCGCACCCTTACTATGATTCATCGCGAGAGACGGTTTCCGTAGAAGTATTCAACTGCGGCTCGGCTGACGGTCAGAAGCCGGTAGAATGTGAAGTCTCGGGCAGAATCGGAGAAATAGAGTTTTCAAAGAAGGTCACCATCGACCGAGGAAAGCACGAAACAGTGACATTCACTCCTGATGAATTCCGCGGTCTGGCCATCAAGAACCCAAGGCTCTGGTGGCCTAAGAACAAGGGGCCCCAGGACCTCTACAAGCTTAAGATGGAAGTCTGGGTGGGAGGAGTCCTTAGCGACTCCCTTTCCACAACCTTCGGAATAAGAGAAGTGCGGAGCACCAGGAATACTCCTGACAGCTCCAAGATGTTCATAGTCAACGGCAAACCGATATTCATCCACGGATCCAACTGGCTGCCTGAGGCGATGCAGCGCACTTCCGACGAGCGGATGGCAGCAGAGCTTCGCTATACCTCGCAGTCAGGGATCAACCTTCTGAGGCACTGGGGCGGCGGAATCGCCGAATCGGACTATTTCTACCAGCTCTGTGATGAATATGGCATCCTGGTATGGCAGGAATTCTGGATGACAGGCGACACGAGGCATCCGGTTGACGAGCCACTGTACCTTTCCAACGTGGAAGCTACCGTCAAAAGACTCAGGAACCACCCGTCAATTGCATTCTATGTAGCTTCGAACGAAAGCACCGAAGTGAGCGGCACTCCTGAACTCCTGCAGGCGCTGGACGGAACCAGGCCTTACCAGATGCAGTCCGAATGCGACGGAGTCCACGACGGAAGCCCTTACCTTCAGGTCAATCCGATGCAGCACTACGAGAATACAGCAAGCGCCCGGGGCAGCCGCATCGACGGATTCAATCCTGAATACGGAGCCCCGAACATTCCTATCCCTACCAGTCTCCACGGCATGATGGACGAAAAGGATCTCTGGCCTATAAACAAGGAAGTATGGGACTACATGGATGGCCACGGATTCCACAAGATGACCACGGTCTATACCGACATGACGAATGAATACGGTCCTTCCGCGAACATAGACGAATTCGCGTGGAAGGGACAGTTTGTAGGAGCCATGAACTCCAAGAGCATCTGGGAGACCTGGAACTTCAACAAGTTCGGATTCGGGGACAGGTTCTGTTCCGGCCTGCTGTTCTGGTACCACAACGACCCGTCTCCTCTGGTCTGTGCCAGGATGTGGGACTGGTACCTGGAGCCTACGGCCTCTCTGTACCACACGATGCATTCCCTCGAGCCTCTGCACATCCAATATGACTATCTCAAGGATTCGGTGTCTGTGATCAATGATTATCCGCAGTCTTTCGAAGGATACACTGCGACTGCTGAAATCTACGACTTGAACAGCAAGAGGGTTTCTTCACAAACCGTCAGGCTGGATATTCCTGAAGACTCTGCAGTGGACAATATAATCGGACTGGCCTTCCCGGAGAGCATATCACAGGTCCATTTCATCTGGCTCACACTCAAGGACAGGAACGGCAAACTGGTTTCAGAGAACTTCTACTGGAGGTCCAAGGACAAATATGAAGGCCCGAACACGATCACAGGTCCTTGTACGTCAGGCTTTTCGAGTCTGGCCGCAATGCCGGAAGCCCGTCTGATTGTCAAGGTCAAAAGTGCCCCCGCCGGTTCGGGAGAAGACAGGTTCACCGTGACCCTGAGGAATGTCTCCAGGAGGATAGCTTTCTTCAACCAGCTGCAGGTCTTCGATGCAGAAGGCCATTCGGTGAAGCCGGCATTCTATTCGGACAACTTCTTTACAATAATGCCGGGCCGGGAAAAGACTGTCACCATAGACATAAAAAAAGGAAGCGGCCGCACCTTGAAACTCAAAGGATGGAACACCGCTTCCCGGGAAACTGTCTTGGAATAACTTCCTAGAACAAGATATTGGCACCGATAACTGCCGAGCTGTTCATCCTTCCCAAAGGGATGAACTGGCTGCTGACCTTACCTATATAGGCATCCAATCCGGCAAAAAGAACCAAATGGGAGAATCTCATGTTCACCATTGCGCCGAACAGAGGGCCGAAATTGTTTACGCCCACAGAGCCTGCAAAATCGATCTTGTCCCGCAGGAGGTAATCGGCATTGGCGCGTACTTCCCAGATCGGGCAGAATTCGTTGTAACGGTAGGTCAGGAGACCTCCGAAGGAGAGTTCGCTGGACATGAGGCGCTTGACACCAAATCTTCCGGTTACAGGAAGGAGTCCGAGTTCTTGGTTTTCATATTCCTTGCGGAACTCGAACATGTCGAGCAAGCCGTCTGCGGCATCCGAGACAGCCTTGCCGAAATCATCGACGGTGGCAGTTCCGGAGCCTGAATAACCATCGTACGTCCAAGTCGAACCAGGAGTGTGTCCATATAGGTTGTGCCACCAGAAAATGCATCCCAGATCGACTATGGAAGCGGAAATCTCCCACTCACCAAGGTCTACGTTGATACCTAGATCCACTCCCACTCCGAAACCGTTAGGACCCTTGGGACTGTTCAGCTTGATGTTTGAGAAGTCTATAACATCCTCGCCGCTTCCAGAAGAGGCCGGCTTGGTGGCGATGTCAAACCCATCATAGGCTCCTGCTACGACAGCCTGCCCCGATACCTGCCACTGATCCTGGTCCATTCTCACATTCAATCTATCGACGTTCATGTAGAGGTCCGTGACTCCAAGCAAGGCCTTGGCTCTCAATCCCAGCGTAACCCTTCTGCCGACTCTCCAAGGTGATGCTATTCCCACCTCGAGGAATGAAGTAGCCCTGGCATTGAAGCCGGAAAGATCGTATGACTGGCTTCCTTCCGCTCCGGTCTTGAAGAACCTGATCATGTCATAAGGCAGGTTCATATCCACCATGTTCCTGATACCTACATCGATGAGGCCGTATGTCCCGCGCGACTTGAACGAGAATGCAAGGATGTTGGCATCCACCTCAGCATTCAGCTTGTTGATACCTTCCTTGAAGTTCCCAAGAACTTCCGAGGCAGAAATGTCTGGATGCATGAAACTGACCATCTTGCCATTGTCGGGATAGAGGAATCCCTTCAGGCCGAAATTGCTCTGCGCCGAAGCATAATCCATGCTCAAAGCCGGAAGACCCAGGAAGGTATAGTCCGGGCAGAACGCCGGATTCAACTTGTAGGCATAGGTGTAATTGTCAACGAAATACCCGGTCTGCAAAGTCTGGGCTTGCACGGTCAGGCATATTGTGGCGATAGACGCCATGGCAATCAAAAACTTTTTCATTTGTCTATATGGGTTACGCCTTCAGGGAAGTAGAGATAAGAACTTAGCAATCGCATACCGGCATCTTTCAGGATGACAGTTCCGTTGCTTGGGAATTCATCTATGGTGAGATTGAGACGGAATCCATCGAAAGCGATGATTCCATCGGCTGGAGTGACCGTGATGACGAGGTTAGTGCTGGATGGCCCTTTTGCAATATTGCCAGAGCACTCCACCAGGACACCATCTACATGTTTTCCTTCCGTATCGACAGCCTCGGCCGAAATGCCAAGTGCAACCGGCAGATTATTGGACAACTCCACATGAAGTTCGGCAGTCTTGATCCGGATATCATCCAAATCGAGTGTGCTTATTCCTTTGACAGGAATCATTCCGAATTCACGCCCCTTCACATTCACGCCAGAAGGAACATTGATGACATAACCTTCCTCCGTTTCATCAATGAGGCCCTTGGTATAATTTGAGACTATGTCTCCGAGGACGAACTTTTCCGAGCTCATAATAGGGAACTTTGCTCCTTTAAGGACATTTATGGTCCAATCGATATTGTCCGGATCAAAGTCGTAACTCTTGTCCACGACACAGGACACAAGGCTCACCGAGCAGAGGGCTGCAAGGCAGAAGAGGAACAAATGTCTGTTCTTTGATATCATGGCTTCTTACAAGTTATATTTCAAAACTCCCATAACCCGGTGGTTCAGGATGATATGCCTGTCCTTTATAGCCAGGCAGTGATTGTCCAGTGAGTTGATGTCTCCATATTCCACTCCGGTACAATCATACTCTATTCCGAAAGTCAGCTTGCCAAGATTGTAGGCAAGTGTCGGGGTGGCACGGAACATCTGGTTTATGTTCTTGAACCCGTCCGAGAAATAATAGATATTGTCCGGATTGACGTAGGATGCATCTCCCAGGTTGATCATGTGATTGGTACCCAGTGCCCTCATGTACCCCGCCATTCCCTTGATCTGGAATCGTCTTCCATAAGAGAAGGACACGAAGGAAGAAGAGGACACAAGCGGGAGATATTGATAGTTGAGCGGGTCATCTATGTTTGTAAGGACGTAACCTCCCATGAGGCGGAGATGGTCACCACCCTGGGCCAGGACAGTCTTCGCGTTCATCTTGAAAGCTCCAGAAGTGAACTGCAAGTATGCCATGGGACTGACCATGGATATCCTGTCACCAGTCTTGGTTCCCACGTCGTAGGATCCGGCAAGTATTTCCTCACTGCGCCATCTCGGCTTCAGGCTGATGAAATCGGCGCCTACTCTGGCAAGGAAAACATCTGTCCGGAATGACACTCCTGCATATATCTCCGGGATCAAGCCATACTTGACATAGTTCTCCGAAGGACCTGAAGGGCCTGTTGGAAGGAACTGCATCGGGTATATGGCACCTGCTGTCAAAGTCCAGTTTCCAAAAGTGATTCCGGCCATGACCTGCGGGCTCCAATTGAACGGATTGAAAGGAGAACCGGTCTCCACATTGATGCAGTAAGGGAGGTCAGCTGACATCGGATGCCAGGCCTGACCTGCCCTTAAGGAGAATACAGTTGAGCTGTAATCGTCCCACAGAAGGTCCACGTAAGCCTCCCTGAGGCGGAGTGAGGCAGTACTTCCGACCATCAGATAAAAGTCGGCTTCCAGTTTTCCGCTGACGCTGAAACCGCCGTATCTGAATCCGGTAACGTTCAGGCCGAGCCTGGTTGTGATCGCGGACATCTTGAAGGATGGGTTGTAGTTGACGTCCGCTCCGTTCAGGTTGATGCTCTTGTCAAGAGGCAGGTAATAGAACAAGTCCTCGGAACCGGCCTTGGAATCCCGGGAATCGAAGATGGCAGACGTACGGAAGAATCCATATGGTTGCAGATGTTGAGTCAGGTTGACGTTTTTCACTGTTTGGGAAAAAACACCTGGCGATAGGAGCAACATGGCCGAGAGGGCCATCGCGATCATTATCAATCTTTTCATACCCGTATTCCGGCAAGGCCGGCTGACTTGTCCAATGTTATCCTAGAAAGTGAACTTCATCAGAGCCTGCACACGGTGGTTGGTGACCCAGTGGAGATTGTCCTGGGCAAGACCGTTGATGCCAATGAGTCTCACACCGGAGACTGTCTTGTAATCACCGTACTGTACGCTCGTGATTTCGTATTCAAGTCCAAGCGCGAACTTTCCGATGTTCCTGATGATGGTAGGAGTAAGCCTCCACATCTGGTTCATATTGGAGTAGCTGTTCTTGGAGAAGTAGAGATTCGAAGCAGAGGCATAATTGGAATCCGAGGCGAAGGGATAAAGGTTTTCCTTGGTCCCGAAATTCTTGACATAGCCGCCGAAGAGGATCAGCTGTGTCTTTTTCCCGTATGCCAGACTCACCCAAGTGGATGAATTGCGGGTCGGGGTATATTCATAACTACCGTCGGAGTTCATGGCTGAGATGCCGTAGCCACCATTGAGGTTGAAATGCTCTCCGGCCTGGGCGAATATGCTCTTGACCTTCACGCTGAAGAGGTCTTTCTTGTACTGCGCATAGACGAAAGGAGAGACGGTCGTTATCCTGTCATTGACTTTCTTTGTACCGTCGTTCCAGCGGGGTTTGATGGAGAGCATGTCCACTCCGATCCTACCGGTGAAACCCTTGTCTGAATAACTGACTCCGAAATAGAGCTCCGGGGTGCAGCCGTACTTGATGTAGTTGGCAGAAGCACCGGAAGGGCCGGCTGAAGTGTATTGCATCTGCCAGATGGCAGCACCGGTGAAAGAAATCTTGTCAGCAACCTTCCAGTCGAGCTTTACCAGAGGGGTACGGGAGAACGGACCGAAAGGAGCACCTGTATTCAGGGAGAATACGTCAGGCATATCGGCGGCCATAGGATGCCAGGTCTGCCCTGCGGTCACCACCCAGTCATTCCGCCCTATGGTGGCGAATGCCTGGCGGAGACGGAGCTGTGCAGTACCGGTCACACCGGAAACCCCGCTGTAGAAGTCAGTCTCGATCCTTCCGCCGATCTTGAAACCTTCATACTCGAAGCCGACAAGGTCGACTCCGAGACGGGTCGTCAGGGCAGCGAAACGGAAGGTAGGCTGCTCATTGAGGTCGACGCCTTCAGAGGACATATTCACATCCTTCGGAACATAGAAAAAGAAATCCTCAGTACCTGCGAGGCTCTCACGGGTGTCGAAGGCGAAATAATTGCGAACGAAACCATATGGCTTCAGTACGCCGGTCTTGTCCTGGGCGAAAGTTGAGCAGCACAGGGCAAGGAGAAGCATTGATATTATTGTTTTCTTCATAATCGAATACTAAGCGAATGGGAATATCTTGGTGAGCCAGAAAAATCCGAGCACGAAACCGATCACTCCGATGATGAAACCGACTTTGGCCATTTCCTTGGTCTCTACGAGGCCTGTAGATGCAGCGATTGCATTAGGAGGTGTAGAGATCGGGAAGCACATCGCGATGGATGCACAGACAGCGATGAACGAAATCATTGCCTTGGAACCACCGAGAGCCAGGAAAGATGCATTGTTGGCTGCTGCCGGATCGGCCATTCCTTCTGCAACGACGATCAGGATAGGGATCAGAAGGGCTGCAGTTGCTGAGTTGCTGATGAAGTTCGACAGGAAGTAGCAGACGAAACCAGCGATCACGAGGACGAGGACCACAGACATAGAGCCGAACGGAATTGCCTCGATCAGCACCTTGGCAAGTCCGGTCTGCTGGAGGCAGGTACCGAGAGCGAAACCTCCGGCGACGAGCCAGAGCACGCTCCAGTTGATTTCCTTGATGTCATCCTTGGTGAATATTCCGGTGCAAGTCAGGACAGCGAGCGGAATCAGGGCCACGACATTGGAGTTGATTCCGGTGAGCTTCTCTGTAGCCCAGAGGAGGATCGTACCGATGAAGGTAACCCACACGGTATAGTACTTCCAATCCTTTTCTTTCTTATTCTCAGGGATCTGGAGGACGACTTCCTTGGCCTTGAACGGGAAGAACACCTGGAGAAGCACCCAAGCGATGACGATCATGATGATAACGTAAGGCACCATCCTGACCATCCATTCCACGAAGCTGACCTCTGCACCGGCCTCAGCCAGGAATTTGACCGCGGTAGCGTTAGGAGGGGTTCCGATCGGGGTTCCGATGCCTCCGATATTGGCAGCGATAGGAATAGAAAGAGCAAGTCCCACTTTTCCCTTGTCGTCACTTGGAAGGACTGAGAGGACAGGAGCCAGGAAAGCAAGCATCATGGCAGCGGTGGCGGTGTTGCTCATGAACATCGAGAATATGGAGATCACGATAAGGAAACCCAGGAGAACCATCTTAGGCTTGTGTCCGAAAGGAGCAAGGAGAGTCCTTGCAAGAGTGACGTCCAATCCGTATTTCTCTGCCATGATTGCAAGCACGAATCCACCCAGGAACAGCATCACCACAGGATCGGCGAAAGCGGACATGATGGAGGTGTAGTTGACCAACTGACCTGCCTCAGGCTTGCAGAAGAAACTGATTCCCTTGTTGGAAACTGTCAGAAGGGCTATCACTATAAGAAGTACTGAGGTAGTCCAGTTCGGAATGATTTCGAACATCCACATCAAAGCTGCGAATGCAAACAAAGCAATCACACGCTGCTGAGTCAGAGTCAAGGCATCGATGCCGAAGAAAGAAGTAGGCACGCACCACAAGAAGAGCGTTACCAGAAGAACGATAGGAAGAAGAACGCAAAACTTGACGTTGAATCTCTTCTTCCTCAAAGCTTCGATTTGATTATCAGCCATTTCGAATATTGTTGTTTATATTATTTCTGGAAAGAGAACTTGATATCCAGAGGGATGTTCTCAAGACGGATATTCCTCTCATCAGACTTGAAGTTGTCAGACAGGGAGCAATACTGCTGCTCGAACTTCTCGGCGAACTCCGTGTCACCGTTTGCCTGGGTCTTCAGGATGATTCCGGTCAGTTCAGCCGCAGCATCCAGGACCTTAGCATTGTCTATGGTATACTTACCGGCATCATTGCGGGAGAAAGCACCCTTTTCAGCCATGAAATTATAGATCATGACGTATGCACGGCCAAGCTGGGAAGTTTCTCCGAAACGCTGGGAACGTATGAGGTTGGCAACGAAAGTCGCGATTGCTGACTCCTTGGAATTGATTCCTGGAAGCTTGTTCTCATCAATCATCTTGCAGACAAGGTACAGGCCGGCCACGTTTGCCTTTGCGTCTTCCCAAGTAAGAGCCTTGTTGCCAAGAGCTTCATCGACTGCGCCCTTTCCATTGACTGTTTCCTTCACACCAAGTGCGTGGGCTATTTCCCTGAAAGCAACATTCCAGTAGAAGGACTCGGCATCAAGTTTGGCTTGGTCTTCCGGATTGAAGACGACCTGGCCCACAGGATTGACCAGCCGGTTGAACTTCTCGACCATGATGTTGTGGAGGAGGGCTGTCCTGGTACCCTTTACTTCCTGTACCTTAGGGTCATAAGGAAGATTCAAGGCCATCAGTTTGATACCGGCATTGGCGTGCCCGCTGCAGTAGATGGCATCATAGGTATAGATGTCTGATTCGCTTCCCGGAACGAAACTCTTGTATTCATCCTCGCATGGAAGAGCCTGTTGGAATTCCGGAAGCATCTTTGCGAACTCGTTGACTGTCTCGGTGCGCTTCAGGTCCTTTAAAAGTACATAAGCCTCGTAGGATGCCTTGCGGCCTAGGAACTGGTCGTCGTTGACCTCGTTCGGTCCCAGGATAAGGTCCATCTTACTGTCGGTCATTTCCAGCCATGAGCATTCTGCTTCATAATAATCATCAGTCCTCAGGGCTTCAGCCTTCTTGAGAAGATAGTCCCTCACACTCTCCTTGATCGTGATGTCGGCAGCAGCAGTGAGGTAATTGCATATCTTGTCGATATTCTCCTTGTAGGCATCATGGTACCAGACAGTCGTCAATTTGCCGAGAGAATCCCTGCGGATAAGTGTATAACGGCTGTCCTTGGCAGGATCCAGAAGGGAATCGAATTCTTCGACGGTAATGTCTGAAGGATAGAAATTCGCCCCAAGCCGTCTCTCTCCGTACCCCTCAATGAAAGACTTTCCATCGATACGGTTCCAAGGTCCGTAATTGATATATGCGAACTCCTTGAGGTCTTCGTCTTCCAGAGCATCTATCTGCCCCTTGTCTCCGAAAACCTGTTTCCAATAGATACTGTCAGCCTGGTCGGCCGCAAACTTGTAAAGATTGAGTACTTCCTTCCCGTTGTCTGTAATATTGGAGAGGTCTGGAGCAGCAATCTTCACGAGTGCGTACTCATCGGCCTTCTTCTGGACAGCGGACTTGCTTCCTGTGTTGCAAGAAACAACAAGAGCAAGCAGCATGATTGCCAGAGCGATTTTCTTCATAACACCTTAATTTATCTGACAAATTTAATGAATACAATTGAATATAAAAAATATAAAGAAGGCTACCGCATAATCGGCAGCCTTCTCCAAATTCCATTATCAAGAAGTACTAGATAGTACCCTGCTCGAGCATAGCCTGTGCGACCTTCATGAAGCCGGCGATATTGGCACCCTTCACATAGTCGACTGAACCATCCTCGCGGGTTCCGAACTTGACGCACTGCTCGTGGATGCTTTCCATGATCCAGTGGAGCTTGTCGTCAACTTCCTGTGCGGACCAGCTGAGGTGAGCAGCATTCTGGGTCATTTCAAGACCGGAGGTAGCGACACCACCTGCGTTGACAGCCTTACCAGGAGCGAAGAGGATACCGTTGTTCTGGAAGAAGTGGATAGCGCCCGGCTGGCATCCCATATTGGATACTTCGCAGCAGCACCAGCAACCGTTGGCCTTGAGTTCCTTTGCATCGTCCTCGCTGAGCTCATTCTGGAATGCACAAGGGAGAGCGATGTCGCAAGGAATGCTCCATGCCTTCTTGCCAGCGATGAACTGAGCCTTCTCAGGGAACCTGGTAGCCATATCCTCAACCTTGTTCCTGTTGGAAGCACGCATGTCGAGCATATAGTCGTTCATCTCAGGGGTCATTCCCTCAGGGATGTGGCATACACCGTCAGGACCGGAGATAGCGACGACCTTGCCGCCAAGCTGGGTAGCCTTCATGACTGCACCCCATGCAACATTACCGAAACCGGAGATGCAGATCTTCTTGCCCTTGATGTCCTTTCCGGCCTTGCGAAGAAGGTGCTCGGTGAAATAAAGGGCGCCGAAACCGGTAGCCTCAGGACGAAGGATGGATCCACCCCAAGTAGCACCCTTTCCGGTGAGGACACCGGTATGGTACTGACGGGCGAGCTTCTGATACATTCCGTTGAGGAATCCAATCTCGCGGCCGCCGACACCTACATCACCTGCAGGGATATCCTGGTCAGGACCGATGCAGCGCCAGAGTTCGAGCATGAAGGCCTGGCAGAAACGCATGATTTCAGCGTTGGATTTGCCTACCGGGTCGAAATCGGAACCACCCTTTGCTCCACCCATTGGAAGAGTGGTAAGAGCGTTCTTGAAAGTCTGCTCGAAACCGAGGAACTTGAGCATTGAAGGAGTCACAGCCTTGTGGAAACGGAGACCACCCTTGTAAGGTCCGATGGCGCTGTTGAACTGGACACGGTAGCCGAGATTTGTCTGGACCTCACCGTTGTCGTCTATCCAGGTGACGCGGAAGGTAAAGATGCGGTCAGGCTCTACAAGCCTTTCGACGATCTTTGCCTTTTCAAACTCCGGATGCTGGTTATAAACATCCTCGATGGACTCAAGAACCTCCTGTACTGCCTGAAGGTATTCCTTCTCGGTAGGGTACTTGGCCTGGAGACGGGCCATGATTTCTGTGGTTTTCATGATAATAAAACAGTGTTATTTATTTGATATCAATTAATAATTTAAAGTAATCTCCAAAAAGTCGTTACAAATGTAAAGAATAAAAACAACATTCAGAAAGAAACCTGAAGAAATCTTCAAAAAAAAAGGCAGACCACATCGGCCTGCCTTTCATTCTCACTCGAAAATAATTATTTCTGCTGCTCCTGCTGAGCCTGGAGTTCCTTCTGGAGAGCCTCCAAAGTCCTTCCTGCAGGGATATTCAGAGCCTTCCTTGCATCAGGGGTCAGATCCTTGACCTGAGCCTTGTCAACATAAAGATACTGGGAGCTCTCGAACACGAAGGTGTAGCCCCCGGCCTTTGCGAGCTGCTCGACAGTTTCGTTGGCCTTTTTGTATATAGGCTCCATGAGCTGATTCTGCTGCTGCTGAAGTTCTACCTGGATGCTGCGCTCGAATTCCTGGATCCTGTTCTGGATCTCACCGAGTTCCTTCTCCTTGCTTTCTTTCACGGCGTTAGACCAGGAAGCCTGCTTCTGCTGATACTCCGAGTACTTTGCCTGAGCCTCTTCGACCATGCTCTGATAGGTGTCGTTAGCCTCCTTCTGGGCAGCCTGCATCTGAGTCCTGGCAGCATCGGCCTCCGGCATAAGCATGACGAGTTCATTGAAATCTACGATGGCGAACTTGCCCTGGGCTGAAGCGGTGAGGGTCAACAATGCCATTGCGGCAATCAAAACGATCTTTTTCATGTCAATTAAATTTTATCAGTTTGTTAAATTTCATTTAGAATTGTTGTCCAATCAGGAAATGGAACTGACTCCTGTCCTTCTTGGTAGGGTTGTCGAAACCATAGCCCCAGTCTATACCAAGCAGACCGATCATCGGGAGGAAGACCCTGACACCGACTCCTGCTGAACGCTTGATCTGGAACGGGTTGAAGTTCTTTATGTCAGACCAGCAGTTACCTCCCTCAAGGAAGCCCAGGACGAAAATCGTTGACTGAGGCTGGAGGATGACAGGATAGCGGAACTCCATGGTGAACTTGTCGTAGACGTTACCCGCATAGTAACCATTGGTATTATAAGGCGTAGCCTCCCATGGGGTAAGCGAATAATTCTCATAACCACGGAGTGCAATAACATCGGCTCCGTAGGTGTCGTATCCGGACATTCCGTCTCCACCGACCCGGAAACCTTCGAACGGCGAATAACCCCAACGGCGGTTGTAGTAGCCAAGGTAACCGAACTGGGCACGGCTCATGATCACGAAGTCTCCGATGACCTTTGTGTACATCTCGGCACTGACTTTCCACTTATGGTACTCTATCCACTTGTAACGGTCCTTGGAACTCCAGAGATCATAGTCGATGTCCTTGTAGCTGGCAACTCTGGTAGGATTGCCGTTGTCATCAAGCGTACCGAAATCCTTCTTCCTGAACAAGGAATAAGGAGGAGTGATCTGCATCGAGGCCGAGAATATGGACCCGGACCTTGGATAGATCTGCTGGTCGGTGGAGGTCCTGTTCAGGCTCGCGGTATAGCTCAGGTTGTGGGAACGGCCGTCATTGAACATGAAGTAGCCATTGATCCAGTTCTTGAGGTCATACACCTGCCAGCTCAAACCGTTGTAGAAAGTAAAGTAGTTGTCAGGCCACTTCAGCCTGGTTCCGAGTCCTGCCGAGAAACCATATACCTGCATCACCTTGTCGTTGCTGAGGTAACCCAGGGCCAGATAAGAGTCGGTCTGGCGGGTGTAGTATGCCTGCAGGTTGAGTGAGGTAGGCTTCTTCTGGGTCAGCCATGGCTCCGTGAATCCGAAGATAAGGGACGTGTAGTAGGTACCGTTGGTCTGGAAACGCAGGGAAAGGTTCTGCGCATCCCCGAGAGGAACCGGCCTCCATGCAGTCTTGTCAAAGAGCCTCCTGGTGGAGAAGTTGTTGAAACTCACACCGACAGTAGCCACGAAAGTGTTCATTCCCCATCCTCCGGAAAGTTCAAGCTGGCTGGAAGGCTTCTCCGTCACGTTATATACCAGGTCGACAGTATTGTTCAAACTGTTAGGAAGGATGGAATAACCCGTGGCAGGATTGGCGATGGCTTCAGGATCGAACTGTCCCAAGGATGCGATTTCCCTGACGGACCTTTCGAAATCAGTCTGGCTGAAAAGATAGCCCGGACGGGTGAATATCTGTCTCCTGACCACCCGCTCGTTCGTCAGGTCGTTACCGTTGATGATAATGTTGTTCAGTGTAGCCTGCTTGCCTTCGGAAATGCGCATCTCCACATCCACGGAATCTCCCTGTACATTCAACTCCACGGGGGTCACCGAGAAGAAGAGATATCCATTGTCGCGATATGCCTTGGAAACATCATATTCATTCTGTTTCCCGCCTCCGAAAAGACGCTTCTGCATCGTCACCATGTCATAAGGCTCGCCCTTGCTGATGTTCAGGATCTCGTTCAGCTGTTCGGTAGAATAGACTGAATTACCGGTCCAGGTGATATTCCTGAAATAGTATTTCTTTCCCTGGTCGAACTTGAAGTCGATCCCAAGGCGGTTAGGCTCCACATAATAGATTGAATCCTTTACGATACGGGCATCACGGTAACCGGCTTCATTGAACTTGCTGATCATGTTCTGCTTGTCGTTAGGGTATTCCTTCTCGTTGAATTTCTTGCTGTTGAAGAAATTGTAAATCTTCTTGGACTTGGTCTTCTTCATCGACCTGGCGAGCTTGAAATCGGAGACACCGTCGTTCCCTTCGAAATTGATGTCCCTGATTTTCACCTTCTCTCCCCTGTCCACGGCGAAGTTGACCCGGATGGCGTTCTTGATGATGGAGTCCTTCTGTACCTGCACATCCACATCGCAGTTCAGGAAGCCTTTCTCGGAATAGAACCTCTTGATGATGCCGACGGAAGTCTTCGCCACATAGTCGGAAAACTCGCCTCCCCTGCGGAGATTGAGTCTTTCCTCAAGTTCTTTCTTCTCACCTTTCTTGACCCCGGTGTAAAGCCACCTGGAAACCCTTGGCCTCTCCTCGATGCGGATCTTGAAGTAAGCAGAATCGCCGTTCTCGCTGAGATGGTCGATTTCAAGGGCGACATCCTCGAAATAACGCTGCATCCAAAGCCTTGTGACGATGGACGAAAGATCGTCGCTTGGAACCGTCACTTCCATGCCTTTCTGAAGACCTGTCAGGGAAATGATCTGCTGAGGATTGAAATAGTGGTTACCCTCGACGGTAACTCCGCCGACGATGTACTTCTGAGGAACGTCATAGTCAATCTCGACAGGCTCGGAGGTTTTATTTACTCCCTGAGCCACTGCCGTGAGCCCGGCAAAGGAGAAGGCCAGAACGCAAATGAGGCGATATATTTTCATCAAAACTGATGTCATTTTATTCAAACTTGCAAATATAAGCAATTATTTCACTTTTCCATATCTGCGGTTTCTCTTGGAATACTCTTCCAATGCTGCACGGAATTCCTCTTTTCTAAAATCGGGCCATAACGTATCTACCGACAAAAGTTCCGAATATGCAGTCTGCCACAGGAGGTAATTGCTGATCCTCTTCTCTCCGGAAGTCCTGATGACAAGGTCCGGATCCGGAATGCCATTGGTGGCCAGATACTTGTCAAAGTCTCCAACCTCCAGGGATTCAAGAGCTTCCGGCTTTGCGGCATATTCCTTTGCCATCTTTTTGGCAGCCTGCAGGATATCCCATTTACCACTGTAGCTAAGGAATATAATCAATGTCATCACAGGATCTTTCCCATAAGCAGGAGATGTGGATTCCTCGGCCCTCTTGATGGATTCTCGCAACTGATCCGAAAGCCTTGAGACATTCCCAATCACACGGAAAGCTATTCCCTGCTTGGCAAGTGATCCGATTTCGTCCCTAATGGCATCCATCATCATTCCCATCAACGTACTGACCTCCGACTCGGGTCTCCCCCAGTTTTCCTCTGAAAAAGCGAAAAGGGAAAGATATTTCACCCCGGCCTCCGCTGCTGCTTCCACACAGGCACGTACGCTTCCTACACCTTCGGCATGTCCGAATACTCTTTCTTTCCCGCGAAGCTGAGCCCAACGGCCGTTACCATCCATGATAATGGATACGTGTACGGGAACTTTGCTGTCAACCTCCATAGATTTACCTTTGTTCTCCGCCATTGCGGATGTCTTCTCCCCAGAATAGCTTGGTCGTCAAAGCCTTGATGAAACCGGAGTTCTCAAGACGAACCCTTTTCAGCGAAAATTGTGCCACCTCCACCTCAATACGTGCTTCCGGAGAAATGATCACGCTGCGGTTGTCCATCGACATCATCACATTCTCATCCCGAGACCTCATGGAAATAGAGATCTTCGTAGAATCAGGCACGACCAATGGCCTCACATTGAGATTATGAGGGGCGATCGGGGCAATGATCAGGACTTTGGAATCAGGCGAGCAGATTGGGCCGCCCACACTGAGGGAATACGCGGTCGATCCGGAACTGGTAGCGACCAAAAGTCCATCCGCCCAATAGGTAGGAAGCAGGTTGCCGTCAAGTGCCACATCGATTCCGAGGATAGCCGCCCCTGAACGATGGACGGAAATCTCGTTCAAAGTATATGGTGAAAAAGCACTGCCGGATCCAAGGATCTCTCCGTGGATCACGGTCTTGAGCAGTTCCCTGTCCTCAAAGGTATATGTTCCCGACAGAAGGGCTTCGCACGCTTCTTCCGGACTGTATTCAGAAAGGAAACCCAGCCTTCCGAGATTGATTCCAAGCACCGGGATGCCGCTGTCGCCGACACGTTTGGATGCAGAAAGGAAGGTACCGTCTCCTCCGACGCTCATCAGCAAATCAGTCCCCGGGACGATATCGCTCGATGAGATGATGTCATAGAAACTGAATCCTGCGTTCTGGAGCCATGAAAGCATGGCCCTCATACGCGGTTCCTCTTTAAGAGCCTGGTTCCTGGAATATACAGCTATTTTCATCAAAGAGTGCGGATTATGGGTTGAGTCTTCAAAAATAGCACATTTCTGATAAAATCTGAACAATATTGATTACTTTTGCTCCATGACAAGATTAAGCGTCAACATAAACAAGATTGCAACAATCCGCAATGCCCGTGGCGGGAACATGCCGGATGTTGAAAAGGCATCGATCGACTGCGAACGGTTCGGTGCCCAGGGGATAACAGTCCACCCAAGGCCGGACGAAAGGCACATCAGATATTCCGATGTCAGGGCCATAAGGCCGACGGTTACAACCGAGTTCAACATAGAAGGCAACCCGATTCCAAAATTCGTCAATCTGGTTCTCGAGGTAGTTCCTGACCAGGTAACGCTGGTTCCTGATGCCCACGATGCCATCACTTCGAATGCAGGCTGGGACACTATCGCCAACAAATCTTTTCTGACGGATATTTGCAAGGTATTCAAGGATAAGGGCATCCGTACTTCCATATTCATAGATCCGGACCCACGCATGGCGGAAGGAGCCCTTTTGTGCGGAGCCGACAGGGTGGAGCTTTACACCGCCGACTATGCCGCCGGATACACTGCCGGCCCTGAAAAGGCTATCGCGCCTTACCTGAAAACCGCTGAGGCAGTAAGGGAACTGGGTCTGGGGCTCAATGCAGGACATGACCTGAATCTCGAGAATCTCCGGTATTTCATAAAGACCATCCCTTGGACGGACGAAGTTTCCATCGGACACGCCATCATCTGCGATGCTCTGTACATGGGCCTTGAGAAAACTATACAGGCTTATCTTTCGGAGATTCAGTTTTTTTAGTTATTTTTGTAAACTTATTGCAATTCGGAATAATATTTAATATTCTTATAAAATGAAACAGACACCACTGATTCTCAGCATCCTCGCCCTCGTGGCAGTTGCTGCTCTCGGAATTATCCAGCTGACCGGAAACAATAACGGTAAGAAGAAAGTCGCATCCGCAGAAGTCGTTGAAACATCCGCACAGGAAGGAGCCATCGTATGGTTCGACCTCGACAGGGTCGTCGATGAATATGACTTGGCCAACGACCTCAGGTCCGTAGTAGAGACCAAGATCCAGGGCATCCAGGAAGAAATCAACAGGAGAGGCAACAAGCTCCAGAACGATGCCAAGAAATTCCAGTCAGACCTCGACAAGGGGATACTGATCCGTTCCGTTGCAGAGCAGAGGAATGCGAAGCTCCAGCAGGACCAGAACAATTTCAACAACTACGCAGCACAGAAACAGCAGGAAATCGCTGAGGAACAGCAGGTTCTCATGAACCAGATCGGTGATGCGATCAAGACCTTCCTCGACAAGTTCAACGAGGAGCACAAGTTCGCGATGATCATCGCCAACCAGGGTATGGTCCTTCCTGCACCTGTAGCCGTCGGAGATCCTGAACTCGATGTGACCGACGCGATCATCGCCGGACTCAACGAGGAATATGTTAAGAGCAAGAACAAGAGCTCCGATACCGCTTCCCCAGCCGCTGCCGAGACTGAAGAGGATACCACCAAAGCCGAATAGAATTGAGAATAGCTTTCCTGTCCTGCTTCCACCCCTTCAGAGGAGGAATCTCTCAGTTCAACGCAAGTCTATACTTGGAACTGGGTAAAACCTGCACGGTCAAGGCTTTCAATTTCAAAAGACAGTATCCGGGGTTCCTTTTCCCGGGCAAGACACAGTTCGTAACGAAGGACGATGACGCCGTACCCATCGAAAGCGAAGCTTTCCTGGATACGGCTAATCCGTTCACATACGGGAAAACCTACAGGGCGATCCGCGACTGGAAGCCGGACTTGGTGATCATCAGCTACTGGATGTCTTATTTCGGACCATCCCTCGGCTATATCGCCCGCCGGCTGAAAAAACACTGCAAAGTCATTTCCATCCTCCACAATGTAATCCCGCACGAGCCGAAATTCTTCGATGCTCCTCTGACAAAGTATTTCCTGTCCGGCTGCACTGGGCATGTAACCCTTTGCGAAGAAGTGTCCCATGACCTCAGGAAACTCAGCCCCAAGGCCAATGAGATAACTCTTTTCCATCCAGTCTATGCCCATTTCGGAGAGAGGATTGACCGGGAAGTGGCTGAGGACATGCTGGGCCTTGAGCATGGGAAGAAGAACTTGCTTTTCTTCGGCCTGATAAGGGAATACAAAGGACTGGACATCCTGCTCAAGGCCTTCGGTCAGTTGGATGACAGCTTCCAGTTGATAGTCGCCGGAGAGCCATATGGATCCTTCGTGAAATACGAAGAGATAATAGAAAGATCCCCTGCCAAGGATAGGATCAAGCTATTCACCCACTACATCAAGGATTCCGAGGTTAAGAATTACTTCTCTGCCGCCGACCTGGCGGTATTGCCTTATCGATCAGCAACCCAAAGCGGCATCAGCGCCATCGCCAACCATTTCGACGTGCCGATGGTAGTGACAGATGTAGGAGGCTTGAAGCAAGCCGTCGGTGACAGCGGCACGGGACTTGTCGCAGAAAGGGCTGACGAAGGAAGCATCCTTGCTGAGATAAAGAAGTATTTTGCGGACGAGAACCTGCGAATCCTTTGTACGGGAGCCATCAAGGCTGAAAAAGAGAGGCTCTCATGGAGTTCTTTCAGCAAGAAACTGCTTGATTTCGCAGACAATTTTTACAAGAAGCAATGAAAAGACACTTTATAGCCATTATGGCATCCATATGCCTCCTTCCGGCATTCCAGACTACAGTTTCCGCCCAGAACCAGGATTCTGTAGCCCCGAAGGTTGAAGTTTCCTCCGAGAAGGTGCGGAACAATGGCAAGCTTTTCTACTCTCACATTGTCCAGGAAAGGCAGACGCTATACTCCATCAGCAAGGCTTACGGAGTAACTATCCAGGAGATATATGAATGCAACAAGGACCTGAACCTCAGGACTGAAGGCCTTAAAACCGGACAAGTCCTTCTCATCCCTGCGAAGGAACAGCCATTCAAGTTCGAACCCGTGAAGAGCAACGCGTCTAAAGTGGCTGCTTCAAAACAGTCTGCGATTTCATCCCAACAGGACGATGAGTACTTCATCCATAAGGTGAAGTGGTTTGAGGACCTGAACTCGATTGCAAAGAAATACGGAGTTTCCACGGAGTCAATCATCAACATAAACGGAATGACTTCCGACAAACTCAAACGCAAGCAGGACCTGAAAATCCCTATCCATCCGGAAAAATGGGAAGGAGCGAATGCATATGTGGTCGAACCAAAGCCTTCAGAGAAGCAGGAAGTGCCGGAAGAAGAAACAAGGGACAGTTTACCTAAGGAAAGGAAGACTATCGATGAGATTTCCGATGACGTGGTTGTAAAAGAAGGAGCGAATGCCGTGATCCAGACCCTTCTCCTGCCTTTCAATGACTCCGAGCCGAGCGGGAACAAGACTTCATGCATGGATTTCTACAGCGGAGTACTTCTTGCCGCAAAGGATCTCGGAGAGGCCGGCACGGATATCGACCTGAATGTCTACGACGCATCCCTGGGAGTCATCCCTGTTTCCACGGATAAGATTTCCAAGAGTCATTTCGCCATCGGTCCTATCAAAAGATCGGGATTGAAGAAGGCTGTATCCATCTGTGACGGCAACACATGGGTGGTTTCTCCTCTTGACCTCAACGTGGAATCCCTCACGGATTCCATTGCTGGCCTCATCCAGGCCCCTACCCCTACACTTTACCAGATAAAGGACATGGTCAGATGGATCAAATCCGACATGAAGTCCTCCGACAAGGTAATAGTGATAATCCCGCAAGGCTCCTCAACGGCATACGCCGCCCATGTGGAGGAGGAAATGAATTCATTGGGCATCAAGCATGTCACTACTACCTCCGGAAACGTTTCCTCCAACATGACCACGACAGGGACCAATCGCATCGTCCTGGCATGCAACTACAACAGGTCGGACAGGACATTCCTCAGCACGACGGTGCACAACCTGTATGCCATGATCGGGAAAAAGGCCGACATTGTCCTGTACGGCACGGCCAGGCTCAGGACATACGAAGAGATCGAGGTCGAAAATCTTCACAAGCTCAAGCTTCATCTCTGCGTGCAGTATTATACGGAAAGCAATTCCCCTTCGGTAGAGAGATTCAATACTGTTTACCGTTCCCTCTACAACACGGAGCCTACCCGTTCTTCCTATTCCGGATATGACTTGATGAAGTACTTCACGCTTCTTGCCGCGAAATATGGGGACAACTGGCCGAAGGGCCTGGACAAAGTCCGCTTCTCAGGCTTGCAGTCGGATTTCGACCTCCACAGGACCGAGTCCGGGAGCTATGTCAACCATGCTGTAAGAAGGGTCCTCTACATGACCAACTTCTCTACGAAACTGGTAAAATAGGAATCAAACAGACAGTAACGCCTTGGCGTTTTCTATAGCGGCGGCCGTAACCCGGCTGCCGCTCAGCATTCTTGCGAGTTCCATAATCCTTTCTTCACCATCTACGGACCTTATGGTAGTGGTGGCTCTCGATCCGAGGACATCGAATTCTTTCTCAACCAGATAATGTGCCCTTCCTTTGGCTGCGACCTGAGGAAGATGGGTTATGGCAAACACCTGCATATCGTTCCCCATCGAGCAAATCATCTGCCCCATCTTGTCAGCCACGCTGCCGGAGACACCGGAATCGATTTCGTCGAAAATCAGTGTCGGCATGTTGGTAAACCTGGCCATCATGGCTTTAAGGCAAAGCATGAGCCTGGACAATTCACCACCTGAGGCACATTTCGCGACATCCACCGGATTTGACCCTGATGCCGAGAAAAGGAAACGGACAGAGTCGGAACCCGATGAAGATACTTGACCCTGATTGACCTCGACGGAAAAGACAGCCGTATCAAGTTCCAGGGATTTCAAAGACCTTTCAATCTCCTTTGCGAAAGGCCCGGCCGATCCGATCCTCCGTTCGTGAAGGGCGACGCAAATTCCTTGAAGCTTGTTATCTTCAACGGAAAGTTGTCTCTCCAATTCTTCTTTCCTGGATTCCAGGTTTGAAGAGTCGGAAAGGGATTCTGACATTGAATCCCTGAGGGCTATCAGATCCGCAATGCTTTGCCGGGAATAGTTCTTCAGCAGTCCATACAAAGTGGACATGCGGTTCTCTACAGCTTCAAGCCTGTCCATGGAGAGCTCGGTTCCAGAGTTGATCAAAGAGACCTCGGAAAGGATATCATCCAATTCGGCCCTGGAAGATTCGATCCTTCTGGCCAGCCCTTCGGCTTTCGGAATGAATTTGGAAACTTTCTCGAGACGCTTCTGGGCCTCTTTCAGTATAGCGGACAGAGGGAGCTTGTCCTCTGCTGAAGAATCCTGTGGAGAGAAAAGGTCTTCCACACGGCAAAGGTCCTCCTTGATAGCTTCCGCATTGGCAAGTTGAATCTGTTCTGTTTCAAGTTCTTCCAGTTCACCATCCTTGAGCCTTGCCTCATCGAGACGCTTCCAGCGGGAGAAAACATATTCCTTCTCTTCATCCATCTTGGCCAGCCGTTCGTTTACTTCGGCTAGTTCATCCTGGATGGCACGCAGGCTCCGATACGATTCCGAGCACTGCTCCAGAAGCTCCCGATTACCGGAGAAATGGTCCAACATCGAGAGTTGGAAGGCATGGTCGGTGAGCAGCAGGGTCTGATGCTGGGAATGGATGTCCACCAGCCTGGAAGATATGCTCTGAAGCAACTGGATGTTGACCGGTGAATCATTGATGAACGAACGGGACCTTCCGGAGCGGCTGACGACCCTGCGGATTATCAGCTCACCCCCTTCAGCGTCCACATCATTCCCGGAAAGGATATTCATCAGCACCTGGTCTGATTCAGGGACCCCGAAGACCCCTTCCACAACGCAGTTGTCAGCACCTTCTCCGATGACGGAAGGATCAGCCTTCGAACCCAGCAGTAAGGAAAGAGCACCGAGAAGGATTGATTTACCTGCACCGGTCTGCCCCGTAATAATGACTAGACCCTCCGGGAAATCGACATCCAGAGAGTCTATCAGTACGTAATTCCTTATTTGAAGGGATCTCAGCATATGCCGGATCTATTCGCCTTCCTGCCCGGCCTTCCTGTAATAAAGCTCGCCGTCTTCGAATTCTGTTATTGCGATAAGGTCAGGTTTCGGAAGTTTCTCGTAATACTTTGAAATCTCTATCTGCTCCCTGTTCTCAAAAACCTCATCCATTGTGTCCCGGTCTGAACGGAAATCTTCAAGTTTCTTTGCAAGTTCCTTCTTTTCCGCAAGGGCGATCTGATTAGCCCTCTTGTAAAGGATCACTACTGATTCATAGATATTGCCGGTAGGTTCGGCAAGGTACTTCACGTCCCTCGTAATAGTGTTGGTAGGGACCTTTTTCTTAACTTCCATTATCTGAATAAAAATTATCGTCTATTATATTTACTTCTCCTCTGTCTCGGATTGTTTCAATTGTTTTTTTCTCTCACGCTCGAAATCCTTCTCCTTCTCACCAAGATCCTCTTCTGTACCTGAATACCTTCCCAGAGCCTTCTGGGAACGACGGAAGAGGACATCCATCTCACGACGGAACGGAGAATCAGGCATTTCTCCTATGAAATTGTAATAGTCGTCAACGAAAGTAAGGTAGCGCTCCTTCTGTTTGGACTCGACGCTCAGCTGGGCGTACTTGTACGAAGACTTTGCAATATAATAGAGAATCTCTTCACGATATATGTTTTCGGCGTCCTCTTTGAGGATGTTCTTGAATGCAACCCTGGATGCCTTGTAATCTTCCATCTTGTAATAAAGACGGGCATTCTCGTAAGCTTTCTTGTCCAACCTGGCGTTGAGTTCCTCCAGCATCCTGCTGCAGATAGGATAATGGCTGCTCCTCGGATTCTCGATCATGTACTGGCTGATAACGCTTATGGCGTTGTGAGTAGGGACCTGGTCCAGCTCGTAGCGAAGGGTCGAACGGTAGAGACAGTCTATCCTCAGGAATGCAGCCTCCTCGGCAAATGGACTGCGAGGGAAGTTCTGGAGAAATTTTGTAAAATTCGTTTCGGCAGTATAGTAGTCCTTGAAGCGGTAGTTGCTCATTCCCCAATAATACTGGACGGTGTCGTCCCTTTCGGTTCCATTGGTAAGGATAGCCAGGGATTCGAACAATTGAGCAGCCTTGCTGTATTTTCCGTGATTGAAATAGTCGAAAGCAGCTTTATACTTGGCGTCCACATCATTGCTGTTGAGCATTGCCTCGTACTCAGACTTGCATGAGGTAACTGCTGCAGCCACGAGCAGCGCCACCAATAAGAACCATGATGATTTACTTGACATATTCATTCCATCAATGTGACAATAGGAACTTTTCCACTTCCAAGGCGGCCTTGCAGCCCGATGCAGCAGCGGTTATAGCTTGCCTGAACTGCGGATCCTGCACATCACCTGCGGCGAAGACACCCTCGACATTGGTCCTGGAAGTCTTGCCCTGGGTGATTATGTATCCGTTTTCGTCCGTATCGATATACTCCTTGACGAAATCGGAATTAGGATGATGGCCTATTGCAAGGAAAAATCCGTCAACAGAGATATCAAAAACCTTACCATCCTTTCTCAAAAGACGGACTCCTGTCACTCCTGAATCGTCACCGAGGACCTCCTGGGTGTTGCAATTCCAAAGGATTTCGATATTAGGTGTGTTCTTGACTTTCTCCTGCATAGCCACTGAAGCCCTGAAAACGTCTCTCCGGACGATCATGTACACCTTCCTGCAAAGATTGGCAAGATATGTTGCTTCTTCGCAAGCGGTATCACCACCACCAACGACGGCGACATCCTTCTTGCGATAGAAGAATCCGTCACATGTGGCGCAGGCACTGACTCCCATGCCCCTGAATTTCTGTTCAGACGGCAGACCGAGATATCTCGCGGTAGCGCCCGTGGCGATTATAACGGCCTGTGCTACCAATTCGGTCTCGCCATCTATCTTCATTTTGAACGGCCTCGAAGAGAAGTCGACCTCTGTCACCACTCCCCTTCTGATGTCAGCACCGAAACGCTGAGCCTGCGCCCGCATGCCATCCATCAACTGGTTGGCATCGATTCCTTCCGGGAATCCCGGAAAATTCTCGACAATCGTTGTGGTCGTCAACTGACCGCCAGGTTCCATACCTTCATAGAGAACTGGAGAAAGGCCGGCCCTGGATGCATATATAGCCGCTGTATAACCTGCAGGGCCTCCGCCTATTATAAGACATCTGATTTCTTCCATCTTGATTGAATCTATGAGATTGCAAATATAACCATAATTCTCGATTTTGGACATTAGTACGCTTTTTGCATATAAATATGCTCATACTTCAAGACAGGTATCATGAATATCAATACACAGACGCCCGACATCGAAGATTTACGTTCACGTTTGAAGAAGTTTGGTCTTAAAGTAACTCCGCAAAGGGTTGCTGTCCACAAGGCCATGCTGAAACTCGGACACGCCTGTGCCGACGATGTCACCGAAGAGATCCTGAAGGAAGCCGGAACCAAGGTGACCGTCGCCTCAGTCTACAACATCCTCTCGCAGTTCTCGCTGCTCGGAATATACCATCACAGGATGAGCAGCAACAACAAGATGTACTTCGATGCCAACACCTCGAAGCACATTCATTTGTATGACACAGAAAACCACAAGTACCTGGAGGTCATAGACGACAACCTGTACAGGGAAATCGAAAGCAGACTGCTCTCAAAACGCTTCAAAGGCTACAGGATCGAGGGAATAGATGTCCAGATCCTGGCTCATCCGTCCCGCAGGGGGAAAAGATAGGCCTTATTTATCGGATATTGAAATGCTGATATTCCTGAAGCCACTTGCTTCAAGGATCTGTGCGACCTTTGCTTTTCCGGAAGATTCAGCCCTGGAATAAATGTCGTTGTCGAGGGCATCAATCAACACCCTGGTCCGAACCTCAGCCACAAGTGACGATACATCCTTCTGAGACCATGACTTGTTGCCTCCGATGATCTCGTAATCGGAAGGATTCACTGCAACACTCAGGATCCTCGGTCGTGGAAGCTTAAGGAACAGGGTATCGTCCCTGATCTCAATGCTGTCGGAGCTGACAGAAGAAAGATCGAAACCTGCCCTCACGGTTCCACGGGCTATTATCACCAGGTCGTCCTTTGAAGGATTCTTGCCTACCGCACTTGCAATCAATCCGACAGGACCTGTTATCTCCGTCAGTTTGGATGTCTGGTAGATGTCTTCGTCATAATAGCAAGCAGTGGTCAGTTCACCAATCTTGCTTATCTTTTCCAAGACCAACGGAGTGTCTTCCACACGCAGGGTACGCCGGGAGAACAAACCATTCTCCCCTATCCTTGGAATCCGCTCCATAAGCAGGAACAAAGCCACGGCGACGGCACCAATCGCAAGGACCCGCAACAATTTCATTATGGAATCGAACCTTGACATCTCATTCAAACCTGACAGTTACCTTATCATATCCGAATTCCGAGAACAAGGCCTTGAAGAATTCTTCCGAATTCCTTTCAGCGTCTGCAAGAATGCCGCTCTGCTCAGCCTTGGCAAGGATGTCCTCCTCGCCCTGCTTCAGAAGTGTCCTTTTCTCTTCCGGAGTGAAATCCCAACGGAATCCAGTCACGCTGCAATACTTCTCTTCGATCTTGTCAGGCGGCAGTTCGATGGAAAGGATCTTTGCATGAGGAAGGGTGATGACTACGGATCCGGAAGAACGGTCTGCCTTTACATCCTTCTCCGAGAAGTTTGAGATGTCGATTCCGGCCTTCACATCGGCCATGCAGGTAAAATAGATTTTCCGGTCGCCAATCTTGAACAAGGAAGTATCATTGGCACTGATCACTTTCTTGACTGAATATTCCACGGTCCCAAGTTCCGCGACATCAGAAAGGCTGGAAACCATCTCACGCACGGAGGGTTCCTTCCTGCAACCGATGATGGCGCAGGAAAGCAAGACGACGGCCATCAGCAAACCGGAAACCCTTTTCATTCCTCTTCTCCCTTATCGAAAGCCTTTACGATCTTCGTGACCAAAGGATGCCGTACGATGTCTTCGTTCGAGAAGAAAATCGTGCTTATCCCCTTTATGTCCTTTACAAGACTTATGCCTTTAAGGAGTCCGGAATCTTCCCTTCTCGGGAGATCGACCTGGGTAGCATCCCCGGTAACTATGAACTTTGCATTGACACCCATCCTGGTGAGGAACATCTTGAGTTGCGCTATGTTAGTGTTCTGGGCCTCGTCCAGGATGACGCAGGCGCGATCCAGAGTCCTTCCTCTCATATATGCCAGCGGAGCTATCTGTATGGTTCCGTCAGCCATGAAATCCTGAAGCCTCCTGGGAGGGACCATATCTCCTAGGGCATCGTACAGCGGCTGAAGATACGGATCCAGTTTGTCTTTCAGGTCGCCTGGCAGGAATCCCAGCCTTTCCCCGGCCTCAACGGCAGGACGGGTAAGGATGATCCTCTTGATCTCACGGTTTTTCAAAGCCCTGACAGCCAAAGCGATAGCAATATAGGTCTTTCCTGTACCTGCCGGGCCGACCGCAAAGACCAGATCATTCTCGAAGTATGCCTTGACCATCTCCTGCTGGGTCTTGTTCCTGGCCCTTATCGGCTTACCGTCGGTACCGTGAACGATGATCGCATCCCCGTTAAGCCTGAAGTTGTTCGGAGAATTGTCCCCGTCGAATATATCCTCGACATCGAAGACAGTAAGGTTGAACTTATGGTGCCGCCTCTCCACAAGTTCCGCAAACTTCTGGTTGAATTCCTGGATATCGGATTCCTTGCCGTCCAGGTGGATCTCATTTCCCCTCGCAACGATTTTCAGTCCCGGGAAATATGTACAGAACTCTTCGAAAATCTTGTTCCCGGCTCCGAATATCTCTATCGGATCCGCCGCTTCAAGAGTAATGGTTTTCTTCATTATGCCAATCAGTCTATAATTCCTGTTACGCTCTTCACACGGTTGTAGGAAGACACCATGTTGTCATAATCGCTTCCCGACATCCACATTTCGCGTTTCCCTATGAAATCCTTCACTGGTACAGTCGAGTAACTCTTGGTAAGAGTGCCGGGCCTCGTGCACCATGTCAAGGTCAGTTCCGGCTCAAGCAACTCCTTGTCTCCGAATACCCGGGTCACTATCTTGAGGGTCACAATCATGCCGATCCTGGTGTTGACAGCACTCATGTTGGAAATCACGTTTCCCATTGAATATACCACGGGCACAGACTTGGTCCCGATTCCACCGCTGTTCGGGACCTTGACATGTCCGACATCCTGCACCACGTGCGGATGAGCTCCGATTATGGCATCGCAGCCCTGGGAAGCCAACCATTTCGCCAGCTTTTCCTGGGAGGCAGAATGCTTGAGAACATATTCCGTTCCCCAATGCGGCAGGGCTATTATGAAATCCACCCCGTCCGCCTTGGCCTTGCGGATGGCCTTACCGATCTCCGAGGTATCAGTCCTGTGGACCTTCGGATATTTGCTGTCAATGCTGGTATTGGTACCGTAAGTAAAATTCACCAAAGCGACCCTGACCCCTTTGGCTGCGATGTACAGTGGGAAACGGCCTTTATCATCCGACGCCGAAACGGAGCACCCTGTGTGCTTGATTCCTCGGCTCTCTTCCATCTGGGAATATCTTTTAAGAGTGCGTTCGATGCCACTTTTACCCTTGTCAAGAATATGATTGTTCGCCGTAAGGAATATATCCACTCCGGTATCAGCCACATAATCTTCATAGCCATCAGGCGCTGAAAAGCAAGGATAGCCCGTATATGGTTTTCCGGCAAGGGTGAATTCCATGTTGGCCACAGCGACATCGGCGCCTTCGATCATATCCTTCACGTTCACGAGATATGTGCTGAAATCATAGGTTCCATCGCTGCGTCTTGCGTTCGAGATCTGGTCCTTGTGCATCATCACGTCTCCCATGATGACTATGGTTGCAGTGTCCGGAAGATGATACAGAGGCCTTGCCAATGGGAAAGTGTTGAAAGTCTGGGCCAAGGAAAGTGTGGTCAGACAGATTGAAATGCATAGGATCAGAAATCTGCGCATGCACAAAGATAAATAATATTCATAAATTCTTGCAAAGAAAGATTTTTTTGTATCTTTGCAATCTCTAACACGGTGCGATTAGTTCAGTTGGTAGAGCACCAGATTGTGGTTCTGGGTGTCGTGGGTTCGAGCCCCAC
>JBGVAE010000042.1:0-5303 GCA_045224215.1 Candidatus Cryptobacteroides sp. | reverse complement strand
TGCATCTTTGATGACGCTGGGCGCAGAAGCCCAGGAAAAATCTGATTCAACAAAGGCAAGGGTTCTGGAAGAAGCCATCGTTCAGGCGGTCAGGGTCCAGAAAGATGCTCCTTTCGCGGTGGCTAACGTCGACCGCAAGTCCCTTGACGACTTTTCCAAGACCGGGAAGGAGATTCCTTTCCTGCTTTCTTCCACTCCGGGTGTCCTTTCCTGGAGCGAGAATGGAGTCGGTACCGGAACTACCTACCTGAGGATCCGCGGAGCTGGGGATTCCAGGATCAATGTCACCATTGACGGCGTCCCTTTGAATTCCCCGGAAGACCAGTGCGTGTTCTGGGCCAACATGAACAGCTATTCCTATTTCCTGGAGAATATCCAGATACAGAGGGGAGTGGGCACTTCCACCAATGGTGACGGTGCTTTCGGAGGCTCGGTAGCCTTGCGTTCGAGACAATTCTCTTACGACCCGTTTGTCCAACTGGATGCTTCTTACGGATCCTACAACACCAGGAATGCCGGTTTCTCGGCTTCCACGGGCTTGCTCGGCAACCATTTCGCAGCTGACTTCGGGTTCCATGCCACCGGAACTGACGGCTATGTCCACGGAACCGCCGGCAATTCAGGCTCCTGGTATGCGGCCCTTTCCTGGATCGGTAGGGATATGGTCCTTAGATACAGGAATATAGGCAACTACGAACACACGGGTCAGGCTTGGAACGGAGTGACGGCAGGCACAAACGATCTCTCCATAATGGATGGTACTTACGGGGTGAAGACCGGGATCAAGACCTATGCGGACATGTACTCCAAAGGCCTCGGCAAGTTCAATTCCTTGTATGAATCCCTCGATACGGACACGTACGAGACTTCGCGTTACACCCTTAACGATGGCTCGCTATGGCCGAAGACCACTGACAACTTCTGGCAGGACCACAACATCCTTTCGGCGGCATGGAATTTCGCAGATGGCTGGAACACGACCCTTTCCCTGCATTATACCTACGGATATGGTTATTATGAAGAGTTCCGCCAGGCTAACAAGCTCTCCAAGTTCGGGTTCGCTTCTTTCAAGGATGCCGATGGGAATACCGTCAAGCGTACGGACTTCGTACGCCGGAAAGGCCTTTCCCAGAATGCCGGAGGAGCTGTCTGGAATGTTACGTACCAGGGCAATGGATGGGATTTCATTGGCGGAGTAGCCGTCCAGCTTTTCGGGGCCAACCATTTCGGCTATCTTACATATGTGGCCAGTCCGGTAGTCACCGCGCATTATCCTGTGCTCGCACTATTGTCTGACGCAAACTTGGAGGACGGCAGTTACAAGTACTATGACTCCGATGCCCGCAAGAACGATTACAGTTCCTTCATAAAGGTATCCAAGAATCTTGGCAAGCATCTTAACTTGTTCTGGGATCTGCAGTACCGCAGGGTGACATACAGGACCGACGGAATCAATGACAAGTTCATCGAGCTGCCGGACGGTTCTTATGTCAATCAGGTCCTTGATATTGACAAGACCTATGATTTCTTGAATCCTAAGGCCGGAGTGAGCTGGACTTCAGGATCTCACAGGGTCTATGCATCATTTGCCAACAGCAATCGTGAGCCGGAACGCAACAATTTCACGGACAATGGCAGTTATCCTTCACCGGAATCGGAGAACGTAAGTGACTTTGAATTCGGCTATCAGTTCTCCGGCAGGAAGTTCAGGGCAGGAGCCAACCTGTATTTTATGGATTATGTCAACCAGTTCGTCCAGACCGGTGCCGTAAGTGACATCGGAGAGGCTCTCACAACGAATGTCTGGGATTCCTATAGGGCTGGAATAGAGTTGGTTGCGTCAGCTGATATCTCTTCCTGGCTCACTCTGGAGGCCAATGCAGCCTTGAGCCGGAACCGGATCAAGGATTTCGACGAAGTGGTGGAAGACTGGGACAACGGCAGCCAGACCATACATTACGACAACTCGACCCTTGCATTCTCCCCGTCCACTATCCTGAACGGATTCATCATCCTCCACCCAGGCAGGCTTCAGGCAACCTGGCATACTTCGTACGTGAGCCGTCAGTACCTGGATAACACCGAGAACCGTGACCGTTCCCTTCCAGGTTATTCTCTCTCCGGTCTGAGTCTCCGCTATCCGCTGATTTTCAAGGGTTTCCTAAAGGAAATCAAACTCGGTTTGGACATAAACAACATCTTCGGAGTCCATGCGGCGACTTCAGGATGGGTCTATTCGGCTATCTATGCCTCGGGAGGACATCCTGACGACAACCGTTACTACCAGATCGGTTTCATTCCTACCGCCGGCACCACAGTCATGGGCAGCATTTCGCTTAAGTTCTGATAAAAGCCGGACTTTCCCGAATAATGTGTTATATTTGCATGATATTCGGATAGTTTATGGGACTTTTGCTTGTTTTCCTGTTCGGAACGCTTCTTGTTTCGTTCCTCTGCTCCATCCTTGAGTCGGTGTTGCTTTCAACTCCACTCTCCTTCATCACAATGAAGAAAGAGCAGGGGTACAAGCCTGCTGCAAAGTTCCTTGAATACAAGACTGACACGGAGAAGCCGTTGGCCGCAATCCTTTCGCTTAACACTATCGCCAACACGATCGGTGCAGCCGGGGTGGGCCGCCAGGCTTCCATTCTTTTCGGAAGTACCTGGTTCGGCATCATTTCAGCAGTGTTCACCCTGCTGATCCTTGTTTTCGCCGAGATACTCCCGAAGACAATAGGCACTTCCTATTGGAAACACTTGATGGGTTTTTCGACACGATGCATTTCCGTGTTGATATTCCTTCTATATCCCCTCGTGCTCCTGGTCGGCCTGATCGGCCGCTCCATCGAGAATGACGAGGACGAAACTTCAGTCAGCCGCGAGGAAGTGACCGCCATGGCCAATATCGGAGTGGAGGAAGGTGTGATTGATTCGGACGAGAACAAGGTGATCCAGAACATCATGAAACTGGACAACGTCCAGGCCTGTGACGCAATGACCCCAAGGATCGTGGCCATGACAGCCCAGGAGAACATGACACTGAAGAACTTCTACAAGAACGAACAATACCTCCATTATTCCAGGATTCCGGTTTATGCGGATTCTCCTGAGTATATTACAGGCTACATACTTCTGAGTGATGCACTTGAAGGTCTCGCTGACGACGAGTTCGACAAACGTCTGAAGGAGCTCAAGCGCCCGATCTCTTTCTTCCACGAGGAAGATTCTCTCAGCAATGTCTGGGACGGACTGCTGAAGAACCACGAACAGATGGCTCTCATCATTGACGAATATGGCTGCTTCCAGGGAATCGTGACTCTTGAGGATATCATCGAGACCATCCTCGGGCTTGAGATCATCGATGAGAACGATCAGGCCATCGACATGCAGCAGTTCGCACGTGAGCGCTGGGAGCGCCGCCAGAAGAGGTTCCGTACCATCAACCTGCCGAAAGAAGAAAACGCCAGCTAATAGTAGAGAAATGAATATCCGCAAATTCCTGATCTTCGCACTGGTCCTGTGCCTGCCGCAGATCGCTAGCTCACAGATCCTTGAGTCCCACAAGGCTTTCATGAGGGAAATGCGTTATTACCTCGATTCCAAAGGGTATTCTCCGGAACTTACAGAAGCGAACCAAATAATTTTCAATTACTCCGGAAAACAATACACAATGGCCCTGAAGGGCAGGGAAGTCAATCCTTATGCCCTGCTGGTGTATTCATCAAGGGAATATGATGATATTTTTACGAAGGAGTTCGTATCCGCCTTGGCACCTTCCGAGGGACTTGACGTCTTGCCGAGGGATGATGGTTTCAGGGTTCAGTCCGAAAGCCATGTGTTCGATGCCGAGTCTGTCAAGTATATCTTCAAGACGGTGATGGAGAATCTGGTCCTCTATGAGAAGGGGATAGATGACTTGGGTGCTTCCCAGGCTGAATATATCCGAATCGACGACGAAAAATGGAAGTCTGTCGACAAGAATGATGAAGCCGCCATCCTCGCTTACATCAATGAGACTACGGTTTACCAGAAACGGCATCTGAATGATGCCAGGATGATGTATGACATCCTGCATTCCCATAATTCGGCTGTCGAGGAGGCGATGAGCAAGGTCGCCTTCGCCAAGGATCTGTACAACAGGGGAGAGGCCAGGTCCGATTCGGGGAGCAAGAGGGTTTATGACCTGTTGACAGAGGCCTCCAAGGTCGTGAAGCTGGATTCCCGGGCGAAGTCCATCATGACCGAAATCGAGGACGACAGGGCTTACCAGGCTTTCAAGGATTCACCCGACCTGACTGCGGCTGAGAATTACATCAAGACCTACCCTGAGGGCTTGTACAGGAGGCAGGTAGAAGATTGGATGACAAAGTACTACAAGAAACACCGCTCTGCGAAGCCGGCAAAAGCTGCGAAGCCTGAAAAAACGGCTGAAAAGCCAGCCAAGCCGGTGGCCGGGCAGTTGACTCCGAGTGCGAAGAAAGGCATGGGTCTGCACGTCGGCATCGGAGCCTCCTATATGGGTACCAGGAAGGGGGCCCGTCCGGCCGGCATATTGGAGTTCAAGCTCGGGAATTATGACCAGAGGCTGAACTGGATCGTGGGTGTCTCAGGCAGGCCTGACATCATCAAAGGCGAGGGCACCAAGTCTGTATTTACCAATACCGCATTGAAGGTGAATCTTTTCCCGATTGGCGAAAAATGCCGTGTTTACATCGCTCCTGGCGGCGGATATGATTTCCTGAAGGAGTCCGTCGAAGCATATGGCCGCGCCGGATTGTGCTTCAGGCATTTCGATGTCGCTGGCATCTATCAGACTGTACTCTATTACACGGCCCAGAGGAAGAGTCCGGTGTATAATTATTACACAGGGGCTTCCATTATCTGGTATTTCTAGTTTCCCTTATGAAGGCAGTTATCCAGAGAGTATCCCATGCCAGCGTTACCATTGGCGGTAGATTGAAATCATCGATCGGCCAAGGATTGCTTGTTTTGCTTGGTGTCGGAGAATTCGACGGGCAGGAAGACATCGACTGGCTGGTAAGGAAGATCAGCGGCCTCAGGATATTCGATGACGAAAACGGGGTGATGAACCTTTCAGTCATGGATGTCGATGGGGAAGCGTTGGTAGTGAGCCAGTTCACCCTTATGGCAGACTGCCGTAGAGGAAACCGTCCTTCTTACATCAAGGCGGCCAGGCATGAGATATCCATCCCTTTGTATGAGGCTTTTTGCAAGACTCTGTCCGAACGTCTTGGAAAAGAAACAGGCACCGGTGAGTTCGGTGCCATGATGGATGTCGAATT
>JBGVAE010000041.1:0-20382 GCA_045224215.1 Candidatus Cryptobacteroides sp. | reverse complement strand
GTCCTTCCGTGGGCGGTCTTGAACTCATGGGTAAGGGAATCAGGAATATGCCCGACGCTGCCGTCCTCGTTCCTGTGCGAATAGTCGATGGCTTGCAGGCAGCGGCCGGAAGGAGTGTAGTACTTGCCGGTCGTGACCTTAAGCTGTCCGTTGTACGGGAGAGGGAGTATCCTCTGGATGAGACCCTTGCCGAATGTCCTCGTTCCCATTACCGTGGCCCTGTCGAGGTCCTGGAGCGCGCCGGTCACGATCTCTGAAGAAGATGCCGACCCGGAATCCACCAGCACGATGATCGGAATCTCGGTGTCGATCGGGTCGTTGGTGGTCTTGTACTTGGTCTCGGACTCGTCCGACTGCCCCTTCTGGGTTACTACCAGGGACCCTTTCGGGACGAAGAGGGAAACGATGTCGATTGCCTCGCTCATCAGGCCGCCGCCATTTCCGCGAAGGTCCAGGACGAGCTTCTTCATGCCCTGCGACTTGAGTTTCAGGACAGCGTTCCGGAGCTCTCCGGAAACATTCTCCGTGAAGCCGCTCTGGTAGATGTAGCCGGTCGTCCCGTCTTCCAGCATTCCGGCATATTCGATGTCGGGCATATGGATCCTTTCGCGCAGGACTTCCAGGTCCACGATCTGCCCGGTGCGCACTTTCTTTATCTTGAACTTTACCGTCGTGCCTGGCTTGCCCTTCATCTTCTCCGAGCACTCGGCGCTGGTCAGCCCGTGGGTTGTCTGTCCGTCGATCTCAAGGATTTCGTCGCCGCACTGGAGACCGTATTTCTCGGCAGGAGAGCCCTTGTAAGGCTCGTTGATTATCACGTTCCCGTTCTTGTCCGGTTTGTAGATGATTGCTCCGATGCCGCCGTAGGTCTTGGCGATCATCATCTGGAGATCCTCATTGTCCTCTTCTGGAATATATACAGTATATGGGTCCAGGCTCTCGAGCATGGCGTCGATTCCGGCTCGCTCCATTCGATCCACAGGGAGTGAGTCCACGTAGGAACGGCTGAGTTCCTTCATGATGGAATTCTGGATCTCGGTCCATTGCCCGAGCTTGAAGCTCTGGGACTGTGCAAAGGCTGCAGTGCCGGCCAAGACTGCCAGCATGGCTGCGATTATTCTTTTATTCATACAAGTTAGGGGCAGCACAACTTCAGTGCCAAGGAACAAAGGTAAGAATTTTCTATCTTTGTAATATGAATGCGACGAAGATAATATTCGCTACGGGGAACCGTGGTAAGTTGCGGGAGGCTGAGGAGATCCTGGGTGAAGGATTCGAGCTGCTGACGCCGGCCGACTTCGGGATAACCGAGGATATTCCTGAAACCGGGACTACCCTGGAAGAGAATTCCTTGCAGAAAGCTGAATACCTTCATGCTCGCTTGGGCTGCGACTGTTTCGCCGATGACACAGGCCTTGAAGTGGATGCCCTCGGAGGAGCTCCCGGAGTCTATACGGCCCGCTACGCCGGAGAATCGAAGGATTTCAACATGAATATGGACAAGGTCCTTTCAGAGCTTGAAGGACAGGAAAACCGCAGAGCTCGGTTCCGCAGTGTGGTGACCTTGATCCTCGACGGACAGGTCCATCAGTTCGAAGGGACGATGGAAGGGACCATCGCCAGACAGAAGTCCGGCAAGGGAGGCTTCGGCTACGACCCGATATTCATTCCCGACGAGTATCCGGGCTTGACTGCAGCTGACATAACGGAGGAGCAGAAGAACGAGATTTCCCACAGGGGAAAGGCCCTCAGGGCAATGGCCGCATTCTTATTCTCATGGAAGGAGCCAGATGCGGACAAAGGCTGAACTCATAGTCCTGAACCACACCAAGTTCGGAGAGAATTCCATCGTCCTGCACACCCTCAGCAAGGAATTCGGCAGAAGGGGTTTCCTCGTGCGGGTGAGCCCCAAGACCGCGATGGCGCTTTTCCTGCCCCTGAACATACTTGAAGCTGAGGTGACGGAGAATCCGAAGTCGGACCTCTGGTGGGCACGCAACTTCGTCAGCGTGGCCCCTCTGAACGGAATCAGGGGGAATATCCACAAGAATACGATCACCCTCTTCCTGAGCGAGGTGCTTTTCCGGGTGGTGAAGGACCAAACCAACGAAGACGGGCTGGCTGACTGGCTGAAGGGGCAGATCCTGACCCTGGACGCCCTGGGCAGCGATTTCTCCAATTTCCATCTGCTGTTCCTGCTGAACCTCTGCTCCGCCCTGGGATTCGATCCCGATTCGGCACTCATCGCTCCCTTCGCCGGAGACCACCTGCGAAGCATCGAAGCCCTCCTCAAGAAACCTTTCTCGGAAGCCATGCTCCTGCCCCTTCGGGGTTCCGACCGGAACGAGATAGCAGAGAGTATCCTCAAGTACATAGAATTCCACATGGAGTCGAAGGTGAACGTCCGTTCACTTGCCGTCCTTCGGGAGTTGTATGGATAGACAATAATCATTAAATTTGTATATATTTTCCAAATCAAGAATATGGCAATTGATTATGAGAAGGCTGGCGTGAGCCTTGAAGCGGGATACGACGTCGTACGCCGCATCCGCAAGCACGTTGATTCAACGAAGAGACTCGGAGTGATGGGGAACATAGGTTCGTTCGGAGGTATGTTCGACCTTTCGGCCCTGAACATCAAGGAACCCGTCCTCGTCAGCGGCACAGATGGTGTCGGCACCAAGCTGAAGCTGGCCTTCGCGATGGACAAGCACGACACAATCGGAATCGATGCCGTGGCGATGTGCGTCAACGACGTGCTGGCCCAGGGAGCCGAACCTCTTGTATTCCTGGACTATGTCGCCCAGGGCAAGACCCGTCCGGAAGTCGTTGAGGCTATTGTGGCCGGAGTAGCGGAAGGCTGCCGCCAGGCCGGATGCGCCCTCGTCGGAGGCGAGACAGCCGAGATGCCGGGAATGTACGCCGAAGGGGAATATGACATCGCAGGCTATACGACCGGAGTCGTGGAGAAGTCAAAGCTTATAGACGGAACCAAGGTTAAGGTCGGTGACGTGCTTGTCGGAATTGCATCCTCGGGAGTCCACAGCAATGGCTTCAGCCTCGTAAGGAAGATTTTTTCTGACAACGGACTTGATCTTTTCAAAGTCTATCCTGAGCTTGATGCAGAACAGCCGCTCGGCCTAGTGGCCCTGACCCCGACCAGGATCTATGTCAAGCAGGTGCTTGACGTGATTCGCACTTGCGACGTCCACGGAGTTGCCCATATTACCGGTGGCGGCTTCGACGAGAACATCCCTCGCATCCTCCTCGAAGGCCAGGGAATCGAGGTAGAAGAAGGCTCTTGGAAGATTCTGCCGATATTCAATTTCCTTGAGAAATACGGAAAGATTCCGCACAGGGAGATGTTCAACATCTTCAACATGGGCATCGGTATGGTGCTGGCCATGGATGCTTCCGAGGCCGAAAAGGCCATCGGTATCCTTGCTTCCCACGGCGACAAGGCTACGGTCATCGGCCGCGTAACTGGCGTTCCTGGAGTTGTAATTAAATAATCTACAGATAGATGCGAGCATTAATCAGCGTGAGTGACAAGACGGGCGTGGTGGAATTCGCCCGCGAACTCGTTGCCCTTGGCTGGGAAATCCTTTCCACCAGCGGAACGATGAGGATGTTGAAAGAGGCCGGATTGCCAGTTACGAGCGTGAGCGACGTTACCGGTTTCCCGGAGATTTGTGACGGAAGGGTGAAAACCCTGCATCCGAAGATCCACGGAGCCCTCCTGGCAAGGCGTGATATTCCTGACCACATGCGCCAGCTTGAAGAGAACGGAATCGGCACGATCGACCTCGTCTGCGTCAACCTCTATCCTTTCAGGGAGACCGTCGCAAAACCGGACGTGACCATGGAGGATGCCATCGAACATATCGACATCGGCGGGCCGTCGATGGTAAGGAGCGCTGCGAAGAACTGGGAATCCGTGACCATAGTCGTCAATCCGGAGGATTATGCCACGGTGCTGGAAGAACTCAAGGCTGACGGCCACACTTCCAGGGAAACACGTCTTAAACTCTCCGCGAAGGCATATACGCACACTGCGGAATATGACATCGCTATAGCTTCTTGGATGCGCCCGAAAGCCGGCCTCCCTGAGAAGCTTTTCCTGGAATATGACGAGTGCCAGGGCCTCCGCTACGGTGAGAACCCTCACCAGAGCGCAAAGTTCTTCAAGACTCCGAAGCCTGCTCCATATTCATTGGCAACGGCCCGCCAGCTTAACGGGAAAGAGTTGTCTTACAATAATATACAGGATGCCAATGCGGCCCTTGACATAGTGAGGGAATTCACCGATGAACCTTTCGCTGTGGGCCTCAAGCACATGAACCCTTGCGGCGCTGCAGTCGGGTCGGACATTGCTGATGCCTGGAGAAAGGCCTATGAGGGAGACACGACTTCCATCTTCGGAGGAATCGTGGCCTTAAACAGGGAAGTAAACCTGGAAGTAGCGCAGTTGCTCAAGCCGATATTCCTTGAAATCGTTATGGCTCCGTCCTTCGCTCCTGATGCCCTGGAGCTGCTTTGCTCCAAGAAAAACCTCAGGATCCTGGAGGTTGATATGGAAGGCGATGCCGCCGGCCAGAAGAAATTCGTGAGCGTCAACGGAGGACTCCTGGTCCAGGACCAGGACTTGGAGACCTGCGAAGTCAAGGCCGAGCAATGTGTCACCGAGGTGAAACCTACCGTGGAGCAACTCCGTGACCTCAATTTCACATGGAGGATCGTAAAGCACGTCAAGTCCAACGCAATCGTCGTCGGAGCTGGCGGAATGGTCCTCGGCGTCGGCGCCGGCCAGATGAACCGCATCGGCTCCGCCGAAATCGCCCTGGAGCACGCAGCAGAGCTCGGCCGTGCTATTGAGCTGGAGCAGCCGTCGGGCTTAGGCCGTACTCAGCCGCAGCGAAGCGAGGATGGACTCGGCCGTGCCCGAACGGCTGTCCAGCCAACCTTAGTTCTCGCTTCGGACGCGTTTTTCCCGTTCGATGACTGCGTGATGATGGCGTCGAAGTACGGCGTAAAAGCCATTGTCCAGCCTGGCGGATCCATCAGGGATGAAGATTCGATACGGAAATGCAACGAACTCGGCATCGCGATGCTGTTCACTGGAGAAAGACACTTCAAACATTAGCGGATATGGGAATCAATTCATTGCTGCCTTGGAAAAACAGCAACGTCGAAACAGACAAGAAGGCCTACGTCGAATTCCGTCGCAGGATGTCCGTCCTGTCCGATGCCAAAGTACTGGTAGTCGGAGGCGGAGGACGGGAACACGCTATCGTGGATGCTCTCTCCAAGTCCAACCACGTCGGGAAGATCTATTGCGCTCCCGGCAATGCCGGCATCGCCAGCCAGGCTGAATGCGTACCGATCAAGGATACTCAGATTGATGAACTGCTTAAGTTCGTGAAGGACAATGGGATAGACCTCACTGTAGTAGGACCGGAGGCTTCTCTTTCCAAAGGGATCGTGGATGTATTCACCCAAGCCGGAGAGCCAATATTCGGTCCGAGCAAGGCTGCTGCGATGATAGAGTCCAGCAAGGATTTCGCCAAGCGCCTGATGCAGAAATACGGAGTCCCGACGGCTGCCTACAAGACTTTTTCCGATTATTCCGAAGCTCTGGAATATGTCCGGAACGGTTCCTTCCCTGTGGTGCTTAAATACGACGGTCTTGCTGCGGGCAAGGGAGTCGTCATCCCGGAGACCTTGGAAGAAGCGGAAGCTACCCTCAAGGATATGCTCCTGGACGACAAGTTCGGGAAGGGCAAGGTAGTGATCGAAGAATATATGACCGGCCCGGAGTTCTCGTTCCTTTGCTTCGTCTGCGGGGAGGAAGTATTCCCAATGGTGCTTTCCCAGGACCACAAGCGTGCATTCGATGGCGATAGGGGACCTAATACCGGAGGGATGGGCGCATATTCCCCAGTGCCGTTCATAACTGAAGAGGATTATGGATACGCCCTGGAAAGAATCATGAAGCCGGTAGCTGCGGGTATGGTTGCCGAGGGATGCCCGTTCAAAGGAGTGCTCTACGGCGGTCTTATGAAGACCCCGTCCGGCATCAAGGTGGTGGAGTTCAACTGCCGTTTCGGAGACCCGGAGACCGAGGTGGTGCTCCCGCGCCTTGAAACTGACATATTCGAGGTATTCTGCGCGATAGCAGAAGGCGGTTCCGCCCCTGAATTGCCTGAGGGTACGTTTGCAATGGAAGGCTTGACAGTTCCGGCTTCTGTCCTCATGCCTGAACTCAAGTGGTCCGACAAGCCGGTTCTGGGCTTCGTGATGGCCTCAAAGGGGTATCCCGGATCCTATGAGAAAGGCTTTGAAATTACGGGATTCGAGGAGGCCCTTTCAGATCCCCAGGTGCGGATATACCATATGGGCACTTCCGAAGGAATGCGTACGGCAGGAGGCAGGGTGCTGATGGTCGTGGCTTCTGGTGACGACCTGAAGGATGCGCGCGACAGGGCGCTCTCGGCCGTCAGAAAAATCAAGTGCGAGAACCTGTTCTATCGTACGGACATTGGGCATTGGGTATTATAAATATCAGAGAGTAAGATGATTATCAGCGGGAAAGACCTTTCGGCAAAGCTAAAGGCCCAGATGGCAGAACAAGTAGCGACCTTCCCGGAGAAATATGGAAGGGTGCCTCATCTGGTGGTTATATTGGTAGGAGACGATCCGGGCAGCCAGACTTATGTCAGGAACAAGGCCAAGGCTTGTGATGTGGTGGGAATACGGAACACCACTGTAAGGATGCCGGCAGACACTCCCGAGCAGGAACTTCTGGACAAGATCGCAGAACTCAATGCAGACGATTCCGTGGACGGGATCCTGGTCCAGTTGCCTCTTCCTAAGCAGATCAGCGAGCCGAAGGTCATCGAGGCCATTGCCCAGGGTAAGGATGTGGACGGATTCCATCCTCTGAACACCGCGGCCCTTTGGCAGAAGAGGCCCAATGCGTCCTGTGTCGTCCCTTGCACGCCTGCCGGAATAATCCGTCTGCTTGATGCCGCCGGCTGTGAGATAGCCGGCAAGAATGCTGTCGTAATAGGAAGGAGCCAGATTGTGGGTTTGCCGATATCCAAGCTCCTGCTTGACCGCAATGCCACCGTCACCATCTGTCATTCAAGGACTTCCGACTTGGCTTCATATACCAGGAACGCTGACATCCTGGTGGTAGCCATCGGACGCGCGAAGTTTGTTACCGGAGATATGGTCAAGGAAGGAGCGGCCGTTATAGACGTGGGCATGGACCTGGACGAGAACGGGAAACTCTGCGGGGACGTGGATTTCGATTCTGTCGCCCCGAAGGCCTCCGTCATTACCCCGGTACCTGGCGGCGTTGGTCCGATGACCATCTGCTGCCTCATGGAAAACACCATAAAGTGCTTCCTGAACAAGGTGGGGACAAATTAAAACAGTAAGGCGCGACCTCTTTGGCCGCGCCTTCATATTCATAGGACGAACTGCTAGAGTTCGAACATTTCGGCTTCGTATTCGTCCTTGCGGCCGACCAGGATGTCCTGGAACTCCTTCTGACCGGTACCGGCAGGAATGAGATGACCGCAGATGACGTTCTCCTTCAGGCCTTCGAGGTAGTCCACGCGGCCGCGGATAGCGGCTTCGCTGAGCACCTTGGTGGTCTCCTGGAAGGAGGCGGCGGAGATGAACGAATTGGTCCTGAGGGCGGCCCTGGTGATACCCTGGAGCACGAGCTTAGCGGTAGCAGGCTTGGCCTCGCGGACTGCCATCATCTTCATTCCCTGACGTTCGAGTGAGGAGTTTTCGTTCCTCATGTCACGTGCGTTGACGATGTCTCCCATCATGTACTTCTGGGAATCGCCCGGGTCGAGTACATAGTACTTGCCGAAGATGTTGTCGTTGGCGTCCATGAACTCCCACTTGTCCACGAGTTCCTCCTGGAGGAATTCGGTGTCGCCCGGATCGGTGATCTGGACCTTGCGCATCATCTGGCGCACGATGATCTCGAAATGCTTGTCGTTGATCTTCACACCCTGCAGACGGTAAACCGCCTGGACCTCGTTGACGATGTAGTCCTGGGCCTTGACAGGTCCGAGGATGTTGAGGATGTCGGTAGGGGAAGTACCACCGTCGGACAGCTTGGTGCCGGCCTTGACGTAGTCATTCTCCTGGACGAGGATCTGCTTGGTGAGCGGAACGAGATAGTGCATCTCCTTTCCGGACTTGTTCTTGACGACGATCTCGCGGTTACCCCTCTTGACCTTGCCCATGAGTACCTCACCGTTGATTTCGGAGAGGATGGCAGGGGATGAAGGAGTCCTGGCCTCGAAGAGTTCGGTGACCCTAGGAAGACCTCCGGTGATATCGCTTGACTTACCGATGGCACGAGGGATCTTGATGATGATGTCACCGACATTGACGGTGTCCCCGTTGTTAGGGATGATGTGGGCTCCGACAGGGAGGTTGTATTGCCTGACCTGGTTGCCTTCGGCATCCACGATGACGAGAGAAGGATTCCTGGTCCTGTCCTTGCACTCGATGATGACCTTGTCCTTGTTGACTGCGAGTTCATCGGCGATTTCCTCGCGGAAGGTGACACCTTCGATGAGGTTGTCGAACTGGACCTTACCGGCATTCTCGACGATGGTGATGGCGTTGTACGGATCCCATTCGCAGAGAAGGTCTCCCTTCTTGATCTTGTCGCCGTCCTTGAAGTACAACTTGGAGCCGTAAGGAACGTCGTAATGGGAGTAGGTGATGCCTGTGTTCTCATCAATGATGCTGACTTCGGTCATACGGCTGACGACGATGTCGACTGTGCTTCCGTCATTCTCTACCTTCTGGATGGTCCTGAGTTCCTCGAATACGACCTTTCCGTCGTACTTGGCCTCGATGGTGGAATCAGCGGTAGCGCTACCTGCGACACCACCGACGTGGAAGGTACGCAGGGTCAGCTGTGTACCAGGCTCACCGATGGACTGTGCAGCGATGACACCGACCACTTCTCCCTTCTCGACCATGCGGCTGGTAGCAAGGTTACGTCCGTAGCACTTTGCGCAGACACCCTTGCGGGACTCGCAGGTGAGGACGGAACGGATTTCGACCTGCTCGATAGGGAGGCTGTCGATCAGTTCTGCCGTGGCTTCCCTGATTTCCTCGCCGGCCTTGATGATGAGCTCTCCGGTCAGAGGGTTGAAGATATCGTGTACGGAAGTACGTCCGAGGATCCTTTCTCCGAGAGACTCGACAATCTCATCCTTGTTCTTGATGGCGGTGGCGATAAGGCCCCTGAGTGTGCCGCAGTCCTCCTCCGTGATGATGACGTCATGGGAGACGTCCACAAGACGGCGGGTGAGGTAACCTGCGTCAGCAGTCTTGAGGGCGGTATCGGCCAGACCCTTACGGGCACCGTGGGTGGAGATGAAGTACTCGAGCACGGTCATTCCTTCCTTAAGGTTGGAGATGATAGGGTTCTCGATGATCTCTGCTCCGGCAGCTCCGGACTTCTGAGGTTTTGCCATCAGGCCTCGCATTCCGCACAGCTGCTTGATCTGCTGCGTTGAACCACGGGCTCCTGAATCCAGCATCATGTACACAGGGTTGAAGCCCTGCTGGTCTGCAGAGATCTGCTTTTCGACGATGCCGGTCAGTTTGTTGTCGATGGTTGTCCAGAGGTCGATGACCTTGTTGTAACGCTCGTTGTTGGTGATGAAACCCATGGAGTAGTTGGCCTTGACGCCTTCCACTTCCTTGTAGCCCTGTTCGATGAGGCTTGCCTTCTCCTCAGGGACGATGACGTCACCCAGGTTGAAGGAGATTCCTGCGCGGAAGGCCTGGTCGTAACCAAGGTTCTTGATGTCGTCGAGGAACTGTGCCGTTCTGGTGACACCGGTGTTCTTGATGACCTCGGTGATGATTTTCCTGAGGGCCTTCTTTCCAAGCACTTCGTTGACGAACGGAACCTCATCCGGAACGAACTGGTTCACGATGATGCGGCCTGCAGTAGTCTGCACGATGTGCTCGCCCTTGGAGGCATCCTGCTTGTCCACAGGGAGCCTTACTCCGATCTTGGCGTGCATGTCGATGGCCTTCTCGTTGAAGGCTACGATGACTTCCTCCGGTCCGTAGAAAGTGAGACCTTCTCCCTTTGCTCCCGGCCTTACCTTGGTGATGTAGTACAGACCGAGCACCATGTCCTGTGAAGGGACGGTAATAGGGGAGCCGTTGGCAGGGTTGAGAATGTTCTGGGAACCGAGCATGAGCAGCTGGGCCTCCATGATGGCGGCGTTGCCAAGCGGGAGGTGGACAGCCATCTGGTCACCGTCGAAGTCGGCGTTGAATGCCGTACATGCGAGCGGGTGCAGCTGGATGGCCTTTCCTTCGATCATCCTTGGCTGGAATGCCTGGATACCGAGCCTGTGGAGGGTAGGTGCACGGTTGAGGAGCACCGGATGGCCCTTCATCACGTTCTCGAGGATGTCCCAGATGACAGGATCCTTCCTGTCCACGATCTTCTTTGCGGACTTGACCGTCTTGACGATACCTCTTTCGATGAGCTTGCGGATGATGAACGGCTTGTAGAGCTCGGCAGCCATGAACTTAGGCAGACCGCACTCGTGCATGTTCAGTTCCGGACCAACGACGATGACGGAACGGGCCGAGTAGTCGACACGTTTTCCGAGGAGGTTCTGACGGAAACGTCCCTGCTTTCCCTTGAGGGAGTCGGACAAAGACTTGAGTGCCCTGTTGGACTCGCTCTTCACTGCGCTGGACTTCTTGGAGTTGTCGAAGAGGGAATCGACGGCTTCCTGGAGCATGCGCTTCTCGTTGCGCAAGATCACTTCCGGAGCCTTGATTTCGATGAGCTTCTTCAGGCGGTTGTTCCTGATGATGACCCTTCTGTAGAGGTCGTTCAGGTCGGTGGTTGCGAAACGGCCTCCATCGAGCGGAACGAGAGGACGGAGATCCGGAGGGATGACAGGGATAACCTTCATGATCATCCATTCCGGACGGTTGATGTCCTTGGATTCGAGGAACCACTTTACGACGCTCAGCCTCTTGAGGTGCTCAGCCTTCCTCTGCTGGGAGGTCTCGGTGAGCATCTTCTGGCGGAGTTCCCTGGAGAGTTCGACTACGTCAGTCTCCTTGAGGAGGTCGTAGATACCCTCGGCACCCATCTTGGCGACGAACTTTGCAGGATCGTCGTCCGGAAGGTTGTCATTCTCAGGGAATCTTGCAAGCACGTCGAGATATTCATCCTCGGAGAGGAGTTCCATCTTCTCGATGCCGCTTTCGCCCGGTTTGACAACTATGTATTTCTCATAATAGATCACGGATTCAAGCCTCTTGGCAGGGATGCCGAGGAGGGCGGAAATCTTGTTAGGCGCGCTCTTGAAGTACCAGATGTGGGCCACCGGGACGGTGAGGGCGATGTGACCCATCCTTTCCCTGCGGACCTTCTTCTCGGTGACTTCGACACCGCACCTGTCGCAGACGATTCCGCGGTAGCGGATCCTCTTGTACTTTCCGCAATAGCACTCGTAGTCCTTCGTAGGTCCGAATATCTTCTCGCAGAAGAGTCCGTCCCTCTCAGGCTTGTAGGTCCTGTAGTTCACCGTCTCCGGCTTGAGGACCTCTCCGCATGACCTTGCTGAAATATCTTCAGGAGATGCCAGGGAGATGCTGATCGTCGAGAAATTGCTCTTTACCTTATTTTCCTTATTGTTGAAAGTAGGCATATTCTGTAATTTCAATTATCCCTAAATTAATCCAAAGTAACCTTGAGTCCGAGTCCTCTGAGCTCATGGAGCAGCACGTTGAGGGATTCCGGAATGCCTGCGTTTGGCATAGGGTCGCCCTTGACGATTGCTTCGTAAGTCTTCGAACGTCCGGTCACGTCGTCTGACTTGACCGTAAGGATCTCCTGGAGAGCATTTGCTGCACCGAAGGCTTCCAGGGCCCATACCTCCATCTCTCCGAACCTCTGGCCTCCGAACTGTGCCTTACCGCCGAGAGGCTGCTGGGTGATGAGTGAATATGGTCCGATGGAACGGGCGTGCATCTTGTCGTCGACCATGTGGCCGAGCTTGATCATGTAGATCACGCCGACGGTGGCAGGCTGGTCGAACCAGTCTCCGGTACCGCCGTCCCTCAGGAAGGTCTTTCCGAACTTAGGGACACCGGCCTTGTCGGTGTAGTTGCAAATCTCGTCGATCGTGGCACCATCGAAGATAGGGGTGCTGAACTTGAGCCCGAGCTTGGAACCTGCCCAACCGAGCACGGTTTCATAGATCTGGCCGAGGTTCATACGGGAAGGCACACCCAGAGGGTTCAGCACGATGTCCACAGGGGTTCCGTCCTCGAGGAACGGCATGTCTTCCTGACGGACGATCTTGGCTACGATACCCTTGTTACCGTGCCGTCCGGCCATCTTGTCACCGACGGTGATCTTTCTCTTCTTGGCAATATAGACCTTGGCAAGCTGCATGACTCCGTTAGGGAGTTCGTCTCCAACCTTGATCTTGTCCTGGAGTCTCTTGTTCTCAGCTTCTGCAACCTTGTAGGTGATGCAGTAGTTGTTGATGAGGTCCTGGATCATGGCGTTGGTGTTCTTGTCCGAAGTCCACTTACTGGAATTGATATTCTTGAAATCAACGCCTTCGAGAGACCTAGCAGTGATTTCCTTGCCCTTAGGGATGATCTCCACTCCATAGAGGTCGCTGATGCCGGCGCTCTTCTTGCCTTTCACCAGGACAGTGAGCCTCTTGAAGAAGTCGGCGTAAAGCTTGGCGGCTTTCTTCTCGAAGTCTTCCTGGAGGGCGGCGATGCGGGCATTCTGGTCGTTCCTGGAGGACCTTCTGCCGCCTTCCTTCGATGCCTTTGCGTAGAGGGCGGTCTTGATGACGGTGCCGCTCAGTGAAGGATTGGCCTTGAGGGAAGCATCCTTTACATCACCGGCCTTGTCGCCGAAGATGGCCTTGAGGAGCTTCTCTTCAGGAGAAGGATCGCTCTCTCCCTTAGGAGTGATCTTTCCGATCATGATATCGCCCGGTTCGACGTGGGCTCCAATCCTGATGATACCCTGCCTGTCGAGGTCCTTGGTGGCATCCTCGCTGACGTTAGGAATATCAGAGGTGAGCTCTTCCATTCCGCGCTTGGTGTCACGGACTTCGGTGAGATATTCATCGACGTGGACGGAGGTGAGTACATCCCACTTGACCATTTCCTCGGAAAGGACGATGGCATCCTCGTAGTTGTAGCCCTTCCAAGGCATGAACGCTACCATGAGGTTGCGTCCGAGAGCAAGCTCACCTGCCTGGGTGGCATAGCCTTCAGTGAGAACCTGTCCGGCCTCGACCCTGTCGCCTTTGCGGACGATAGGCTTCAGGGTCACGGTTGTGCTCTGGTTGGTCCTCCTGTAGATAGGAAGGGTATATACTGTCTCTTCCGGAGCGAAGCTGACGAACTTTTCGTCTTCGGTCCTGTCATACTTGATCCTGATTTCCCTAGCATCGACGTAGGTGACTTCACCTTTGCGCTCCGCGATGAACTGGGTCCTGGAGTCGAGGCATACCCTCTCTTCAAGGCCGGTTCCAACGATTGGAGCCTGCGGGGTGAGGAGCGGAACTGCCTGACGCATCATGTTCGCACCCATGAGTGCACGGTGGGCATCGTCATGCTCGAGGAACGGGATGAGGGAAGCTGCCACGGAAGCCATCTGGTTTGGAGCAACGTCCATGTAGTCCACCTGTTCCTTGGACACTACAGGGAAGTCCGCCTCGAGGCGGCACTGGATCCTGTCGTCCTTGATGGTGCCATCGTCTTCCATGTTGACCTTTGCGAGGGAGACGTACTTGTTCTCTTCCTCTTCTGCGGTCATGTAGTGCCATCCCTTGTCGGTCAGGTCCACCTTTCCGTCATGGACTTCACGGTACGGGGTCTCGATGAATCCCAGGCCGTTGATCCTTGCATAGACGCATAGGGAGGAGATAAGACCGATGTTAGGACCTTCCGGAGACTCGATAGGGCAGAGACGGCCGTAATGAGTGTAGTGCACGTCTCGGACCTCGAATCCTGCCCTGTCCCTGGAAAGACCGCCAGGACCGAGGGCGGAAAGACGGCGCTTGTGCGTGATCTCCGCCAGAGGGTTGGTCTGGTCCATGAACTGGGACAGCTGGCTGGTGCCGAAGAATGAATTGATGACGGAAGACAGGGTCTTCGCGTTGATCAGGTCGATAGGGCTGAACTGTTCGCTGTCGCGGACGTTCATCCTCTCGCGGATTGTCCTGGCCATCCTGGAAAGGCCCACGCTGAACTGGTTGGCGAGCTGCTCGCCGACAGTGCGTACGCGCCTGTTGCTGAGGTGGTCGATGTCATCCACTGTGGCCTTGGAGTTGATCAGTTCGATCAGGTACTTGATGATGGCGATGATGTCGCCCTTCTCGAGAACCCTGACTTCAGGATCGGTGCTAAGGCCGAGTTTCTTGTTCAGACGGAACCTTCCTACGTTGCCGAGGTCGTACCTCTTCTCGGAGAAGAAGAGCTTGTCGATGACGTCCCTTGCGGTGGCCTCGTCAGGCGGTTCGGAATTACGGAGCTGCTTGTAGATGTAGTTGACAGCTTCGATCTCCGTGTTGGTAGGATCCTTCTGGAGGGTGTTGAATATTATTGCGTATTCGTTGGAATTCGTCTCATCTTTCTGGAGGAGGATGGTCTTGACGTCGGTGTCGGAGATCTTCTCGATGGTGTCATCGTCGAGGATCTCGCCTCTTTCCACGATAGGGATAGTCCTTTCAATCGGGATCACCTCGCCGGTATCCTCGTCTTCAAAGTCTTCGGTCCAGGTCTTCAGAACCTTGGCGGCAAGCTTGCGGCCCTTGTTCTCCTCGAGATTCTTCTTGTTGACCTTGATCTCGTCTGCAAGACCGAATATGTCGATGATGTCTTTGTCCGAATTGTATTCGATCGCACGGAGAAGTGTTGTTACAGGCAACTTCTTCTTGCGGTCGATGTAGGCGTACATCACATTGTTGATGTCGGTCGCGAATTCAATCCAGGAACCCTTGAACGGGATGATCCTGGCTGAATACAGCTTCGTTCCGTTGGCGTGCATGCTCTGGTCGAAGAATACGCCAGGGGAGCGGTGCAGCTGGGATACGATGATTCTTTCTGACCCGTTGATTACGAATGTGCCGGCAGGCGTCATGTACGGGATGTTGCCGAGATACACATCCTGGACTCTGGTGTCAAAGTCCTCGTGCTCCGGATCCGTGCACGAAAGGCGGAGTTTTGCCTTCAGAGGAACATTGTAGGTAAGTCCTCTTTCAAGACATTCGTCGATCGAATACTGAGGAGGGTCGATGAAGTAGTCTATGAACTCCAGCTTATAGTTGTTCCTCGTGTCTTCGATCGGGAATATTTCCTGAAACACCTGGAAGAGACCTTCGTTCTTCCGGTTCTCCGGTGTCGTCTCCAGCTGGAAGAAGTCCTTGAAGGATTTCAACTGAACTTCCAGAAGGTCAGGATATTCCAGAATCCTTGAGGTAGCGAACATAATTCGCTTGTTGTTAGTCTTTTTTGACATGTTCTGCCTTTAGGAAATGGAAAAAACTTAATACGACAAAAAGGTTTAGAGCCTTTTAAGACTCTAAACCTGATGATTTTCCCGCCAGGGGAGAAGCTGAGTTATTTAATCTCAACTTCAGCGCCTGCCTCTTCGAGGGCAGCCTTGAGTTGTTCAGCCTCTGCCTTAGAGACCTTCTCCTTGACAGCCTTTGGAGCGCCGTCAACGAGATCCTTAGCTTCCTTCAGACCAAGTGCGAGAGCTTCCTTGACGGCCTTGATGACCTGAAGCTTAGCCTGACCTGCGGAGGTGAGGATAACGTCAAATTCAGTCTGCTCTGCAGGTGCAGCCTCAGCTGCTGCTGCAGGACCTGCTACTGCTACTGCAGCGGCTGCAGGTTCGATACCATACTCTTCCTTGAGAACCTTTGCGAGTTCCTGAACATCTTTTACAGTCAAGTTAACCAACTCTTCTGCAAGTGCTTTTACATCTGCCATAATTGATTTTTATTAAATTGTTTATGATTATTATTTTTCTTCTTTTTCCGAGAGGGTCTTGACAAGTCCTGCGATGGTCTGGCCGCCGCCATTCTGGAGAGCGGAGATGACATTGCGCATAGGAGACTGGAGGAGAGAGATGATATCTCCGATGAGTTCTTCCTTGGACTTGATAGCGCAGAGTTCGTCGAGCTTGTCGGCTCCGACAAAAGCGCATTCCTGTACATAGGCACCCTTAAGCTCAGGCTTTCCGTTGAGTTTCTTGGAAAGGTCCTTGATGAGCTTTGCAGGAGCGTTAGGAGTCTCGGTGTACATGATCGCCGTGTTGCCGGTGAAGATAGGGAGGAGCTGGTTGAGTTCCTCGTTTTCAAGACCCTTGATGACGTGCTTGAACAGGGTGTTCTTCACGACTGAGAGCTTGATGCCTTTCTCAAAGCACTCGCGACGGAGTTTGACGGTGTCACCCGCATTCAGTCCCTCTATGTTGGTCACATAGAAGTTAGGATATTGCTTCAGCTGCGCTGAGATGCTTTCAATAACCTGATCTTTCAATTCTTTCTTCATAACTTGATAAGGTTTTTATTCAGCGCTGCCGCTAGTGAATGCTTTAACATCGATCTTGAGACCTGGGCTCATGGTTGTGCAGATGGCAGCACCCTTGAGATAGGTACCCTTGAGAGCCTGAGGCTTGAGCTTGAGGATCTCATTGAGGAGGGCGGTTGCGTTCTCGCAGATCTGCTGCGGAGTGAACGAAACCTTGCCGATAGCTGCGTGTATGATACCGGTCTTGTCGACCTTGAAATCGATCTTACCTGCCTTGACGTCCTTGACAGCGTTACCTACTTCCATGGTAACGGTACCTGTCTTAGGGTTAGGCATGAGGCCTCTAGGACCGAGGATACGTCCCAGGGCACCTACCTTTGCCATGACCGAAGGGGTACAGATGATGACGTCGACGTCAGTCCATCCGCCCTTGATCTTCTCGACGTACTCGTCGAGTCCGACATAGTCGGCGCCTGCTGCCTTAGCCTCGCTTTCCTTGTCAGGAGTGCAGAGTACGAGGACCCTGACGACTTTACCCGTTCCGTGAGGAAGGGTGACGACGCCACGGATCATCTGGTTGGCCTTACGAGGGTCAACGCCGAGGTTTGCAGACAACTCTACGGAAGCATCGAACTTCGTGTAGGTAATGTCCTTCAACATTTCACATGCCTGTGCAAGAGTGTACTGCTTTGAGGAGTCGTACTTTTCGGCGACTGCCTTCTGGTTCTTAGTTATTCTACCCATTTTGCGTGTGAAATTTAAAGGTTCTCAGGAAATTCTCCGGTAACTCTGATGCCCATGCTCCTTGCGGTTCCGGCAACCATCTTCATTGCGGAAGCAAGAGTGAAAGCATTGAGGTCTGGCATCTTGCCTTCAGCGATCGTCCTCACCTGGTCCCAGGTGATGGAAGCGACCTTCCTTCTGTTAGGTTCTCCCGAACCCTTCTGAACCTTGGCTGCTTCCTTGATGGAGATAGCCACAGGCGGCTGCTTGACCTCGAATGAGAAGGACTTGTCAGAATAGACTGTAATGACTACAGGCAGGATCTTGCCTGCAGAAGCCTGCGTAGCAGCGTTGAACTGCTTGCGGAAGTCCATGATGTTCAAGCCTTTGGAACCGAGTGCCGGTCCTACCGGAGGTGCTGGATTAGCGGCTCCTGCTTTGATCTGGAGCTTGATGAATCCGGTAACTTCTTTTGCCATAATAGATTGTTATTCTTTTGTTACTTGAGTAAAGCTGAGTTCCAGCAGAGTCTTCCTGCCGAAAATCACAACTATCACCTTGAGTTTGCTTCGGTCCTCATCGATAGCGTCAACGGTTCCACTGAAACCGCTGAACGGACCGTCGGTGATCTTCACAGATTCACCGATTTCGAAATTGACTTCAGTCTCGGCTGGATTTTCCGCATTGTAATCCTGATTCCCAAGGATGAACTGAGCCTCTTCTTCGCGAATCGGCACAGGCACCCTCTCGGTGAGAGATCCGTTGGTCCTTTTTTCAGTAAGGAAACCGGACATGCCAGGAACATCGTTGCGGATGATGAACTCGAGTTCCGGGGAGAGTGTGGCCTGAATCAAGACATAGCCAGGATAAAGCAGTCTCTCGACCACCTTCCTTTTGCCGTTCTTGGTTACGATCTCACGCTTGACCGGGACGAGGACTTGTGCAACCTGATCCTGGAGCTTGAACCGCTCTATTTCTTTCTCAAGATACTCCGCGGCCTTCTTTTCCTTGCTTCCTGCTGTCCTAAGGACATACCATTTCATGTCACCCATAGTAATCGGGAAAAATTACAATGTGTAAATCAATGTCATGAGATGCTCGAAAACGAAGTCGATCACGAAGAGTACCAACGCAAGGATCACTGTGGTGACCATAACCAGGAGGGCAGAGCTCTGAAGCTTGCTCCAGGTAGGCCAAGTGACCTTCTTGGTGAGTTCCACGTAGGACTCTTTGCAATAGTTAATGAACTTTCTCATCTTTGCATTTAATGGACCTCGTAATTTGGAAGCGTATACGATGTCTGTTAAACAATTACCAAATCGTAACCTTTGATATTTAGCAGGGGAAGCAGGATTCGAACCCACATCGACGGTTTTGGAGACCGCTGAACTACCCTTGTTCTATTCCCCTGAAAGGCGGAACCTTTTCAGTTCCGCCTGGATCCCAATCGAGAATTACTCGATAACCTTGATGACCTGTCCTGCACCAACGGTACGGCCACCTTCACGGATAGCGAACTGCTGTCCCTCGTTGAGGGCGACAGGAGTGATGATGTTGACAGTGATTTCAACGTTGTCGCCTGGCATAACCATCTCGACACCTTCTGGAAGGGTGATCTCACCGGTAACGTCGAGAGTCCTGATGAAGAACTGAGGACGATAGTGGTTGTGGAATGGAGTGTGACGTCCACCCTCTTCCTTCTTAAGGACATAGATCTGAGCCTTGAAGACGGTGTGAGGAGTGATGGAACCTGGCTTTGCAACGACCTCACCTCTCTTGACTTCCTTCTTGTCGATACCACGGAGGAGAAGACCTACGTTGTCACCTGCCTCGCCCTGGTCGAGGAGCTTGCGGAACATCTCGACACCGGTAACGGTGGTGCTCCTAGGCTCGTCGCCGAAACCGACGAGTTCAACAGGATCGCCGACATGGATGGTACCAGCCTCGATACGACCGGTAACGACAGTACCACGACCGGTGATTGAGAAGATGTCCTCGATAGGCATGAGGAAAGGCTTCTCGTTCTGACGTGGAGGAAGCGGAATGTACTCATCGACTGCGTTCATGAGGTCCATGACCTTGTCTTCCCACACCTTCTCACCGTTGAGAGCACCAAGTGCTGAACCACGGATGATAGGGCAGTCCTCATCGAACTTGTAGAATGCAAGGAGGTCGCGGATTTCCATCTCAACGAGGTCAAGCATCTCAGGGTCGTCGACAAGGTCAACCTTGTTCATGAAGACGAGGATCTTAGGGACGTTCACCTGACGGGCGAGCAGGATGTGCTCACGGGTCTGAGGCATAGGACCGTCGGTAGATGCGACAACGAGGATAGCACCATCCATCTGGGCAGCACCGGTAACCATGTTCTTAACGTAGTCAGCGTGGCCTGGGCAGTCTACGTGTGCATAGTGACGGTTTGCGGTTTCGTACTCAACGTGAGCTGAGTTGATGGTGATACCACGCTCCTTCTCTTCAGGAGCGTTGTCGATCTGGTCGAAGGACTTTACTTTGTCAGCGTTACCAGCGACTCTCTCAGCGAGAACCTTGGTGATAGCGGCAGTCAAAGTGGTCTTACCGTGGTCAACGTGGCCAATTGTACCGATGTTGACATGCGGTTTGGTTCTTTGGAATGTTTCTTTTGCCATAATATTATGATTAAAATGTGTTAACTAATTAATTATACGCAATTTGAGCCGGTGATGGGATTTGAACTCATGACCTCATCCTTACCAAGGATGCGCTCTACCCCTGAGCTACACCGGCTTATTATGGAGCGGAAGACGAGGTTCGAACTCGCGACCCTCAGCTTGGAAGGCTGATGCTCTACCAACTGAGCTACTTCCGCTTTTGTCGTGGGAGGAGGTGGACTCGAACCACCGAACCCGAAGGAGCGGATTTACAGTCCGCCGCAATTGCCGCTATGCGATCCTCCCAATTCTTCTCTCCGAAATACCCGAAGTTGTTAGTGAGCCGAAAGAGGGATTCGAACCCACGACCCCGAGATTACAAATCACGTGCTCTGGCCAACTGAGCTATTTCGGCGTTATTTCAAAG
>JBGVAE010000040.1:0-4513 GCA_045224215.1 Candidatus Cryptobacteroides sp. | reverse complement strand
CGTTGCGGCGCTGACACCGAAGGCCGAGATCGAAGGCGAGATGGGAGACAACAAAGTGGGCCTCCAGGCCCGCCTTATGAGCCAGGCCCTTCGCAAGCTCACCGCCAACATCTCCAAGACAAACACCTGCTGTATCTTCATCAACCAGCTCCGCGAGAAGATCGGCATCATGTTCGGAAACCCGGAAACGACCACCGGCGGCAACGCACTGAAATTCTATGCTTCCGTAAGGATAGATGTACGCCGTATCACACAGCTCAAGGACGGAGAGGAAGCCCTCGGCAACCGCACCCGCGTCAAGGTGGTGAAGAACAAGATGGCCCCTCCTTTCAAGAAGGCAGAGTTCGACATCGTCTATGGCCAGGGGATATCCCGCACGGGCGAAATAGTGGACCTCGGTGTCGAATACGACGTCATCAAGAAGAGCGGCAGCTGGTTCAGCTACAATGACCAGAAACTGGCCCAGGGACGCGAAGCCACCAAGCAGTTGCTTGCGGACAACAAGGAACTCTGCGAGGAGATCGAAGGCAAGATCAGAGAAGCTCTCAAGACTGTAAAAGACTGACGGTAAGCTATTTCCTCGGATGATATTCGAGGATGGCCTGCTGCCACGTGGAGGAGTCGATGTGCGTGTAAATCTCGGTTGTGAGGATGCTTTCGTGTCCGAGCATTTCCTGGACGACCCGCAGATCGGCTCCATTCTCTATAAGGTGAGTAGCGAACGAATGCCGGAAGGTGTGAGGTGATATTTCCTTCTGGATGCCGGCCAACATCGCCTGCCTTTTGACCAAATTGAACATAGCGACACGGCTCAGGTTCTTCCCGTACTTGTTGAGGAAAAGTATGTCTTCATACTTCAGTTCAGCCGGTTCCGGCCTCACGGCCAGGTAGTTCCTGACAGCCTCTACGGCCATTTCCCCGATCGGAACGATCCTTTCCTTGTTTCCCTTTCCGACTATCCTCACGAACCCCTCGTCGAGGTACACATGGGAAATCAGCATATTCACCGCCTCGGACACCCTCAACCCGCAACCGTAAAGGACTTCCAGGATAGCCCTGTCACGTTTTCCGTTCCAAGTCGAAAGATCCACGGATTCGAGGATGGCGGAAACTTCATCCACGGACAGGACCTCAGGCAGGTAGCGGCCAAGCTTGGGAGAGTCCACCACCTCGCATGGATTGTCCTTCCTGTCACCCTCGGCGACCAGCCAGTCGAAGAAGGAACGCAGGGAACTCAGGATCCGGGCCTGGGAACGCTTCGAAAGCTTGTTCCTCGAAGCCAGATAATCCATGATGTCCTGCGATTCCACATCAGCCGGCATCACAGGAACAGCGTGGAAGAAATCCCTCACGTCAGATGAATACGATGCCACGGTGTTGGGTGACATCGCACGCTCTATCTTCAGATAGTAGGTATAATCGCTTAATATCTTCGAGGTGAGGTCCATCCTACTTCGCGGCCTTTTCGGCGGCTGCCCTCTCGGCCGCCATCACCTTGTTGTAGCAATCCCTGCAAAGAGGCTCGTAGGCATCCTTCTCGCCGAGGACCACCAATTCGGTGCTGTGGGCGAGACGGTGTGAATGGTTGGCAAGGTTGCCGCATTTGACACATATCGCATGGACCTTCCTCACCTCCTCGGCGATAGCCATGAGGTAAGGCATCGGCCCGAACGGCTTGCCGAGATAGTCGGTGTCCAGACCGGCGATGATGACCCTCACTCCCCTATCCGCCAGTTCCTTCGCGACATCGATCAGGGACATGTCATAGAACTGGGCCTCATCGATTCCCACCACCTGGACGTCATCCGAGATATTCAGCATCTCCTTCGGATCCTTGACTGCATGGCACGGAATCTTGTGGAAATCATGGGAAACCACATCATCTTCGGAATACCTGGTGTCAATCGTCGGCTTGAATATCTCGATCTTCAGGTTCGCAAACTTGGCACGCCTGATCCTGCGGATCAACTCTTCGGTCTTACCCGAGAACATGGAGCCGCAGATAACCTCGATCTCTCCGGCTTTTTTTATGTTTTCTGAAAACATTTCTTAAATTTGTTGAAATAACATTACTCTCTCACAAAGATAGCATTTTTATGGGAAACATCGACGACAATGCCATTTCCTCCATCCTGGCAAAGATAGATAGCATCAGGAAAGAACTGGAAGCCCTTGAATATGAAGTTAAAGCATTCTCTGCTTCGGAACCGGTAACAGTTCCGGAAGAAGTTCCGGAAGAAGTTCCGGAGGACGTGCCTGTAGATGTCCTTGACGATGTTCCTCAAGAGCCTATCGACCTCTCGATCGCAGACATTGACATCCCGGCCGAAAACATACCTTCCCAGGAAGACATTCCTGAAGAAGACATGCCGGAAGAGGTGAAGCCCCCTATCCTGGACAGCGCGAAGGCTGACACAGCCGTCATGGACGTGCTGGCCGAAAGGCAGGCATGGAGGATCGACCGTCCGGGATCAGCCGTCAAGAACGTCATAAGCGCCATTTCCCTCAACGACAGGGTCTTGCTGATCAACGTCCTCTTCGGCGAGGACCCGATGCTTTTCCAGGAGACCATCTCTGCCTTCAACAACATGCAGGACCTGGAAGAAGCTGTTTCCTACATCAAGGCGAATTTCCCTGACTGGGACCTCGACTCCGAGCCGGTGTACAGGCTCATGATGGCTGTCCGCAGGAAACTCAGGTAGCATATGCCCGGAATACTCTACATAGTTCCCACCCCGGTAGGCAACCTGGAAGACATGACCTACAGGGCCGTACGCATCCTCAAGGAAGCCGACCTGATCCTGGCCGAAGACACCAGGACCAGCAGCGTCCTGCTTAAACGGTACGACATCCACGGCAAACTCCAGTCGCACCACAAGTTCAACGAACACCAGACGGCTGAAATGATCAAGGAGCGCATCCTGGGCGGGATGAACGTAGCCCTCATAAGCGACGCCGGCACACCGGGAATCTCGGACCCTGGCTTCCTGCTGGTCCGTACATGTGCCGCAGAAGGAATTGAAATACAGACGCTTCCCGGTCCGACAGCATGTATTCCGGCCATCGTCTCATCCGGCCTTCCATGCGACCGCTTCTGTTTCGAAGGATTCCTGCCGGTAAAGAAAGGCCGCCAGACCAGGCTGAAGGAACTGGCAGTCGAAGAAAGGACGATGGTGTTCTACGAGTCCCCTTACCGACTTGTGAAAACTCTCGGCCAATTCATGGAATATTTCGGTCCGGACAGGGAATGTTCAGTGGCCAGGGAAATCTCCAAGATCCACGAAGAACACCGCCGGGGCACTCTGGCCGAAGTGGAGTCCTGGTACAAGGAACACGAACCGAAAGGCGAGATAGTGATAGTCGTAGCGGGGGCTCCACCTGAAAAGAAACACTGATAAACTCCATGACTTATTCTGAACAATGAAAAACTCACAAAAAGACGGCAGACGTCCGTCAGCATCCTTCATCGTCGGGGCGGTAGCCCTGCTCTTCCTCATCATCGGCTACCAAGCCGCCCTCTTCATCCACAAGGCCTCAGTTGCAAGGCTGATTGCAAATCATGACGCCCCGGACACAGTCTACATCCAAGATTACCGGCCTCAAACCAATGAATATGACACGACGGTCCGGTTATCCCGGCACTCCGCGGCGGCACAGTCAATCCGCCGCGCCCATACCCCGAGGAAATACGAAAGCTTCAAGTTCGACCCCAATACGGTCAGCATCGACGACCTGATACGGCTGGGATTCAGCCCCAAGCAGGCCCAGTCGATAGACAATTACCGCCGGAAAGGCGGCCGCTTCCGTCGCAAGAGCGATTTCGCCCGGTCTTATGTTGTGGCTGACTCGGTCTTCCAAAGGCTGGAGCGATACATCGAAATCCCCGCCATCGACATCAACAAGGCCGACTCGGCCGCCTTCGAGACCCTTCCGGGAATAGGCAAGTTCTTCGCCGGGAAGATGGTTTCTTACCGCGAGGATCTGGGAGGATATTCCTACAAGGAGCAGCTGATGGACATCTGGCATTTCGACCGGGAGAAATTCGACGGGCTCAAGGATCTCGTAACGCTGAGCCCGCCGGAACCATATTCCCTCTGGACACTGGACGAAACCGCGCTCGCACGCCATCCCTACATAGGGAAGCATGCGGCGCATGGAATAATCCTTTTCCGGGAGAATACCCCCTCTGAAGAATGGACGGTCCCGAACCTGGTCAAGGCCGGAGTCCTTGATCCTGACAAAGGGGCGAAGCTGGAACGGTGCCTGATAGCACCTCCAGCCTAGAGAGTGCGGTATCTCTTGCCGTATTCCAACTGCTGCTTCAGGAAATCATCGGTATAGACAAGCTCGTAATCAACGACCTTGCCATCCTTGAGAACAGGCACGATGTCAGGATTGACGAAACCTCCGTAAGGCTTCAGTTCAAGGGCTGCATAACGCTCCAGGACTTCCTTGTGGAGGTCAGGATCGATGTTCACGGCATAAGTCTCCACAAGGTTCTTTCCGGCAGCAT
>JBGVAE010000039.1:0-8501 GCA_045224215.1 Candidatus Cryptobacteroides sp. | reverse complement strand
CGGTACGAACGCCGGCACCGGAGTGGACCTCAGGCAGATCAGCGCCGACAACATCGAATCCGTCGAGGTAATCCGAGGCATTCCTTCAGCCGAATACGGAGACTTGAGCTCAGGTGCAGTCGTCGTGAACACAAAGGCTGGCTATACCCCTTATGAAGTGCGTGCGAAAGTCAATCCGACAACTTTGAACACCTCCTTCGGTAAAGGTTGGAAATTCAGCAAGGAAGCAGGAAGCCTCAACGTCAACGCCGATTACGCAAGAGCTTCCGGAGATCCCCGCACGAAGAACAGGTCTTTCGACAGGATCAGCGGAGGTGTCACGTACAGTAACACCGTAGGACGCATCTGGTCTTCCACCACCAAGATGAACTTCAGCAGCATCATCGACTTGAGGAAATCAGATCCCGACCTTCTCATAGAAGGAACTGAAACCGGCCAGAACCAATACACAATGCGTCTGGCTCACAATGGAAGGATTACCTTGAACAAGCCTCTGTCCCGTTCCCTCACATACGCGACCGGCCTGTCCATCACCGACTCCAGGAGTTGGACCTCCAGCATCGTTTCAGCCGACGGAGGTCTGCCGATAATCACCTCGCTCACAGATGGTTACTACCAAGTTCCATGGATTACTAATTCTTACCGCGCCAGAGGCACCACGGAATCCCGCCCTGTGAACTTCTTCGCCAAGGTTGGTAATGTATTCAATGTAAATACCGGCAAGATCCAGCAGCGATTCAACATGGGGGCGGAGTACCGCCACGAATCCAACAAGGCCCCAGGGTTCTCGAATGACGACAACTTCATGCCTCTCAGGCCAAACAGCGACGGTCGCCCGAGGCCGTATTATGATATTCCTTCACTGAACCAGATTTCCGGCTATCTGGAAGACAACCTGAGATGGGAGCTGCCGCACGGCATGGAATTCAAGCTCCAGGGAGGTCTGCGCTATGACATGATGCAATTCGGCCTGCCAGAGCAGGTACATGCTCTCTCTCCTAGGTTCAACGCTTCTTTCAAGGTGACGGACTGGCTGACGCTCAGGGGCGGCTGGGGACAGAGCAACAAGACTCCTGGCCTTGCACATCTCTATCCAGAGCCAAAATACTCCGACCGCATAGCAGCCTCCTACCTTCCTTCGGACGAAAGCAAACAACTCGTATTGTACAATACCAAGGTAACCAACGTTGAGCGGAACAATTCGCTGAAGAACGCCACAAACACCAAGGCTGAACTCGGTCTCGACATAGCCCTCAAGAACGGCATGTCGTTCTCGGTGATTGGTTACCAGGATTACATGAAGAACGGTTTCGGCAATTTCACTGAGTACAGTGTCTACTATGCCAACTATTACACTGCAGAAAGGGGTATCCGGACAGATGCTTCTGGAATGCCTTACATAGAATGGAACAATCCTGCGAGGGTGGACACCGTGTTCACCACAAGCGGCCGTATCGGCAACACGCAGGCCAGCTTGAACAGGGGTGTTGAATTCGACATCAACCTGGGTCAGATCAAGCCTATACGTACAAGTATCATCCTGAACGGAGCCTACATGGAGACACAGAACTGGACTACAGGGCCTAATTTCCAGAATCCTTCGGGCGTAGATGCTTCATCCAGCTATGCGCAGGGAATGCCGGGAACCCCTCCCTTCAAGCTGCTCTATCCAAGCGGTGTCTCACGTGACATAAGCCGCAGGTTCAGCACGAACCTTCGTCTTGTGTGCAATATCCCGAGAATGAAGATGGTAGCGTCCCTTGCCAATCAGGTGATATTCTACCAGTACAGCCATACAACCAACCAGAAGAGCGATCCGATTGCATGGATGGACACGGACCTGAGCATGCATGAGATCACCCAGGCCATGCTGGACGATCCATCCTACACCATCAAGGGTGTCCTGCTGTCTGCCCAGCGGAAGAATCCGGCCGACAACGCCCCTACGATCCAGCATCCTATCTGGTTGATGAACATGCGCCTTACCAAGGATGTTTCCAAGAACTTCGGTTTTTCTTTCTATGTCAACAACGCCTTATTCTATATGCCATACCAGTCTACATCCAAGTCGGGAACGCTTACCGAAAGGAACCAGGGTACATTCTCATTCGGCGTAGAAATGTTTGTGAAGATATGAAACGGTCAATAGTCGCATCAATCATATTGCTATCGGCGCTTTCCTGCAACCGGGAAGCCCCGCAGCCTACAGAATCCTTTATCCTGAGTTTCAAGATGCCGGAAGAATGCCTTTCATCGGCCCGCTACAAGAACAGGGTCGTAAATCTGAAAGGAGACATCAGCTATGAATTCGTAACGGATGTCGCCGGACAGGCCGTCGTGGAATCCATAGTCCCTGGCATCTACGACATCATAACCAACTGGGAGATGAGCGGAGCCGAATACAACACAATGCTCAAGGATCCTTCAACCCTCGACGAGAAGGCAAGGGTGATAGTAGGAATATCTCTCATGAACCAGCGGATATTCAAGGCTGAAGACCTCGAGATAGCGCTGGAAACGGCCCTGGTAACCGACCTCTTGATATCCAAGGTCTACTATGCCGGCACGAAGGACGATATGGGAAGGGACTACAAGACAGACGGTTATGTAGAGTTGTTCAACAATTCCGACGAAGTGCTCTACCTCGACGGGAAGTATCTCGGGCTTGCCGAACCGTCGATGAACCCTTCTTATTACACCGCTGCCGAAAAACCTGACTCGATCTACTTCTGCCAGATTTGCCGATTCCCTGGTGATGGAGATGACTATCCCGTGCAACCGGGAGGTAGCATCGTCATCGCAGCCAACAGTGCCAGGAACCATACCACAAGCGCTTCGACTTCAGTCGATCTTTCCCATGCCGACTTCGAAGTAAAGACCATGGAGGGTGACGGCAACCCTGATATCCCTATGCTGCCCCTGGTCTCAAACACTTGGAGCAACATGAAGAAACTCAATCTGATAAACGGTGGTCCTAACGCCCTCGTCCTGTTCGAGACTGACGAAGACATCACCACCTGGCCGGAAGTTTACCGCCCGGGCTGGACGAAGGGAGACAGGTATCGCCGGATGCACAAGAAATTCGCCCTCGATGGTGTGGAATGTCTCAACAAGCCGGCACAGACCGATCCTGATGTGAATATCAAACGCCTCCACCAGAGCATAGACGCCGGATACATCACCATCACAGCGGTGAGCGGAAAGAATCACGAATCAGTGGAAAGGAAAGTGTCCCGCATTGAAAACGGCAGATACTATCTCCAGGACACCAACAACAGCAGCACTGATTTCGCGGTATGTACGGATCCTACACCGCGCAAATATGACAAGGAGGAACTGCTATGAGAAAGACTATCGTACTTTTGACTTGCCTGCTTCCATGGGTATGCTCCACGGCTCAGGAATTGCCTTCCGACTTCTCGAAGTTGAAGTTGGAAACGACAATGCAGCAATTCCTTACCACGAACAACGCTGCCGGAATGGGGCTGTTCCAACCTTCCAGCGGAAGCAAGACCCAGATAGAAACATTCTGGAAGGATGGCGATGACCATCTGGCCCAGCAAGGCGGTAAAGACTACGGCTTCGATTTCTCCACCCACCGGTATGACAGTTTCTCGGACAAACTGTTCATGAGAGGTGATTTCCACTATTCCCTCGACAGGGAAAAGGACAGGAAATGGTCTGATGTCATGGATCCCTGGTTCTCGATACCATTCATATTCGGAAGCTCGATCGCCAAGGATTATGACAGCCACCGCTGCGGACTCGGATTCGACCTCTACACCGCCCCACTCTCGGATCTCGTTTCCCTTGGTGTACGTGCGGAATATGACGTAGCGGACATATCCGGAATGAGAGACCCTCGTCCGCGTACCGGCTACCTTGACTACCGTATCATACCTTCGGTCCTGCTTTCCTTCGGGCCTCATCACCTGGGACTCGACCTGGGCTATGGTTACCAGAAAGAAAAGCTTTCCGGTCTGACCACGATCCAGTCATATCCTAACCTATATTACTACAGGATGTCAGGACTGGACAGGATAGACGGAGCAATCGGAGCATATTCAGGCTTCAAACGGCAGTTCTACGGTAGCAGGTTCCTAGGGGATTTGTCATACAACTACACTTACGGTCCCCTGAAGGTACTGGTTTCAGCAGGAATGGAATACGGACGCCTCGATGCCTTCGCAGACAAGAAGCAAAGTCCGGGCTCATACAACTATTTTCTCTACAATGCGGTTGCAGACCTTCAGTACAGGAAAGGGAACAGCTTGCATGTCCTGCACCTCAAAGGCTCGCTCAAGGACGCCGGAGCGGATGAATACCTACAGGAACTCCAGTCAGAGAAAGACCCTGTAACCGGAGTCTCGACTGAGACCTGGGTAACACTCTACGAATACCGGAACAGGTATATGCTTGGACAAACGGAAACAAGGCTTGACTACACCCTTTTCGGCTCATGCAAAGGTAAGGACTACAAATGGAGCCTTGAAGCAGGAGCCGGCTATACCTCATTTGCCAAGAACTGCTACCTTCCAGATTCACGGTTCTCCGCAGGTCGGATGGAATTTTCCCTGGGAGGGTCGGTACGTCTGTTTGAATCCCGGGGCAACAGGGTGGATGCCTGCCTGAAGGGCAATGGAATAATGCCTATGGCAGTTGAACAGGAACTCTGCTTCGAGAACGAATATGTGACGGAAGTCCTGGAAGTGGATGCAGAGTATTACAGGAAGCAGCGCATCGGTGGCACTGCCTCGCTTACGTGGACCTTCCCGATGAGCCTGGGCAAAGCAGGAAAGGCGAACGGGTATCTAAGACTCTCAGGAGGTTACTGCCAGGCGCTGCCGCAATGCAATATGGCAAATGCAGCCTTAACCATCGGTATATTCACATTCTGACACTATGAAGAAATATATTATACTATCAGCATTGGCCGTTTTAATGGCGGCGGCCTCCTGCCGGGAGAAAGAAAACGATGATAACCGTTACTTCGCCCCCGCCGTTTCATTCAGCAGTGACAGTTACACGGTTACCCCGACCCAAGGCGGCTTGGATGTGGACCTTGTCCTTTCAAGGCCGGCAGAACAACCTCTGACAGTGGGTTTGGTAATCAGCAGTTCCCTCAAGGAAGGGCTTCAGTACATATTATCATCCACCAACGTCGAAATAGCCAAGGGCGAGAAAGAAGGAAATGTCCACATCTCGCTCGTCGACGATGAGATATGGGTGGAATCCTCTTGGATAGAGATTTCTCTCAAGCCTGGGGAAAGATACACTGTCGATCCAGGGAACAACATATCCACAAAAATCAACATAAACAAGGAGATAAGCCTACCGATATTCGGATTCACACAGTCTCAGCAACCAGTTGTAACCAATCCGTATCTTGCCGAAACCCTGAATCTCGAAGTCAAATGCGAGAGGACTCCGATATCTTCGCAGACAGTCATCCTGGAATTCGGCGACCTGGTCTGCGGGAAGGATTATCTTGTCGACGGTAACGGAACCCCAGAGATCGAATTCCCAGCAGGAGCTACCAGCAAGACGATAGAACTGCAGATACTGAAAAAGGATATCTCCGGATATTACAAAACCGCTGACCTTACTATCATTCCCGAGAAAGGCAAGTATTCTGTCATGCCAGGACAAGAATCAATTCCCATCCAGATGAGCGACCCCGTGGTGGACTTCACCAGTTTCCTGCGTACTGCAGCTCTGAACGACGGGAAGGGTTTCCAGATCCGCCAGGGAATCAAGGCAACAGACGGCTCCTGGGATGGCAACACTACCGTTGATTTGGGAGTATCTTCCGAAGGATCCAATTACCTGAGGAACTACAGGAATATGTTCGACCATCCTTCCTTCGGCTGCAAGGCCAATGCATCAAATTCGCATCTGTTCAGGCTGAGTGATTTCTTCCCACTCCATGTACGCCCGAACGAAATCACGATCCTTGATTACGGAAACGACCAGGGGCACAGGGAGTTCTCCCCTGCCGATTCGATCATGCGTTTCGTTCTGGACTACGGCGAGACCCAGAAAGGACGGATATTCCTTGAAAGGCCTCGTTCCTTCAAGGCATATATCGGGAGCTACGCTTCGTGGCAGGACAAGAGTTCCGGATACAATGCATGGGTAATGGATTCCAGGGCTACCGGAGGGGACATCGACGCCTCCACTCATCCGGCGCTCACCGGAACAATCAGCGTCACCCTCGCCAGACTTGAGGGAACCTTCGATTTTACGAACAGTTCCGAGCCGGTTCTCGTTACAGCCTGGTTCGAAAGTGATTCCGAGAATTTCATGAAGGCAGACACAGCCAACGGGAAGGATCCTGCCACAACATTGGGGTTGACAAAGGAAGACGGTCTCTGGAAGGTTGAATACAAGCTCTGGCCAAGATAGCAAGTGAGAAGATCATGCCTCATAACCTTGCTACTGCTGCTGCCCCTGCTCCTGAAAGGGCAGGAATCATTGCGTCTGCCAGCAGACCGGATTGGGAAACCTGTCCTATTCGGTTCCCGCATCGTAGATGTCAACCGGCCATGGGGAAAGGTTTTCGCTCCGGGGCAGAAGAATCCGGATCCGGTTCTCATGGTATTCCATCAGGACTCCGACGGAAACGTTGTCCTGATGCCGGAAGAATGGCACGGGCATAAGCACGGCGGGAAAAAGCCGAAGGGCAGGATGCAGCACGTGCAGCCTGTCCACTTCCCTGTACTGGAAAAGGATGCTGAAGGCAATCTGCTGCTGGACATTTCAGATTACTTTTCAAGGTATCCTGAACAGGTTTCTGCAATTCCCCCGAAGATGCTTGAAAAGGACCGCTTGGAGGCAGGGAAAATCTTATCCACTAAGGAAACCTCTGAATATCTGCAGGTTACAGGTCTATATCACTATGCTTCCGGCTTGGATGTCACAGCTGCATCTTACCTGCTGTTCCTCCCGGAAGAGCCGATGAAGGAGAAAGAAAGATTGGATTGTTTCAATGTCACGGAGTACCGGAATCCTGAAGGAAGGCGCGGAGTCCATTCCCAACGCTGGGACCTCTCGAGGAATCCAAGAATCGACTTTTACGTTGACAAGGCTTTCCCTACGGAATGGTATCCTTATATAAAGGAAGGTCTGGAAGACTGGAACAAGGCCTTTGAAAAAGCAGGCCTGGGGAAGGTCATCCATGTCCACCCGGAAGATAATTCCTTCGACCGTTGCTCCCCTCTCGCCAACATGGTCAGATACATGGACATAGAAGAAGCCAATGCCAAGGGGGATGTCCTCTGCGACCCTCGCAGCGGGGAAATACTCCAGGGTGATATCCTTTGGTGGAAGAACGTCGTCAAGCTGATTTCAGGATGGCGATATGTCCAGACAGGAGCTTCAGATCCGATGGCCAGGATGAAGGAATATCCGATTGAGATGCTCGGTCCGATGATCAGATATTCAGTCTGCCACGAGATGGGCCATGTCCTCGGGCTCAACCACAACATGGGCGCCTCATGGAGCTATCCGACAGACTCGCTCCACAGCCCTTCTTTCACAAGCAGGTACGGTACCAGCGCATCCGTGATGGATTATGCAAGGTACAACCACATAGCAACCGCAGAGGATGTGAAGGCAGGGGTCAACCTGCTTCCTCCCCGCCTGGGTCCGTTTGATTTCTACGCGATAGCTTGCGGATACGGCGGCATGGAAATACCGGAGAAAACAGATTATTGCTATTACGCTCCTTTCATCAGTGCTGCCATCTCTCCGGATCCTTCTGCACAGGCTGAAAGTCTCGGGAACAACCTTCTGGTCTCATCAAAGGCAGGGATAGACAACTGCAGGGCCTTGCTGATGCTGGACGGACTTGACCAAGAGCGTCTCCAGCTCATCAGAAAACAATATTACCACTACCTCTGGCTCGCCTTATCAAACATAGGAGGAAAGGTCAACGGTGTCAATGTGCCGTGGGAAGAGCAGAAAAGGACGCTGGACTTTGTGGCAAAGTCTTTGGACAATGTTCCACCGGAGTTGGAAGATCCAAAGCGGGAAAGCAGGATCTGGGATGAACTCGAAGGGAATTTCCTCCCAAGAAGAATCGCTGATAGTTACGGTCCGAAAGTTCTGAAGAAATATAGCAGGAAAGTCAAATCACTCAAAAAGAAATATTATTCCTTAAACTAGTTTATCAAAATGAAAAGAATCAAAACACTGATCAATGCCGCTTTGGCGATCCTTGCAGGAGCTATCCTCTTTTCCTGCGAAAAGACACAGCCTACGGAGCTTTCGGTGAGTCCAATCGCCGTGAACTTCGAAGCAGCGTCCGCCGACAAGGAGGTTTCAGTCACCTGCAACGAAGCATGGACAGCCTCCACCTCAGCCGACTGGGTGACCATCTCTCCTACATCAGGCAAGGGTAACGGGAGCATAAAGGTCTCCGTCAAAGCCAACGAAGCATTCACTGACCGCAATGCGGAAGTTATTGTCAAGGCCGGAGATAAGACTGTCACCGTAAAGGT
>JBGVAE010000038.1:0-3137 GCA_045224215.1 Candidatus Cryptobacteroides sp. | reverse complement strand
TGAAATAGACGAGGTCGTCGAAATCGAGCGCGAAGTACCGCCTCTGGCGGAGGATCATCTTCCCAAAGATAGGAACCCCGTCGGAAGCCCCTGGTTCCGTAATTGTCACGTATCTCGGGATGTAGGGAGTACCGCCCTTGAAGGCGGAGAGCTCGTCCATGTAGTTCCCGACGATTCCGGCCTTCCTCGGGATGCCGCACTCCTCAAGGATCTCCTTAACGAGGACTTTCATGTCCTCCTCGTCGAAGATGATGAAATTCTGAGGGTAGCCAAGACGGAATATCTCCTCGCGGAGGAACTTTACGCAGAATCCGTGGATGGTAGTCACGAAGTCGCCGACCACCCCTCCGGGACAGAGGGCGGCTATGCGGCTCCTCATCTCCTGCGCAGCCTTGTTAGTGAAGGTCATGCAGAGGATGTCGCTCTGCGGGATTCCCATGTCGTTCAGGAGATAGGCGAAGCGGTAGACGAGCGTGCGGGTCTTGCCGGAGCCTGCCCCGGCTACGACGCGCACACGACCTTCGGTCGCCTTGACGGCGTCCTCCTGCTCTGGGGTCAGGGAAATCAGGTTTGTACGGACTCTTGGCATATTAATAAGGATGCCGACTTTTTTCTACAGGTCTGTCTGCCGGCAAGACAGACTTATATACTATTCCAAATAGCAAAGATAACCGCCAGATGTGCCAAGGTATGACACATTTGAAGAAAGTTTAAAAAGATAAAAAGGATTATAGACCTCTTATCCTTGGCAAGACGTGTAAGATTCAGCGTTGTTTTGAGGCCCCAAAATGGCAGCGCACAGTTCCCAAGATTGCAGAGAGTCTTGGCATCGATGGAGTTACGTTTCTAAACCCTCGAGGGATGCATCGAGGAATTGAAGGCTTAAATAGGACGCAGTCCGGCCCTTCCAGATTAACCTTCCTTTAACCTATGTCGTTTATCATTCCCTTGCTGGAGAGGTAGCCTACGCTTTTTGATGCGACCACCTGGGCAGCCTTCAAAGCCTCGGCAATCGAGTCTTCCGTATGATTCGAGAGCGGTGTACCCGATGAAGCGAGCTCATTAAGAAAAGCGGATGTCGTCCAGTCCCCGGCACCTTCCCAGTCTACGACATTATCGCACGGAACGGGAGTGACATGTATCCACGCTCCGTCGCGGAGTTTGAAGCGGAGACCCTCCGAGCCGAGGGTCTGAATAAACAGCTTGTCGGCAAATCTCTCCGTGAACGAAATGTCCGGAATATTATCCCCGGAGAATTTGACGATATCGCTGACACCCACGGCTTCCAGCTCTGCTTTCGTTCCAATCCCGGAAGGCTCGAAATATACCGTAGCGCCCTTTTCGCGGAGGAATCTTGCAATCAGGCGGTGACCCGCTGCAGGGTCGTCGAAGAAATAAACACCCGGACATTCAGACAACTTATCCAGAAATGCCGGAGCCTCGTCCCGAGCCCTGAGGAAATGACGTTTGGGGAAACGGCTCCCTCCCGGAGAGCCGACGCGGAAACTGATTGTCTTTGTGCCATCCGGAGATTTCTTGTGAGTGCATTTGAGAAGGGATGTCCCACCGTCCGGAGTATTGGTCACGTAACGGCAGTCGCAGCCATACCTCCTAAGGTCGGATGAGACTTTCAGACCTTCAGGGGAATTGTCAAGACAAACTTGGGGCATCGCCTTCCACCCTAACCAGGAAAGCATGCACATGACATTGCCGCACGTTCCGCCGACCTCCTCAAGGACGGTATGATCGGAGAAAGGACGAAGTTGCGGCCATTCAGGGTAGTCTCGAACCACAATAATGTCAAGATAGTAGATGCCGGAGCCAATAATTGTCTTTTTCATAACGATAAGTGATAGTTGATTCAACAAAAATAATGAAATCATATGCAATTTCGAAATGAATCTGCCGATCAAGCATCTTCGGCACCTATTCTGCAATCCTTTCTTTCCCAAGAATGATCGTGAATGCATCTTTGAAGGCTGTTCCGCGGACGGCTCCAGTCCTTGTTGAACTCGAGGCTGACTTCGATGCCCGAGAGGTCAGGCTGGGGGGAGAGGGGAAAAGCAAGCGATCTGCACGCCCGACATTATAGTTGTTCGCCCGATGGCCTTATCCAAATAAGACTAATAATCCGAACACGAAGCCCCAGAAGACCATCCCGCAGAGGATGTCCAGAAGATAGGTCTTTAGCCAGTGTTTCAAGTCCTCGTCCATGCCTCTCCTGTTTCAGAATCCTATTCGACGACGGTTTTGGTTGTCAAGCTTTTCAGCGTTGCAATAAGAATTGAGGATCTCCATGGAATTCCTCCCGCTGCCATACAGGATGGAATTGATGGAGAACTTGCGGGCTACGTTCTCCATCTGGCCGCCGCTGAGATCGTACGCCGATGCGAGCTCAGCGCACTCGGAAGGGGAGAGGGAGGGGAGCATGGTGTGCCAGATCTTCTCGCGTACCGAAGCGTCCGGACGTTCGAAGCAGATCTTGTACAGGAAGCGGCGCTCGAAGGCAGGATCCAGGTTCTGCGTGAGATTGGTCGTGGCGATGAGGATACCGTCAAGTTTCTCCATCTCCTGCAGAATGATGTTCTGTATGCTGTTCTCCATCTTCTCGACGGCCCGCTGAGCCCCTTCCTGGCGGATGCCCAGGATGCCGTCGGCCTCGTTGAAAAGGAGGATAGGGGCCAACTCGGAGCGTTGCACCGCCTGGCGGTAGCGGTCGAAGACATCCTTGATGTTCTTCTCCGAGTCGCCCACCCACTTGCTCTTAATCTCTTCCACGTTGACGGCCATTATGCTGCGGCCGGTCTGACGGGCCAGCTGGTAGACCGTTTCTGTTTTGCCGGTGCCCGGAGCGCCGTAGAAGAGACATGCGAAGCCGCTGCGGAAACCGGCTTCCTTCATCCTGCTATGTATCTCATTGTATCGGTCCGGCATAAGAAAGGTGCGGAGCTCCTCGACCTGGGAAGAGTTCCCGGCCGTATAGAAGAGGTTTTTCTCATTGAGAGTTTCCGGCTTGACAAGCCAGCTGATGTCCTTCTCCGGCTCCCGGAGATGGAACTCGGCCAGAAGGTCTGCCTTCGCTTTTTTGCTTAAGTGAATCCTCGAGGTATTGGCTTGACCCTCATCGCACTCGAATT
>JBGVAE010000037.1:0-19379 GCA_045224215.1 Candidatus Cryptobacteroides sp. | reverse complement strand
TCCGTGGAGTGCCGTTACAAGCATCCGGCGAAGATGGGTGACACGGTCCGGGTAGTAGCCATGATAGAAAAGGTTCCGCTTGCCAAGTTGTTCATCAAGCAGGCGGTTTACAACCAGGATGGAGAACTGTGCGTGGAAGGTGAAGTTGCCCTGGGATTCCTCAGCAAGGAGACCGGCCGTCCGACCCGTTGCCCTGAACCGCTGGTCAGGGCGATTGAAGCACATATCAATGACAGATAATCATTAAAGGATATTATTATGACACCATTATTTTACCCTCTTGCATTCGGGACCTGGGAGATTGTCCTGATCGTAGCTGTCATCGTACTCCTTTTCGGAGGCAAGAAGATTCCTGAGCTCATGCAGGGAATCGGCAAGGGAGTCAAGAGTTTCAAGAAGGGAATGAACGAGGTCGAGGCCGAAATGAACGATATCAAGAGTGACATCGACTCTGCGGCCAAGGCTCCGGACAAGATCGAGAAGAAGGACGAGTACAACAAGTAAAGTGTCCGAAGAAAGCAAAGACCAGGAACAGCTGGCTGGCGAGATGTCCTTCTGGGACCATCTCGAGGTATTGAGGGGGACCTTGTTCCGCTCAATACTTTACGTGTGCCTGGCTGCACTGGTCTGTTTTTCTTTCAAGGACTTGATGTTCAAGGTTGTATTCTACCCGGCAGATTCCGATTTCTTCCTCTACAGGTTCCTGCACTGGAAGGTGAATGTCAACCTCATCAATACGGACGTCGTCGCCCAGTTCTTCGTACATCTGAAGGTGGCCTGCCTTGTGGGTCTGGTGCTCGTGTTTCCATTGGTGATATGGGAAATCTGGAAGTTCATAGCACCGGCATTGTATGAAAGGGAGAAGAAAGTCGTCCGCGGAGCCTTCATGATGGCTTCGGTGCTTTTCTATCTGGGTGTCGCCTGTGGCTATTTCTTCGTCCTCCCGGTATGCCTGCAATTCTTCATGAACTACTCGGTGGGCGAGAACGTCACCAACATGATCAACCTGAATTCGTACATCAGCCTGTTCATATCCATGGTTTTCATGATAGGCTTGGTGTTCGAATTCCCTTCCGTCATCGCAGTTCTTTCCAGATTCGGAATCGTCAACAAGGATATTCTCAGGAAGTACCGCAAGCATGCCTTCGTTGTCGTATTGATCCTGTCCGCCTTGATCACGCCTGCAGATCCGCTCTCCATGTTCGTGCTGGCAATACCGCTCTACGGACTTTATGAGTTCAGCATCACCCAGAGCAAGGACCCGCTGCCGGAGGATGAAGAAGCGAAAGAGGAGGCTGTGGAATGATTTCTATCAACGGACTGACAGTCGCATATGGGGGCTTCACCCTGCTTGATAACATTGACTTCCATATCAGCGACAATGACAAGATAGGTCTAGTGGGCAAGAACGGCTCCGGGAAATCGACGATCATGAAGCTTATCTGTGGGCTTCAAGTTCCGACTTCCGGTTCGGTGGACAAACCGAACGGCATAAGGATCGGCTATCTGCCGCAGATCATGGAGCATCACAAAGGGAAGACCGTCATCGAGGAAACCATGACGGCTTTCGACCATATTACCGGGATGCACAAGGAAATGGACGAGATCGGGGCTGCATTGGCGGAACGTACTGACTATGAGTCCGATTCCTATCTGGCTCTGATCAACAGGCTGAATGAACTCACGGATGCTATCTCGGTGGTCCAGAATGAGCCGGTGGAGGTCCTTGCCCAGAAAACCCTCCTCGGCCTTGGATTCAAGGATGAGGATTTCGGCCGTAAGACAGAGACTTTCAGCCAGGGCTGGAACATGAGGATCGAACTTGCAAAAGTGCTTTTGTCCGAACCGGACGTGCTGTTGCTCGATGAGCCGACCAACCACCTCGACATCGAATCCATCGAATGGCTCGAAGATTATCTGAAAGGGAACAGATGCTCGCTCCTGCTTGTCTCGCACGACCGTAGATTCCTGGACAGTGTCACCAACAGGACCGTGGAGATCGTGCTGGGACATATCCATGACTACAAAGTCCCTTTCAGCCAGTATGTCGAGCTCCGGAAGGAGAGGCTGGTGCAGCAACAGGCAGCATATGCCAACCAGCAGAGGATGATAGAGAAAACGGAAGACTTCATCAACAGGTTCCGCTACAAGCCTACCAAGTCCAACCAGGTCCAGTCAAGGATCAAGCAGCTTGAGAAATTGGACAGGCTGGAAATCGACGAGACTGACAATGCTACGCTCACCGTTAAGTTCCCTCCGGCTCCCCGTTCCGGGGATATAGTATTCAAGGGAACGGATCTGACCGTTGGATATCCTGGTAAGGTGGTGTTCACAAATGCTTCCATCGAAGTGAAGAGAGGGGAGAAGGTGGCCCTGATCGGACGTAACGGAGAAGGAAAGACAACTCTAATGCGAGTAATAACAGGCGAGCTGAAGCCAATCTCCGGCGAGGCGCGGACCGGATATAATGTAAATATGGGCTATTATGCTCAGAACCAGGAGGATGCCCTGGACAGGAACCTGACGGTCTTCGAGACTTTGGATAACATCGCCGTAGGTGACATCAGGACGAAACTCCGTGACATTCTCGCTCAGTTCCTTTTCCGTGGAGAGGATATAGACAAGAAGGTGAGCGTCCTTTCAGGAGGAGAGAGGGCGAGGTTGGGAATGGCCAGGTTCATGCTCCATCCATATAACCTCCTTGCGCTTGACGAGCCTACCAACCACATGGATATCAAGTCAAAGGACATACTGAAGCAGGCTCTGCAGGCTTACGATGGCACGTTGATTGTTGTATCCCATGACCGTGACTTCCTGGATGGCCTGGTGGACAAGATGTACGAATTCAGGGACGGAAAGGTGAAGGAGCATCTTGGGAGCGTGAGCGAATTCCTGGAAGAGAGGAAGATAGAGTCCTTGCAGGAACTCGAAAGAAGGTTCGGGAACCAGAGCCAGGCTTCAAAGAAGCAGGAAGCCGCTGAGAGTGATGGAAAGGCCCAGGCCAAACAGACTTTCGAGCAGCGGAGGAGCGAGTCCAAGGAACTCCGGAAGATGAAGCATAGGGTGGAATTCCTGGAAGGAGAGATCGGGAAGATAGAGTCAGCCATGAAGGAGATAGAGAAAGTGCTGTCCAATCCCACTGCTTCCGATGACATCATGGAGCTGACGAGGACTTATCTCGAAAACAAGCGGGAGCTTGACCGCAAGACAGCGGAATGGACTTCGCTAATGGAAAGGATTGAAGAAAATAACCTATAATGTCGTTGAATATGAAAACATTGATTAACAAAGTATTAGTAGCTGCTACTTTACTTATTGCATCAGTATCGGCAGCCTTAGCCCAGACCCGTACGGTCGAGCATGAATATTCACCTTTCGACGGTGTAGTTGCCTCCAACGGATTCAAGGTGACCATAGCGCAGAGCGACAAATATGCGGCCAAGCTGACAGTCGACGATGTGCTTGAGAGTTATGTCCAGTGTTACGTGAAGGCTAACGTTCTCTATGTAGGATTGGATGATAAGAATGTACCGAAGGAAATCAAAAAGATGTACAAGGGGAAGAACGCACCGGAGCCTACACTTAGCGTTATAGTCTGTCTTCCTATCCTTAATTCTTTGACTCTCAATGACAATTCTCAGTTCTTCAATACTGGTACTTTAAGTGCCGAGAATTTCTCGCTTTTCCTTAATGGGACTACCACCATCAATAATCTGAATGTAGTTGCCAAGACCGCCGTCCTGAGCGTTGCCAAGAATGCGAGGCTTGCGAATGCTAATGTCCGCACCGAGGGCAACATCGCAGTTGCCGGAGACGGGAAGGGTTCGATGACTCTTGAATATGCTGCCGAGAATCTCGACGTGAACACTGCCGGTTCTGCTGAACTGACTATCAACGGCTCGGCAGAAAAAGTTACGGTCAATTCGGCAGGAAGTGCAAAAACTGTTGTTTCCGGTGAGGCTAAATCATTGAAGGTAAGCGGAAAGGGTGATGTGGATGCTTCGAGCCTGAAGGTAGAAGAGGCCAAGTTGTCAACAAACGGATGCGATGTGAAACTCAATGCTTCGAAAGAGCTCGAACTGGACATCGCCAAAGGCAGTGACATCGAGTATGCGGGCGACCCTGTCGTGAAGATCGTCAAGATCCAGAACTCTTCCGTAATCAGGAAATGATGTTCGTCCTTGATTCTCACTGCGACACTCCGTCCCAGATGATGAAGGGACTTGATGTCGGAATATTGAATAAAGAGGGGCATGTAGACTTTCCGAGGCTGAAGGCCGGAGGAGTCGATGCCTCTTTCTTTGCATTGTACACTTCGGCCTCGATGACCCCGGATGAATCAACCAGGTGTGCCCTTGAGATGATAGCAAAAGTGTATGATGCCCTCGGAGCATATCCTGAGCAGGCTGCATTGGCCCTGTCACCGGAAGATGCTCTCAAGAATAAGGAGAAGGGACTTGTGTCCATATTCCTGGGCATGGAGAACGGGGCGCCGATCCAGGGTTCGCTTTCGCTTCTGCGTCTCTTCTACAGGCTTGGTGTGCGTTATCTCACATTGACCCACAACGGCGACAATCTGATCGCCGACAGTGCCGCCCAGGGCACGACCTGGCATGGTCTGAGTCCGTTTGGCAGGGAAGTGGTGGCGGAGATGAACCGTATCGGGATGATCGTGGACGTAGCACACGTCTCTGATGAGACATTCAGGGATGTGATTGCTTGCTCAAAGTCTCCGGTCGTCTCGACACACTCTTGTTGCCGGGCTCTTGCCAACCACTACCGGAATATGTCCGATGAGATGCTGCATTCTTTGGCAGACCACGGGGGAGTCATCCAGATCAATTTCTATCCGGTGTTCCTTTCTGACAAGCATGATGCTCTGCCCCGTCCTTCCTACAAGAATGTCGTAGACCATATCGATCATGCAGTCAAGGTTGCGGGGATAGACCATGTAGGAATCGGATCAGATTTCGATGGCATCGAAGTGACTCCGGAAGGCTTGGAAGATGTCTCGAAAATGCAAGTGGTTTTCGACGAAATGACACTCAGGGGCTATTCTGACGACCAGATTGAGAAGATAGCTGGCAAGAATTTTCTCAGAGTGTTCAATGAGGTGATTTCCAACGCTTTAGCTTAAATACAGTCAGATTTCGAAATGGTGCAACAAAAATGTTATGTAAATATAACTATTTTGTTGCACTATTTATTTTTCAGCGTTTTAAGTCTTTGATGACGAATAGACGAAGTGCATCAAGGGCTGCGGAGGCGAAACGCTCGATATTCCTCTTTCTGTCATTCTTGTAAATCTTCCTGACAGTCTCGGTTCCATGTGGTCCGCTGACTCCGATCCACACAGTTCCTACCGGATTCCTCTCGTCTCCGGCAGGGCCGGCAAGTCCTGTCGTCGCTACTGAATATGTGCTTCCCGTCAGTTTCCTGACCCCTTCGGCCATCGCAGCTGCAACCTCCGGACTCACGACTCCATATTCTGCTATCAGTTCGGGCCTTACGTCCAGGACCTTTTCCTTGATTGCTATGGCATATGAGGTTACGGATCCGAGGTAATATTCTGAAGAACCGGGCACTGAGGTTATCAGGGAGCTTATTTTGCCTCCGGTACATGATTCGGCTGCGCTCAGGGTCATGCCTGTACCGCGGAACAAGGCTCCTACGGCGTTTTCCAGGGTGTCGTCCGAGTAGGAATATATCTTTTCACCAAGGATAGGCTCCAGGGCCTTGAATTGCTCGTCTATGCGCTTTTCTTCCTCTTCCTTGATTCCACCGTAGATCGAGAGCCTGAGCCGTACCCCGGTGAGTTGGTTCGGAAGATAAGCAAGGTGCATGTCCTCCGGGAGATTGTCTTCCCATTGCGCAATCAGTTCTGCCAGTGCGGATTCCGCGAGGCCTGAAACCATTATGCATTTATGGAATATATCTTCCAGGTCATTGTGGGACTTGATGTCTTCCATTACCTCCGGCAAGGCGCCAAGGGTTTCGAATGGTACGCCAGGCATGGAATAGAGCGTGGCCGGGTGCCCGAATCGCTCTTCCGGGAAGCGGAAAACCATTATCGGTGCGGTACCCTTGCGGTTCAGGATGACTTCGCAGGTGTCCGGCACCAGTGCCTGGGCTTTGTTCGTGTCAAGGACATCCAGTCCCCGTGCGGAGAGGATTCCATGGATGATTTCCAGCTGACCAGGGTGCTCGACATACTCCCGACTCCCGGAGATCTCGGCCAGGGCTGCCTTGGTGATGTCATCCTTGGTCGGTCCCAGACCTCCGGTAGTGATGACTATATCGTTTATTTTCAGTTCGTTGATGATATTGTTGACGATTTCGTCATGATCATCTCCGATGGAAAGCATGCGGGTGACCTTTATTCCGGTTTCTTCAAGCGCGCGGGAAATATGGGAGGAGTTGGTGTCGACTATCTGGCCGATCAGTATCTCATCTCCGATCGTGCATATAGATGCTTGTGTCATTGTATGTTTTTGAGTATTCTTTTTACAAGAGAAGGCCCTTCATAGATGAATCCGGTATAGACCTGGATCAGGGAAGCACCTGCATCCAGCATCTGCTTGGCCTCTTCGGGCCCCATTATCCCACCGACTCCTACGATTGGCAGCCGGCCTTCTGTGTATTCGTGGATGTATTTGACGAGCGCCAGGCTTTTCTTGAACAGGGGAGCGCCGGACAGGCCTCCGTTGCCGATTTTCTCTACTTTCTTGGAGTTGGTCCTGAGCCCTTCACGGGATGTGGTGGTGTTACCGGCGACGATTCCATCTATGCCGGAAAGCATGCAGTACTTCAGGATCTCATCCAGTTCTTCGTGAGGAATGTCAGGGGAGACCTTGACAAGGATAGGCTTGTAGTTGTCGTAGCAGATGCGCAGGTCCAGGATAGGGTCCAGGATATCGGATAGGTACGATACGTCCTGAAGGTTCCTCAAGCCTTCCACATTCGGGCATGAGACGTTTATCGTGAACATGTCCACGAAGTCGTAAAGCATTGAGAATGACTTCCTGTAGTCGGCTATCATGTCCGCATCCGCGGCACTCTTGCTGTTCTTTGCAATGCTGGCTGCCAGAATGGTCTTCGGTTTGTCTTTGCTGATATGTTCTATCGCATTCCTGACACCCTTGTTGTTGATTCCCATCCGGTTTATCAAGGCCCTGTCCAGAGGCAGCCTGAAGAGCCTCGGCTTAGGGTTTCCTACCTGAGGCTCAGGCGTAAGGGACCCTATCTCTATGAAGGAGAAACCGAACCGGGACAATTCGTTGTAACACTCTCCGTTTTTGTCAAGCCCGGCTGCGAGTCCTACGGGATTGGGAAAATCAATTCCGAATACGGTCCTCGCAAGCCCAGGTTCGCGATGGGAGTAAATCAACTTTACGGCACTTGACGTCAGGCGGAAGCGGCCCATGACCTTCAACGCACGCATCGTAAAGTTGTGCGCGGTCTCGGGCGACAGCCTGAACAAGAGCGGTCGTATCAACTGTTTGTACATATCAAGTACAAATATAGCAAAAATGCATCAACGTCGCTCAGGAGATTTCCTGATATGTACCGTCCGAGTAAAAAAGGACGACTTTCACTATACTCCTGTCGTTTGATTCAACAGTCTGCATTTCAGGAATTTGAGCTGCTTCGGAGAATAATTCAGGCTCGTGAGAATCGAGAATTTGAGTAGTTTCGGCCTGACGCCCGTCTTTATACATCTTTCCACGGCCCGAAATCAACCACTCGAGGGAGAGAGTTGGGTAGTTGCGGGCCATGCTGTCCAGGAACTCGAAACTTGGCTTGTTCCTGCCAGACAATACATGGGAAACACCAGCCCTAGCGACGCCGATGGTCTCCGCGAATTTGGCCTGCGTGATGTTTTCGGCCGCAAGGAATTGTTGAAGTCTCTTGTTCATGACTATTCTCGTTTGTTTACAAATATAACAATACAATTTGTAAAAACAAACGCACCATTGATGTTACAAAAGTTACATGAAGCGCAAATCCAATGCCCTATATTTGCTATATTTAAGTTTAAATGAAAACCTATAAATATCTGATTATAAGTGTTAATACTAATATATTTCATCCTATTTAACCGACACTTTCAGCCTGTGCTCTATAATGTTACGATACTTATCTTATCAATAATTTATATGAACTTATTTAATATTCTGATAATAAGTTAATTAGTAACTACATTAATTGTCCATTAATTTAAATTATGTCAATTTTGTAAACGATGCGATATTGTTGACAAAAGTTTACAAAACGAAATGCTATATTTACAAGATTATACGATGAAATGATACATGGATACTGGCAGCCGAGAATTTGATTTTTCTTATACTTAGGTTAACTTTGCTGTGAATTTAAGAATGTCGTGATGATACCGGACATAAAGATTGAAGATTACAACTACGAGCTTCCGGATGAACGGATAGCCAAATATCCTCTTCCCCAGAGGGATGGGTCGAAGCTGCTCTGCTATGACGATGGCATGGTAACGGATTTTCGTTTTACTGATTTGCCATCCCTGCTTCCGGAAGATTCCTTGATGATATTCAACGACACCAAGGTCGTCCCTGCCCGCCTGCATTTTAAGAGAGCTTCGGGCGCCAGCATAGAGATATTCTGTCTTGAGCCTGTTGATCCGCCTGAATACAACATTTCTTTCGCCACCGTAGGTTCCTGCAGGTGGAAATGCGTGATTGGGAATGCAAAACGCTGGAAAGGAGATGTATTGTCTCTTTATAATCCTGAAGCTGCCCCTGCTGTTTCGGCCATGGGACTCACGGCGACTCTCATCGACCGGGAGGGGCAGACAGGGACTGTTGAATTCAATTGGCAGGATGGGAATCCCTTTTCCCGTGTCCTTGAGATTTGCGGAACGGTTCCTATCCCTCCATACCTCAACCGGCGCACCGAATCCATAGACAGCGAACGTTATCAGACTCTTTATGCCAAGATCCGCGGTTCCGTGGCCGCACCGACGGCCGGCCTTCATTTCACTGACAGGGTCCTGGAGGGGATCGATGCCAAGGGAATAAAACGTCGGAACGTCTGCCTGCATGTCGGTGCAGGTACTTTCCTTCCTGTGAAGAGTTCCGATGTTTCGGAACACCCCATGCACCGGGAGCCTTTCGCCGTGTCCCTGGATTTGCTTAAGGACATCAGGAACCGCTCAGGGAAGATCGTCGCCGTGGGAACGACCTCGGTCAGGACCCTGGAATCCCTTTATTATGTGGGCGTAAGCTGCCTGGAGCGGGGAAGGCCCGAAGACGTGAGGCAGTGGGCTCCTTATGACAGGGAATATGATTATTCGACAGAGGAGAGCCTCGATGCCCTGATTGCGTATCTGGAGCGCACCGGTCAGGATGAACTCAGGGTCGGTACGAGGATAATCATAGTTCCTGGGTTCAGGTTCCGTCTCGTCGATGTGCTGGTGACCAATTTCCACCAGCCTGAAAGCACGCTGATCCTCCTGGTTTCTGCATTCGTGGGAGGGGACTGGCGCTCGATTTACGACCATGCCCTGGCCAGCGGATACCGTTTCCTGAGCTACGGTGACAGTTCGCTGCTTTTCCGGCGTGACGTTGCGCTTTAAGATGATATTTGCTATATTTGTGTGATAGAGATATAATCGATATTATGGCAGACAGTTCTGAATTCGGAAGTATAAGTCCTTACAATGACGAGGAGGCAGTCGAAGCCTTGCAGAAGGTCGCAAACCATCCTGCAGTTCTTGCCATCTCCGAATATCTGTTCCCTGACGAGAAGATGACTTACCTCAGGGACGCCTTGAAGGAAGTGCACAGCATAGACGAGTTCCAGGAAGCCGTCATGAACAAGGCTGTTAACTGGTGCATCGACCATACCATACACAATTTCTCCTATGACGGCATCTCTTACATAAAAGGGATGAGGGGGAAATTCCTTGCAATGTCCAACCACAGGGATATCATTTTGGATCCGGCGATCACGCAGTCGGTGTTATTCAGGAACGGAGTCCCACTCACCGAGATCTGCGTGGGTGACAACCTCATCAAGCAGAGCAAGACCGTGGAATATCTTCTCCGTTCCAACAGGATGATCAAGGTGATCCGGGGAATCTCCGCAAGGGAGCTTTATCTTTCTTCCCAGGTCCTTTCCAAGTACATCCGCCAGACCATCACTTCCGGCAAAGCCTCCATATGGCTTGCGCAGCGCCAGGGAAGGACCAAGGATGGAATAGATACAACCGAGCAGGGCTTGCTCAAGATGCTCGACATGAGCGGCGAGAAGTCTTTCAAGGAGAATTTCATGGAATTGAATATCATACCGCTCAGCATTTCTTATGAATATGAGCCATGCGACATCCGGAAGGCTCGGGAGATATTGATTTCCAAGACTCAGAAATATGTGAAATCCCACGATGAGGACATGCACAGCATTGTCATGGGAATCAGGCAGGAAAAGGGCAACGTCCATCTCAATTTCGGACTCCCGCTCACCGAAGCCGAGATCGAGATGGCTTCCAAGTGTGACAAGAACGACCGCTATCAGGCCATCCGCAATGCGGTGGACAAGAGGGTGATCGCGGGTTATCATCTCTGGAAGACGAATTACATCGCCTACGACCTCGTCAATCACAGCTACAAATATTCCGATTTGTACAAACCAGAGGATGTCGAAGCTTTTACGGCTTACACAGAGCACAAGCTGGACAAGGTGGAGCGCAAGCTCAACCGCGAGGAACTCAGGGGGATATTCCTTGGAATATATGCCAATCCGGTCGTCTCCAAGGAACGCTTGGCTTCAGGTGAACCTCTAAGGCAGGAATAAGTATGGCATTGCAGATATTGATCCTCCTTGCCGGGCTAGCCCTTGTTGTACTTGGGGCGGACTGGCTTGTGGATGGCTCGTCCGCTATCGCAAGGAAGGCCGGCCTCAGCGAGTTCGTCATCGGCCTGACCATCGTAGGGATAGGAACGTCGATGCCGGAACTTGTCGTAAGTCTTACTGGTGCGTTGAAGGGGAGTTCCGACATCGCGATAGGCAATGTCGTGGGATCCAACATCTTCAACGTGCTTCTGATCCTCGGCCTCTCTGCCTTGATCCGTCCGATAGGGATTTCGAAGACCAACCTGAAGCAAGACATTCCTCTTAACATTATCGTTTGCCTCCTGCTCATCGTCTGCGGGTATCATTTCACCATGTTCCATCTTGGGGGAGAGGACGTTCTGTCCCGTCTGGACGGAATCATATTCCTGTCTCTTTTCCTGGTTTACATGTACTTTTCATTCAAGAAGGGAAAGGAGGATGCCGCTTTGGGCAAGGAGGAGGAGAGTGCCGAGAAGGTCCGTCCGCTGGGTGTCGCGATCCTGATGGTGATCGCAGGTCTGGCTGCCCTGGTCTTCGGAGGTGACAAGTTCGTGGATTCCGCCCGTGAGATCGCCGGAATGCTGGGAATCAGCGACAAGATCATTGCGGTCACGATACTGGCTGGAGGTACTTCCATGCCTGAACTGGTGACATGCGTGGTTGCCGCACTGAAGAAGAAGGATCAGCTGGCCCTCGGGAACATCATTGGTTCGAACATATCCAACATCCTACTGATACTGGGATCATCGGCAGTGGCATACAAGCGCTTGCCTGGCGGTCCTGACGGACTTTCGTTCAGCGGGATGAGCGTAGTTGACCTGGGTGTACTCGTCTTGAGTTCGCTTCTGCTCTGGTCCAGCGCATTCACCGGGAAGAAAGACAGCGTTGACAGAGCCGACGGAGTGGTCTACCTGGCTTTCTTCGTGGGTTACATGATCCTGCTGTTCACCAAATTCTGATAATTCTAATCGATAACAATATGAAATTTCAGCCGACAAAGTACCAGCTCATGAATGTAGGGACCGGAAGAATCTTCGACGATTCTTTCTGGACGCTTGCAGATCCTGAAGCTACGGCTCCTTCTCTGGTAAGGGCCGTCTATGAGAATGAAAGGTTCAATCCGCGGGATGACTTGCGCGGTTTGTACCGTTATGCGGACTGGCTTCCGATCAACAGGACTCTCCGCCATTCGCACGCTCCTGTGACTTACAAGAGCAGGGGACTTGCGGACCTGCTCGGAATGACCAACCTGTACATTACCCTGTCCGGCTATGTTCCGAAGAGGGGAGCGAGGATGGAGACATGCTCCTTCAAGGAGACCGAGGCTTTTTCCGTCTGCGCCAGGCTGCCGAAGAATGACAGGCACGTTTTGGTGGTACAGTCGGCCGGCAACACGGCCAGGGCTTTTGCACGGGTCTGTTCGGACAACGACATTCCTATCGTGATCTGCATCCCTAACGACAACATCAGCGACCTTTGGTTCACCAGGCGTCTGAAATCCTGCGTGAAGGTGATTGCAACTCCACATGGTACAGACTATTACGATGCCATAGCCCTTGGTGAGAAACTGGCGAAGGATCCTAGGTATCTGCTTGAGGGTGGGGCAAAGAACGTGGCTCGTCGCGACGGAATGGGAACCACAGTGCTCAGTGCGGTTGAAAAGATCGGGAGGATTCCGGACGCTTATTTCCAGGCGGTCGGAAGCGGTACCGGTGCCGTCGCTGCTTGGGAAAATGCCTGCAGGCTCGAGAAAGACGGGCGTTTCGGCAAGAACAACATGCGCATCTACTGCGTGCAGAACGCGCCATATACACTGATGTACGATTCCTGGAAGGCCGGCACCAGGGAACTTGTCCCAATCACCGCAGAGGATTCCAGGAAGAATGCCGAAATCATCCTGGCAAAGGTCCTTTCCAACAGAAAACCGCCTTACGGCCTTGCCGGTGGGGTGTTCGATGTCCTCAAGGAGTCGAATGGAGACTTCTACAAGGTGTCGAACGACGACATAGTGTATTGGCTCCTGCAGTTCTTCAACAATGAGGGCTACGACATTTTCCCGGCTGCCGCATCTGCCGTAGCTGCTCTCAAGAAGGCCCTGGACGAGGGTGCAGTAGGGAAGGACGAGACCGTCATGCTGAACATCACCGGTGCCGGCATGCTGAATGCCACCAAGGTGGGCTTCGAACTCAAGGAGCCGGACCTTGTCCTCAGTACAGACCTGTCTGCTGAAGAGGTGATCTCCAGCGTGGACAAGTTGTTCAAATGATTTATCCCTTCAGCCTGAGGGCGCAGACGTTCTCGACGTGCTGTGTATGAGGGAACATATCTACAGGCTGCACGGCCGTGATTTCGTATTTTTCGCAAAGGATTGCGAGATCGCGGGCCTGTGAGGCCGGGTTGCAGCTGACATAAACGATCCGGGCAGGGGAGGCGTCGAGTATGACCTTGGCCACGTCAGGGTGGATTCCGGCCCTTGGCGGGTCGAGGATTATGACATCCGGCCGGCCGTGTTCGATGATGAACCCGGCGTCCAGGACGTCTTTCATGTCTCCGGCGAAGAATTCGCAGTTCGTTATCCCGTTGACTTCGGCATTCTTCCATGCATCTTCGATTGCTTCCGGGACATATTCGATTCCAATCACTTTCTTGGCTTTACCGGAGACAAATTGTGCTATGGTGCCGGTGCCGGTGTAGAGGTCGTAGACTATTTCATCACCGGTGAGCTGGGCGAAGTCCCTGGCAACGGTGTAGAGTTTCAGTGCCTGCTCGCTGTTGGTCTGGTAGAATGACTTGGGACCGATCCTGAACGAGAGTCCTTCCATCTTCTCAGTTATGGTCTCCTTGCCTTTGTAAAGGATGCATTCCTGGTCTCCTATGGAATCGTTTAACTTATTGTTAATTACGTAGTAAAGAGACGTTATCTGTGGAAATGCTTCAAGTATTGCGTCGAGCATTTTCTCGCGGTCTTCTCGGCACTCGTAGAAGAAGCACATGATCACCATCAGGTCGCCGGTGTCCGTTGTCCTGACGAACATGTTCCTTATATATCCGACGTTCTGGCGGATGTCGAAGAAATCCAATCCGTTGTCCTTGGCATATTCACGGCAGAAGTTGCGGATGCCGTTCGACGGGTCTTTCTGGAGGTAGCAGTGGTTGATGTCGAGGACCTTGTCGAAGAATTTGCCTACGTGGAATCCGAGGCCGACCCTGTCTCGCTCAGGAACGGCCTCTGGGTCTTCATCCTTAAGGAACCAGCGCTTCGAAGAATATGTGAATTCCAGTTTGTTCCGGTAATATTGTGTTTTGTCGGAAGGAATCGTAGGCCTGATTCCGGGGACATCGAGATGTCCGAGGCGGACGAGCTGGTCCTCGACCTGCTGTCTTTTGGCTTCCAACTGGAGGTGATAGGGCAGTGGCTGCCATTTGCACCCGCCGCAGACGCCGAAATGCTCGCAGAAAGGTTCGAGACGGTCTGCTGACGGTTCCACGATTCTGGCAACGAATCCTTCGTAATAATTCTTGCTCTTTTTCGTAATGCGTATGTCAACAACGTCTCCGGGCACGGCGAACGGGACGAAAACAACCGCGCCGTTCCAGTGGGTGAGTGCTTTGCCTTCGGCGGCGCAGGCCTCGATGGTCATATTCTCCAGCAGGAGGTCTATTCTCTTCCTTGACATACGTAACTTAACATAATATAAATTGTGTAACAGAAGGGTATTTGCCTTACACGAGTTCGGCTATGGCCTTTGCATCGAATTTATCGGCCCTGTAACCTTGTTTGAAAGTTGCTCCTTCACTGAGAATTTCGAATCCTGCACTGGCAGCCATCTCGTTGAGCAATTTGACGCTGGCTGCAACCCAGCCGAACGATCCGAATGCCATGAATCGGCGGTTCTTTACCTGACGGTCGCATATCCCTTCCATCAACTGCCTGACAGGCGGAAATATTCCATTGTTATAAGTCGGTGATCCGAGGATCATGGTGTCGTATTTGAAAATGTCGCGCAAAGCGTATGAATAATTCTCCTCCGTAAGATTGTGGATGCTGCATTCGATTCCACGTTTCCTTATGGCTTCCGCCAGTTCCAGGGCCGCTTTTTCAGTGTTTCCGTACATCGATCCGTAAGCCAGGCAGACGCCCCTGGAGGCCTCGTATCTGCTCAACTTATCATAATATTGTACAACTTGCGTGATGTGGTTCTCCCAGACCGGTCCGTGTGTGCTGCAAATCCTGCCTATTTCAAGTCCGGATAGCTTCTTGAGAGCTGACTGTACCGGAGTTCCATACTTGCCTACGATGCTGGCGTAATACCGGGTCATTTCATCTCTGTAATCCTCAAAAGTATTTGATTCTAAATCAATTACATGATTGCTTACGGCTTTGAAAGTACCGAAGGCGTCGCCGCTGAACAGGGTTTTCTCTTCTGGGCACCAGGTGACCATTGTCTCCGGCCAGTGCACCATAGGCACCATGAAGAACTGAAGGTTGACTGTGCCAAGGGAGAGGCACTCCCCTTCCTTGATTGTCAGGATATTATCGGTTATTCCATTGAAGCCTTCTATCATGGAAACTGCCTTGGCATTTGTAACTATCGTACAATCAGGATATTCCTTTCTAATCTCGGCTTGAAGGGCGCTATGGTCCGGTTCCATGTGGTTGACAATCAGGTAATCTACCTTCTTGTCTCCTATCTCTGCCTTGATCTTGGCAAGGAATTCTTGCTTGAATGCCGCTGCAGCAGTGTCTATGAGGGCTATCTTTTCATCTACTACCAGGTAGGAGTTGTAGCTTACTCCGTATGGCAGAGGCCATTGTTGCTCGAATAACCTGGTTTCGAAGTCGTTCACTCCGACATAGCGGATCTTTTCAGAAAGTTTCATATCGATATTATATGGTTTCCTATATCTATGGGTGTGCAAATTTACGAAACTTATTCCTCTTTTTTCTAAATTTGTATCCTGCACCTGAAAAATTAGGCGAAATGATGCCATAACAAAAAAGTTATATATTCAAACTTAATTGTTTTATTAGCTGTAAATCAATGTTTTTATATATGAATATGGTGGATAATCATTATAGTACCCAAAGCGTTATGCTACCTCCCCTACCGGAGCGTATGAGGCCCTCCAGTCTTGATGAATACGTCGGTCAGAAGCACCTCGTGGGTGATGGTTGTATCCTCCGGAACATGATAGAAAGCGGCAACCTTTCCTCATTCATTCTGTGGGGGCCTCCGGGAGTGGGAAAGACTACCCTTGCCGGAATAATCGCCAAGACTCTCAACCGTGAATTCTATACCCTTTCCGCCGTAAGTGCCGGGGTCAAGGATGTCAGGGAGGTCATCGACAGAGCCAGGAACCGTTCCGTTTTCTCTCAAGGAGCGGCTCCGATCCTTTTCATCGATGAAATCCATCGTTTCAGCAAATCCCAGCAGGATGCTTTGTTGGGGGCAGTCGAGAATGGAACGATCGTCCTTATCGGTGCGACCACGGAGAACCCTTCCTTCGAGGTCATCACTCCCCTTTTGTCACGGTGCCAGGTGTTCGTTCTTAAATCCCTTGGGGTGGCGGATCTGCAAATCTTGCTGGACCGGGCTCTGCAGACGGACGTGCTCCTGAAAGAAAAGGATATCCGGATAGTTGAGAACGAGGCCCTCTTCCGCTACAGCGGGGGCGATGCAAGGAAACTGCTGAATGTCTTGGAAATTGTGGTGGATTCCTTTGCCGGCAAGGACGGACAGATCGTCATCGACAACAAGGTGGTTGCTGATTGCATCCAGGAAAACATGGCCATCTATGACAAGGATGGCGAAATGCACTACGACATAATATCGGCTTTCATCAAGTCCATCAGGGGGTCCGATCCGAACGCTGCTGTATATTACCTGGCCAGGATGCTGGATGGTGGGGAAGATCCTCTTTTCATCGCCAGGCGTCTCTGCCTGTCAGCTTCCGAGGATGTGGGACTTGCCAATCCGAACGCCCTGCTCCTTGCCGATGCCTGCTTCCACGTCGTTCATCAGATAGGTATGCCCGAAGCCAGGATCCCTCTGGCTGAAGTTACAGTGTATCTTGCTTCTTCCCCAAAGAGCAATGCCTCATACATGTCGCTGGAAAAGGCTCTGGAGCATGTGAAGATGAATCCTGGGAAGGCGGTTCCGCTCTATCTCAGGAACGCTCCTACCAGATTGATGGAAGAACTCGGATATTCAGACGGTTACAAGTATGCCCACGACTATCCGGGACATTTCGTGGATTTGGAATTCCTGCCTGAGGGTATGGAAGGGACTGTGTTCTATGAACCTGCGCCGAATCCTCACGAAGACAGGCTCAAATCTTATCTCCAGGCTTGCTGGCCGAAGTATTATCCAAAGGATCAGAAGGGATAGCCGATTCCGAAGTGGACTGAGTAGGCGTCATCGAGTTTGTCCTCCGGAAGGCCGAAAGGATACCATCGCTGGCCGGCAGGGGCAGATGGGTCGTGTAACTTCACGGCAGAGTCTAATCTTATTATAAGGAAATTGAGGTCCAGACGGATACCGAATCCCCAGTCGGCGGCGAGGCTGTGTGGAAAGTCCTTGAAACTGAAACTGGTTTGGATTATGTCGCTCTTGTCAGCCTCTTTCTGGGTCCAGACGTTTCCAACGTCGACGAATACCGCACCGCAGACCTTCCAGAACATAGGAAACCTGTATTCCAGATTGGCTTCGAGCTTGATGTCTCCGGTCTGGCTCGGGATGACGAAAGCTGAATCACGTTTGGCATATCCAGGTCCGAGTGCACGTGCCTGCCAGCCTCTCATGCTGTTGGCTCCGCCGCTGTAGAACTGTTTCTCAAAAGGCATCGCATTGGAATTGCCGTAGGCATAGCCGACACCGCCCAGGAGGCGCATTGCTATGGCTTGATTGTCGTTACGCCCGAAAACGAAGGTCTTGCCGAGGGTGATTTCGGACCTTATATACTGCGAGAATGGAGTGCCCCAGATGAGTTTGGAGCCGTATTCGTCTGTCTTGAATGCACTTCCGAACATGCTCAGTATGTTTCCGGAGGCATCGAACTGGAATCTTGCATATTCATAGGATTCCCTTGGTATCAAATCTGCGCATGATGTGTAGTAGAACATCACACCGGTACCGACGTCGAAGTGGTTCTGGTAGGCATCTCTCAGGAAAGGGTTGCCGGCCAGGTTGTTGTAGAAATTCTCGTCCAGATGAGTAAGCCGCACGATCTTGGCTTGGATAGGATTGATCTGGTAGATGAATTTCCCGTCCATCAGGGAGCCTGTGTAACCGAAGGTGGTAGAGATCATGTTCCTGGTGTATTCAGGACGGTTCTGGTAGTTGTATGATCCGCTGATTTCGGTACGCGGCACGTACGGCCCCTGGAAGATCGAATTCGGCAGTCCGAGGAACTGAGGGAAACTGATGCTGGAATTGATACCGAATTCGGTCGACCTGATATTGCGGTCGTTGTATTTGAACTGGAAATTGCCGAGGAAACTGAGGTTCAGCCATTCTCCCCCGTTGAAAATACTCTTGTGGTAATAGCTCAGCTGAGGGGATATTCCTATCAATCCGGTGGAATTGGTGGAAGACTCAAGATTGACCTTGAATCCTTGCATCTTGGATTTCGAGAGGCTGATGTTGGTGCTCACCGTATTCGAGTCGGTAGGATCCAATGTGATCCGTACGCCATTGAATACTTTCAGGTTGGAGAGCCTTGAATATGTCGTATTGACTTCCTTCTCATTGTAAAGATCTCCCGGCTTGATAGTGCACATGTCCCTGAGTACCTTCTCCTTGAATATCAGATCCTTGTCCCACTCGATTGTAACGTTGCCGAAGGTGTATTTCCTATGAGGTGTGGCATTCTCCGGAGTCTGGTTGCGTGTGTATTCACGGACGAATTCCTTGAGGTCTGCGGTATCCCGCCTGAGCAAGGTGTCGGCCTCGAAAGAGAAATAGTTCTTGGTGAACCCGAAATAGCCGTTCTGGCGGAAATAAGCCGAGGAACGAACGGTTTCTTTCTCCAGGGCATCTTCCGAGAGCCAGTCGCCTTCCTTGACTGTAATGTTTGCGGTGTCAGCATAGAAATCCTCAGCGAACTGTCCTTCCGGCACGGAATATTCGATCTCTCCTATCTTGTAGCGTTTTCCGAGGGTTACGATGTACTTGACTTCTATTTTCCTGCCTTTGGTCCTTGTCTCGCTTTCAACTTGGGAATCGTAGTAGCCGATGTACTCGAGATGGCGCTTGATGTTGTCGATCGATGCGTTTACCTGGGAAGGCTGGTATACGACAGGAGGAACGCCTATTTTCCTGAGGAACCGGTCCATCTTGCTGTCCGAGTCCCTGCCTGACCAGTTGTAGATGCTCAGGAAAGGGTTCAGCCCGAAGATGAGATAGGTATTGGGTTTCTGCTTGATGTATTTTTCTACTTCCTTGGAGTTGAAATCATTGCCGTTGGTGATCTCCACCTTGTTCTTGGACAAGCGGTATTCTCCGTCTTGCAGGACG
>JBGVAE010000036.1:0-3074 GCA_045224215.1 Candidatus Cryptobacteroides sp. | reverse complement strand
AGGCAGCCTATTATGACCCCGAGGAAAAGCGGTTCTCCCAATACGCCGAACTTCTTTTTCATCCCTTCTGCGTCGAGGTCGAGCTTGCTGAAGCCCGGGATAGCATCCATTCCTTTGTTGAGCGCCCATGCGAACGGGACGAAGCCCTGGCAGAAAGGCTGCGGAATTGAAATACCGTCCATATCCTTATAGTAAGACTGGAAGTCCTTAGTCGTGAGGTCTGCCATGACCAGGGTGATCACGAAACATATTATCGCCGCGAAGAATCCCCACCAGACGTTGTCCGTTGCAAAATAAACGACTGCGCCGATGAATGCATAATGCCAGTAGTTCCAGAGGTCGATATTTATCGTCTTGGTGGCTTTACAGAGCAGAAGCAGGATGTTGATGCCGAGGCAGACTGGTATGATGAAGGCGCCAATGGTGGTGTTGTAGGCGACCGATGCAGCAGCAGGCCATCCCATGTCGAAGATACCGAGCTTCAGATTGTATATTTCGGTCATCTTCTGGAGCGGAACGCCCAGGCTGCTTGTAAGGAGCGCAGTGACGATGGAGAGGCCGACAAAACCAACTCCCACCAGCAGCCCGCTCTTCAGTGCCTTCCCGAAAGGAATGCCGATGCAGACACCGAGGATAGTGAATATCACCGGCATCATGACGGCGGCCCCGAGGCCGATTATATAGCTGAATACCGCTTCCATCACTTAGGCTGCTTGCCGATGTATGCCAGGATACCACCGTCTACGTAAAGGATATGTCCGTTCACTGCATCGGATGCATGTGATGCAAGGAATACGGCCGGGCCGCCAAGTTCTGAAGGGTCGAGCCATCTGCCTGCAGGAGTCTTGGCGCAGATGAATGAGTCGAAAGGATGACGGCTGCCGTCGGCCTGGCGCTCGCGCAGGGGAGCGGTCTGAGGAGTAGCGATGTAGCCAGGGCCGATTCCATTGCACTGGATGTTGTATTCTCCATATTCGGAGCAAATGTTACGGGTGAGCATCTTGAGGCCACCCTTGGCGGCGGCATAGGCGGAGACGGTCTCACGACCCAGCTCGGACATCATCGAGCAGATGTTGATGATCTTGCCTTCGCGGCGCTCCATCATCTCGGGAACGACGGCGGCCGAGCAGATATACGGACCGACAAGGTCGATGTCGATGACCTGCTGGAACTCGGCGCGCGTCATTTCGTGCATTGGGATGCGCTTGATGATGCCTGCGTTATTGACGAGGATATCAATCTGACCTACCTCCTGATGGATCTTCTCTACGAGGGTCTTCACGGCCACCTCGTCGGTGACGTCGCAGGTGTAGCCCTTCACATTCTCGATGCCGGCCTCGCGATAGGCATCCAGTGCTTTCTTGAGCGCCTCTTCGCCACGAACGTTGAACACGATGGTTTTTGCTCCGGCCTCAACGAAAGCCTTTGCGATGCTGAAGCCAATACCATAGGCGGCTCCGGTGATCCAGGCGTTCTTGCCTTCGAGTGAAAAGAGATTTGTCATGATTATTTTGTTTTATTGTTGGATATTCCTTTGTGAGGACTCCCGCAGGATGAGTTCCATCGGTATGACTATTGTGCTATCCTCCTGCTTCCCTTCGATGGCCTCCAGGAAAGCAAGTGCTGCTTCGGAGCCCATCAGATGCGGCTTCTGCTCCAGTGAACTCAAGGTTGGAGACATGAGGCTGGTGAAGTTTTCGTTCGCGGTACCTATGATTCCGAAATCACGAGGGACTTCCAGGCCAGCCTCCCTGACGGCATCGAAAGCTCCCAGGGCAGAGAAATCGCCTGCGCAGTACAAGGCGTCACAGCCTCTCTCGACTGCTGCCTTGGCACTCTTGTATCCCGTTTTGCGAAGGATTGAGTCCTCGAATATCAAGCTTTCGTCAATTTCCGACCCTTCCTCCTGCAGAGCCTTGAGATAGCCGTCCATCCTGTCCCGGAACAATTCTGCTCCGAGATAGCCTCCGAGAGTTCCTATCCGTTTGTAGCCGTTTCGGATCAGGGACTTCGTGGCTTCATAGGCTCCTTTGACATCATCGTTCACGACCTTGATGCCCGGAAGGTCGCTGAATACCCTGTCGAACTGGACCAGTTCAACTCCTTCCGGTATGTTTTCGAGGATGTGATCTCCGTTTTTCGATTCTATGGAGTGAGAGATCAGGATGCCTGCAACCTGGTTGGCCCGCATCGTCTTCAGAGCCTTGATTTCGTCTGCAAGGGTTTCATGTGTCTGGCATATAATTACGGTGTATCCGGCTTCTCCAAGGACTGATTCTGCACTGCTTATTATATTGCTGAAAAACTGCCTGTTGATCCGTGGGACTATGATTCCCACAGTCTTGGCTACTCCTTTCCGGAGATTCGAGGCCATGACATTCCTTTCATACCCCATCTCCCTGGCTTTTTCCTCGATGGCTATCCTTGTGGAATCCTTTACCCTCGGACTTCCTGTCAGAGCTCGTGAAACGGTGGAGGGGGTTATCCCCATCGCGTTTGCGATGTCTGTAATCGTTGGTTTGATCATAAAATATCAGCGCTTGACTACAAATATACAAACGTTTGTATTAATTGCAAAATTTAATTGATGAATATATGGAAGTACTTATTCTTCAATTAGATAAATCTTGTAGGAGTCGGCCTTTACTGCTTTTAGCATCGCGGCATCGGGGACAAGGTCCGGATCATCCAGCCTTGAAGGAGCGAGGCAACCCGATGAGTTACTGAAGAACAGATTGTGGAACACATTCCCGTCAGCCTTGATGCCGGAAGGGTCGTAGTACCTCAGGTAGAAGGATCCTGCTCCATCGGGAATGAGCGTCAGGTCTGAAATATCCAGTTCCTTGAATAAGGATTCCTTGCCGGGTTCTTCGATCGTGACTAGAGCATCGGAACCTTTGATCTCCAGCTTTATGACGTCGAATCCATCGTCGGAAACCAGGGCGTAGCTTCCGCTCTGTGAGAGGCTGGAAACCTTCCTGCAGTTGCCGCTGCCCGGGGACGTGATCGTGCGGTAGTCCGTTACCTGCATCCTCGCGGTCATAAAAGCATAGTCTCCTAAAATGACGGTAGGG
>JBGVAE010000035.1:0-5280 GCA_045224215.1 Candidatus Cryptobacteroides sp. | reverse complement strand
ATAAGGCCGCAGCTCGATCTCGGCGAAGCCAGGTTTAAGCGGACGGATTCCCGCCAAGTATTCATATTCCCAGATGATGAGGTCTCCGAGCAGCATCACGTGGTTCCCGGAATTCATTGCAGGATCCGCCGTATTGCCGTTCCACAGTTCCCAGATGGTGGTAGCCCCGTTCTCGGCCATATATCCCCATGAAGGATAGGTGTCATCCGAAGCGATCCTGAAGGCCAGGTCTGGGCGGCCATATTCTGATAAGGTGCGCATAAGCACCTGGATCCCGATGACTCCGGAGCTTACATGGCCGCTGAATTCTTTTTCCGTCTTTTCCACCAGGGACGAGAACACCCTTTTCTCCTCCTCTTTGGGAACAAGGCCGTACCAGAGGGCTATCAGGTTGGCGGTCACGGTGTTGTTGTCGTAGTAGCCTCCATCGGAGTTGTAATACTCCTTGTTGAATGCTTCTGTGCTGGCTTTTTCCTCAGCCTCGAAATATGCCACATCTTCCGGATGGCCCGCCATAGGAGCGAATTCCTTCATCATCTTGCAGTAGTGGACGTAATACGGGGTTGCGATAACCGGCGGAGCCGTTATGCGCGACGGGTCCTGGGAGTGGATCAATTCCAGGGATTCCGGCGGCATACACCAGTCTCCGTACACGTCCTTCGTCATTATTCCGTCAACCATCCATTTGTCTTTCATATAGACAAGCCATTTCTTCATCGCCGGATAGTTTTTCACCACTGTTACTTCGTCTCCAAAGCGCCAGTAGAGCATCCCTGTGGCATCTATGAACAGCCCCGGCCAAGTCATATTGTCAAGGCGGACGGTCCAGAAGTTCGGTGCTACGTTCGGGAGCTGCCCTTCCTCGTCCTGCTCGGTGGCGATGTCATCGAGCCATTTGGCGTACAGGGCGTGGTTGTCGAATATCCAGCTCTCGCCGTAGCAACCGGTGGCCCGGTCTCCGAGCCACCCCATCCTTTCGTCCCGCTGTGGGCAGTCGGTCGGCATTCCCCGGTAGTTGCCGCGTATTCCCCAGAAAGCGTTCTTGTAAACCTGGTTGATCACTGGGTCCGAGCATGAGAAATGACCGGTAATGGCCATCTTGTCGTATATCACCTGTCCTTCGAAATCATCCGGAGAAGGAGCCTGGTCGAGGCCGCTGACCTCCACGAAACGGAACCCGTGATAGACAAAGGTCGGATGCCAGACAACCGGCTTGCAGTCCCTTGCTACATAAATGTCCCTTGCCTTTGCGGAACGGAGATTGGCTGTGTAGAGTTCACCGTCCTTCTGCAAAGTCTCAGCGAACCGCAGCAGGAGGGTGTCGCCCTCGTGCATCTCCACCTTCACCTGAAGCCATCCTACCATATTCTGGCCCATATCGATGATGTACCTTCCATCTGGAAGAGGGCTGACGGATACCGGCTTGACGATGTCCTGGACCTCTATGTTCGGATTAGGCTGCGCTGTGAGCTTGCCGTACGGCGCCTCCTGGAGGGCAGCCTGAGGCCATCCGCCGTCGTCATATGAAGGATCGAGCCATCCGTCCAGTTCCATCCTGGCATCATAGACCTCGCCGTCATATTCGTTGTTGCTCCTGATTGGGCCGTCGGACCTGGCCTTCCAGCTTGCGTCGCTGGTGACTCTCTCTCTCTTTCCGTCCTTATATTCAATCTCAAGCTGGCAGATCAGGCAAGGCAGTTGCTTGTCGTAGTGCTTGTAATGGTTGATGGAATCCCAGTTCACCCGGACTCCCGGGAACCGCCCCGTCCCAAGGACCACACCGATGGCATTGGCACCCTTCTTAAGCAGTCCAGTGACGTCGAAGCTGTTGTAATACACCTTCTTGTCGTAATTTGACACGGTAGGGGAAAGCACCTGGGCTCCTCCCACCTTGCTTCCGTTGATGTATGCTTCGTAGAGGCCAAGCCCGCAGATATGCAATCTGGCTTCCTTTATCCCTTTCCCGGCTTCGAATCTGGTCCTCAGGTATCTCGCCGGCAGAGAGACATCACCGGTACGGACATCATCGGGAGAATCGATACCTATCCACGATGCTTCCCAATTGACGGAAGGGTCCGTGATGAGTTCCGTCCAGCATCCAGGTCTCGTAGAACACGAGAGCAGCGATGCCGCGGCGATTAACAAGAAAATCAACTTCTTCATACTGCAATATATGAATAATTTGGCGATATTTGCAATAATAGTAAATAGCACTGCGAATGAAAAAACTGTTTTTGGCTCTTGTTGCCGCCCTGTTTATCCTCCCATCTTTCGCCCAGATGAAATATGACGGTGAAACCAACAAGAAAGGTGAACCTCACGGAATGGGAACGATGCTGTTCACTGAACGGAATTTTATTTACAAGATTGATGGACAATTCAAGAAAGGCATCCCGGTCAGTGGCACGGACTCCTGTTTCCTGCGGAGGGACGGGTCGTTGGGATATGCCCGTGAAGGAGATTTCTTCCTCAAGCAGAAGGGTGTGTTTTCCTCCTCGAGGGACCTTTACTTCAAAGGTAAGTACGTCAGTTATGAATATGAAGACAACCGGGATTTCAGGGATCACGGCTTTACTGTCAAGATTTCCGATATGTATGACTCTCGTTCTGATAAGAACAGTTATCAAGTGGTCGGGACCAAGAAAAAGGAGATGCTTGTCGTGGTCTCAGGCGTGTCGAAAGGATGGACCGACAAGCTGACTCCAGAGGCAGAGAAGTATTACAATCAGCTGTTTCCGGCGTATTTCTACTATCTATGCAAGGATAAGGGTGACCTCGATTACTATAGTTTGAAGGATTGTTCAGGATCCCTCGTCTTTCCTTCCGAGGATTATTATTCAATGGACGAATACCGGATTGTGAAATGGTCCGGAGCGCTCAAGGGAGGAATCCCTGAGGGTCCAGGGACAGGCATTGCTGTCAATAATGGCAAATACCTTTTTTTGAGAGGCAGTTTTGACGAGGGGAAACCTTCGGGAGAACCGTTCATATACAAATTCAGGGAGAGTGTTACAAATAAGCTGGTTACATCCGATGTGAAGATATATCCACTGGAAAATGGATTCTATCAGATCCTGGGCAAGGATTGTATCATCCTCAACCCAGGCCTGCATTTGAAACATGACCTTTTCACGGCAAAGCTGATCGATCGTAGGACTTTGTTCGAACGCGGATGGGAGTTAAAGGCTATCGATGAGCGTCCGTCAGGATTTATGCTTTCGTTTGTAGAAAGCAAATTCAGTCAGACGGTCAAATATATGATAGACAAGTCTGGAAACTATATAGGGCCCGCTCCTGAGATGAAAGACATCTATCGTGAGAATGTCAAGTCAATCCTTCCTGACTTGGATACGCTCCTGCTGGTATTCAACACTACCGACATCATCGAACCTGGCAAGAACTTCAAGGAAAAGTATAAGGTTGATTATGATCGAATGGTGCGCAGGGAACGGGAGATCAAGTATTTCTGGAAGAGCAACGATGTGATGAAGGAGCTGGCCGAGGAGCAGAAGGCTGCCTTGAGTGCGGAAGACAGGAATAAACTTGGCTGGATCGATGAACTGGAGCGCTTGTATGGGGACATTAACAATGCGGACGTCTATTCCAAAGGACTTATATCGCTTGCAGAATCGCAGAAACCTCATTGGAGTGCCGTTTCTGTCGACGGAATGGTCAAGAGCATGATCGGAGACATTGAAGGACACAGGAGGGTGAATCAGTTGCGAAACGACAGGCTCAAGGCGATGATTGCTGACCCTGCCTTCCCTGTCCGCTCCAAGGAAATGAGTGACCTTGTTTTCGAATACCTGGATTTCATCGATGATTATTACGAGGAGTATTATTGGGAGGCTTACAGGATTGCGAGTGCCAAAGCCAAGGGCATTGCATACAATAGGTACCAAACCGTTAAGTCCTTTTTATTCGGGGGAGGGTCCTCATCTTCTTCCGGCAGCGGATCCTCAGTATCTTCATCTGGAATGAGTTCAGAATCAGAAAGAATCGAGCAATCAAACGGACCTGAACAGTACTCGTGCGAGGTCGAGATTGTATTCAAGGATGGAAGCAAACTTACCGTTACCGATGTCGATGCGGAGATCCACAGGGGGCGTTTCGTGGACGAAGGCGGTTATGTGAAGGCATGGGCTGACGGGGACGGTAAGTGTGTCATTACCTGGGACAAGAACCGCGGGGATTATATCAAGAGACTCAGTTTCGTGAAGAATATCGTGTACACCGAAGGATATGTGTTGCCTGACCTGCGTCTCGAGCCTGGAAAGAGTTACGTCCTGAATGCAGACAGCCTAAAGAAAGAGTAGTGGTGACCCACTCCCGCTACCACACCAACAAAATATATGTCTTGATTGACTACGATCTCCCACCTCTATGACAAGAGCAAACTATCCAAAAACTTGCAGATTTTGTGACCATATATGTTTTGTCTTCGGAAAGTACTTATCAAATCAGATACATCACCAAGAATAGCCTTGAGAAGAACAATAGACAGAACTATCTGTTCTTCTTCATAACATATACCCCAATGACATAGTAATGAGGTATCAGTTTGAGAGTAGGAGAGGCCATATCGGGAGAGAATGCATTCTCACCGCAAAAACGTACAACCTGCTTTTGTTCATCGTACCAATAAGAGCCGAATAGCAATAGAGGGGTGAATCCGCCTATCTGAATATTCCCCAATTGAAAAGGTCGGATATCATACATATATCGGCCTTCATATCCGGGAGCGCTCAATGGCTTCATGGTAAGATTCCTTGCCATCTCTCCCATATTCACGACAGACATATTCACTTTACGCAAAGAATCGATAGCGGGACAGAATCCGATTGTCAGTTTCTCACTAAGTGAATAAATGCCTTTTTCTGTATCATAAGCGGTCCCTTCTGACAGTATTCTTTTTTGTGACTCTTCAGGGAAATCTTCAATCATATCCCTGTTGGAGATTAGGAATGCACCCCCTTTATTATTATCTTTAACCAATTCTCCATTTGAATATTCCTTCACCATAAACGAAATCAAATAGGTCTCATCTTTTAATGAAGAAATATCAAACGAATAGATTTCATAACCAGATTTTTTCAATAGCGAAATGTAGTCTGAGAAATCTGCGGTGGCCTTTTTCAACTCCTGTGCACTCACATTCATGCAGAGAAGCAGCCCCGTAAGGATAGCGATGAGTGGACGTTTCATACTCATGATAAATATGATTCTTAATAAACGATTGTTGTATACTAGTATAGTCCAGTGATTACCTTTGCAAATAAG
>JBGVAE010000034.1:0-35486 GCA_045224215.1 Candidatus Cryptobacteroides sp. | reverse complement strand
CCCTTTCCCGGCCCACATGTCGCACCAATCGCCTTCAGTCGGACCATGTGGTCCCTTTCCCGGCCCACATGTCACGCCAATCGCCTTCTGCCGAACCATGTGGTCCCTTTCCCGGCCCACATGTCGCACCAATCGCCTTCTGTCGGACCATGTGGTCCCTTTCCCGGCCCACATGTCACGCCAGTCCACCTCTGCGCGTTAATCAGTTTGATGAAGTGACCAAGATCGACACACACACGCCAGATACAATTTGAGGTGACGCATAAAGTCTTGAATATCAATTAAATCGTTATTCGAGGGTGCCGATTTTGACCCCTCCTCGAAAGCTTATCTTGTTGATTCCTACCAGGTTACGAGTCACCTGAAACCTCGCGGCAGGCCCTCGAAATCAGCTGAATATTCTGATAATGAATATGTTGCGTGTCACTTGGCGGATATTGTTCACATGTGACAACTTGTGTCGGTTGCGTACGAAAGGCCGTTATTTGTTCCCAAATGACCACCCGAGTCTCCGGTTGCGTACGAAAGGCCGTTTTTGTTCCTAAGCGATAACCTGAAAGCTGAGTTTTGGGCAAGGTCTAATTTCAGGTGGGGTATTTTGCCCGGTAAATCGACCCTACACGCTTATGTAATGCTTTTTCGGTGGGCAAGATCCTACCACTTTTTTTAGACCTTGCCCAGAAGCGATTGAGATTCTCGGTTATGCCGGGAAAGGCAGAAGGCGAGAGTGGGTGAAACCGGAAATGGCAGAAGCCGAAAAAGGCAGAAGCCTGGAAAGGCAGAAGGCGAGAGTGGGTGAAATCGGAAATGGCAGAAGCCGGGAAAGGCAGAAGCCGGAAAGACAGAATGGGTATTGCGGAATTATTCGTAACTTTACAAGGCTATTAAACAAACTATAATGAAAAAGATCATCCTGTTACTGCTTCTCTGCATCCCTGGAGTACTCTCCGCCCAAGTGAAGCAGGAATATACCCTCGAAGATGCCTGGAGGGATGCCAACGTAGCCCCCCTGGCCGAAAAGAGCGAGACGGCACGTCAGCGCTCCGAATGGTTCCGCGAAGCCCGGCTCGGAATGTTCCTGCACTGGAACCCGTCAAGCGTCTGCGCCACCGAGATAAGTTGGAGCAAGCAGTTCTACGAGGATGACGGAGAACACCTGGAGACCAATCCTCGTCCTACCATCGAGAACTACAGGAAAGAACTTGACGTTTGGTACTCCTGGTTCAAGCCCCAGATCCCGGGCAAGATTTACGACAACCTCTACAAATCTTTCTATCCCGGGATGTTCGATGCCGATTCGGTCGTCCTGAAGGCAAAGGCCGCCGGAATGAAGTACCTGGTCATGATAGCGAAGCACCACGACGGTTTCTGCATGTGGGACACTCAGTACTCCGACTTCAACGTGATGAACACCCCGTTCCACCGTGACGTCCTCGGAGAAATTGCAGCCGCATGCCACCGCCATGGCCTACGTTTCGGAGTCTATTATTCCCAGAGAGACTGGCATCATCCGGCATATTCCCAGGAAAGGATAAAGGAATACAATGAATTCATGCGCAATCAGCTCAGGGAACTTCTGACCAAGTATGCTCCTGTTGACCTGATCTTCTTCGACGCCGAGAAGCCGGAAGAGAACGTACCTAACATCTGGGAAACCGAGAAGATGTTCAAGGAGATATATTCCCTCTGCCCTGACATAATCATCAATGACAGATGCGGGATCCCCGGAGACTATGACACCCCTGAGCAGGAGGTGGGCGCGTTCCAGACCGAGCGTGCCTGGGAATCCTGCATGACCTTCACCGGTTGCTGGAGTTGGAGAGGCTTCACATATCCTGTCATCCCGCTGGAGAAATGCCTGGAGAATCTCACCGGTTGCGCCGGCGGCGGAGGCAACCTCCTGATGAATGTGGACATGATGCCGACCGGCCAGATCGACCCGCGTGAGGAAACCCGTCTCGAAGGAATAGGAAAGTGGCTGGAAATCAATGGAGAAGCCATCTTTGGTACGCAGGCCGGCCCGTTGAGGCCTCAGGAATGGGGAGTGGCCACCTCTAAGGACGACGCAGTCTATCTGATCATCCAGGACTGCTCCAAGTTCGACGGAGTCGTGGAAATCCCTGGGAAGAAGTTCCGCACGGCGGAGATCCTTGGCGGAGGGGAAGTCTCCTTCGAATCCCGACGCGGCAAGACTACCATTCTGGTGGAGTCCTTGAATATTACCCCTTTCACCGTAATCAAGTTGCAACGATAACGAATCAATAATATGAAGCATAATTCATTCTTGACCCTGGCGGTCTTAGCCCTCCTGGTCTCCTGTACCAGCGAACCTAAAGTCAACTACAAGATCTGGCACGACTGGCCGGAAAGGTATCTCCCTGATTTCTCAACTCTCGGAGAACCTGACATCCAGGGCGTGAAGAACAACATCGACCTCGTTGACATCGACGACACCAGGAACCATTTCTGTGTCCTGTTCGAATCCGAACTGAAAGTCTCGAAGGAAGAGGAATATTCTTTCACCCTCACCACCGACGACGGCAGCAAGCTCTACATAGACGGAGAGATGCTCATCGAGAACGACGGAGCCCACGGCCCGATAGAGAAGAAAGCCACTAAGGTGCTCTCGAAAGGGAAGCACCCGCTAAAGATAGAATTCTTCGACTACGACAAGGGTCAGTCAATCATATTCAGGTATTCCACACCTACGATCAAGGATCGTGAATTCAACGACAGGATCCTTGACAAGGAAGACAAACTCACCAGCAAGAGCGGGTTCGTGAAGCCGCAGGTAAAGGAAACTTATGAGCGTTTCAAGCAGTGGAAGGGAGACGACGAAGTCCTGGTCTATCCGATCCTGACGGATGTCCACACAGCAGGCCGCTTCACTTACAAGCACATCGGCTATGCCGCCACGGCCGCGAAGATGTTCGGTGCGGACTTCATGATCAACCTTGGAGACATCGGCCTCAACGCATATCCTGCAACGGTTGACAAGGAATATGCCCGCTTCATAATGGACAGCACCCTTGAACAGATGAAAAAATACGACGGAATATGGCTCTATTCCCCTGGCAACCACGACTGGGATGCAGGCGAGGGAGAATTCAATTCAGAGGATTATCTGTCAGACTTCTTCCAGAAGCCTTGGCAGGAGAAGGCCGGCGAGAACCTGCACCTGACTCCCGGCAAGGTCCTTTGCTACTATGACATCCCTGAAAAGAACTTCAGGATCATCCTCCTGAACGCCTGTGGGACAGGTACCCGGGAGGGCAAGTACTATTTTTTCGACGACCCTCAGCTCGAATGGTTCCAGGGAGTCCTGGATTCCACCCCGAAGGACATGAACGTGATTGTGATGTCGCATTACATGCCTCACCCGATGGGCCGTTGGACCACTGCTCCGGCAGCCGACTACACCTTGGTCCAGAACGAAAAGCTGATGGGAATCCTGACAGCGTACAAGCAGTCCGGCGGCACCTTGGTCGGAATGATCACCGGCGACACCCACACCAATGACTACGTACTCTACAACGACGTGAACTACTACATTTCCCAGGGATATGGCTGGGTGGTCCCAGACTTGATGCTCCCGGGCGCAAGGCATGCCTTCTTCGACTACAAGCAGACCATGTGCGTGGACGTCATCGCCGTCAAGCCTTCGACCCGCGAAGTGCGCAGCTTCCGCATCGGTGCCGGAGGCAAAGACTTCGATTTCGGGTTTGAATACTAGGTCTCATTTTTGCATTACACGAAAAATCATTACATTTGTGAGATTGCACCAGTAACGTAAGTATGTACAAAAGAGTTTTGCTGAAACTTAGCGGCGAGAGCCTCGGAGGTCCGGAAGGAAAGGGTCTCGATCCTGTGTATCTTCGCAAATACGCTAAAGAAATCGCCCAGGCTGCACGTTCCGGCCTCCAGATTGGGATTGTGAACGGAGGAGGCAACATATTCCGTGGCCTGCAAGGACTCGACAAAGGATTCGACCGGGTCGGAGGAGACCGCATGGGTATGTTGGCTACGGTGATTAATTCCTTGGCGCTCAGTCAGTTCATTAAGGACGAAGGAGTCAATGCCGAGGTTTTTACCGCCACCCCGATGGAGCCTATGGCAAGGTATTACAACCGTGACAATGCCATCCGTGTCCTGGAGGAAGGAGGAGTAGCCTTGATAGCAGGAGGAACCGGCAATCCGTTCTTTACGACCGACTCCGGAGCTGCATTGAGGGCACTTGAAATCAAGGCCGACGTCATGCTGAAAGGAACTCGCGTGGACGGAGTCTATACCGCCGATCCGGAGAAGGATCCAACCGCGGTCAAGTATGAGGACCTGACTTTCGACGAGGCCATGTCCAAGCATCTCAAGGTGCTTGACCAGACAGCCTATGCCCTCTGCTCCGACGGAGACATGCCTATCATCGTGTTTGACATCAATGTTGAAGGCAACCTGAGGAAGCTGACGGAAGGCAAGAAGGTAGGAACCCTGGTCCACAAATAGATTTGAATAACTATAAAACTTAATACACTATGCTTACAGAGAGAGCTAAAGAAATCGTAAAGAATGCAGAGTCCAAGATGGCCGACACCGTAGCTTATCTTGAAGAGGATCTCAAGACATACAGGGTGGGGAAGGCAAATCCTTCCATACTCAACAACGTGACCGTGAGCTATTACGGCACGGAAACACCTGTAGCCCAGGTAGCTTCCATCAGCGTACCTGACGCCAGGACCATAGCCATCCAGCCTTGGGAGAGGAGCCTCATCCCAGCCATCGAAAAAGCTATCATGGCCGCCAACCTTGGCTTCACTCCTCAGAACAACGGCGAAATCATCCGCTGCCCTATCCCTCCTCTCACCGAGGAAAGGCGCCGCGACCTCATCAAGAAGGCCCGCGCGGCAGGAGAGAATGCGAAGGTTGCCGTCCGAAACAGCCGCAGGGAAGGAGTGGATGGACTCAAGAAGGCCCAGAAGGCCGGCGAGTTCTCCGAGGATGTACAGAAGGAGGGCGAGGATGAAGTACAGAAGGTCACCGACGCTAAGGTGAAGGCAATCGATGAGCTCATCGATGCCAAGGAAAAGGAAATCCTGACGGTTTAGGATCCGGCAAAGAGATTCAAAGCCGTCCGGGTTCCCCTCCGGATGGCTTTTTTATAAAACGAACTACAAATGATTAGAAGTGCAGACAGGACCCTCGGGATCCAGGAATATTACTTTTCCCGCAAACAGAAGGATCTCGATGCGGTCAGCGCCGAAAGGGCGGCGAAGGGCGAAGGCCCTCTTATCAATCTGGGAATAGGTGCTCCTGATGGAATGCCTCCCCAGGCTGCTATCGATGCCCTTTGCCAGGCAGCCAGGCAGCCAGGGAACCACGTTTACCAGAATTATAAAGGCCTTCCGGCCCTGAGGCAGGCCTTTGCCGGTTGGTACAGCCGTTATTACGGTGTACAGCTCAACCCCGACGGAGGAATACAGCCTCTGGTCGGCTCCAAGGAAGGCATCCTGCTGGTAAGCCTGGCCTTCGTGAATCCAGGTGAGAAGATCCTGGTTCCGGACCCGGGCTATCCTACATATTCATCGGCCGCACGCCTGGTAGGTGCCGAGCTTGTCCCTTATGACCTGAAACCTGGAAACAAGTGGCTTCCGGATTTCGACCAGCTTGAAAGCATGGACCTGACAGGAGTGAAGGTCATGTGGACTAACTATCCGAATATGCCTACCGGTGCCAAGGCCACGCCTGAACTCTACCAGCGGCTCGTCGATTTCGGACTGAAGCATGACATACTTATAGTCAACGACAACCCGTACTCATTCATCCTGACGGACAAGCCATTGTCAATCCTGGCCGCAAAAGGTGCCTTTGACTGTTGTCTGGAACTTAATTCCCTCAGCAAGGCCCACAACATGAGCGGTTGGAGGATCGGGATGATTGCCGGAGCCCCGGCATTGGTCGGAGAGGTGCTCAAGGTAAAGAGCCAGATGGACTCTGGCCAGTTCAAAGCCACGCAGCTTGCAGCCGTCGCAGCCCTTGGAGAGGGCCCTGACTGGTTCGTGAAGCTCAATGGGGAATATGAACGCAGACGCGTGGCTGCCGGTCGCATATTCGATGCCCTCGGTGTGGAATATGAGAAAGAAACCGCCGGCCTCTTCCTCTGGGGCCGCGTCCCTGGAGGAAACGGGGAAGCCCTTTCCGAGAAGATCCTCCACTCAGCAGGAGTGTTCATCACCCCTGGTTTCGTGTTCGGTAAAAACGGCGAAGAATATGTCAGGATCTCTCTCTGCGCGACGGTGGACAAACTGAAAGAGGCTCTGGAGAGGATTGAAAAGTTATCATTATGAAGACGGTAGGAGTAATAGGACTCGGTCTCATCGGAGGCTCGATGGCCATAGACTTGAAAAGGAGAGGATACGCAGACTCGCTCCTGGGTGTGGAATCCGACCCGGTGAATGCTGCCGCAGCCGAAAAAATGGGCCTTTGTGACGAGGTCGTGGACCTGGAAGACTGCGTGAGCCGGAGCGATATCATAGTGATAGCCATTCCGGTAGGGGCTGCCGTGAAGATGCTGCCCGGAATCCTGGACAAATGTGATTCCTCCAAGATCGTCATCGACACATGCTCCACCAAGAGCCAGATAGTCCGTGCAGTACGTTATCATCCAATGCGTAGCCGTTATGTCGCCACCCATCCTATGGCCGGTACTGAATATTCAGGCCCTTGGGCCGCCATGCCGAACCTCTTCGACGGGAGAGCGTGCATATTCGCCAACACCGAGGATTCCGATCCTCGCGCCGTAAGGGAGATCGAGGAATTGTACGATGTGCTGTCCATGCGTCCTATCTACATGGATGCCGACTCGCACGACGTCCACACCGCCTACGTGTCCCATATTTCCCACGTAACCTCCTTCGCCCTGGCCCTTACTGTACTTGAGAAGGAAAAGGATGAAAAGCACATCTTCGACCTGGCGTCCGGTGGTTTCTCTTCCACGGTGCGTCTTGCCAAGAGCTCTTCCGACATGTGGGTGCCTATCCTGACACAGAACCGGGACAATGTCCTTCACGTGATCGACACCTATCTCGAAAAGATGAAGGAATTCCGCGACGCGATTGCGGAATATGATTCCGAGAAGATAGAAAGGCTCATACACGAAGCCAACAGAATAAAGAAAATCCTTAGATAATACCTATTTATAAATATGGAAAGACATCTTGACCTCATCCCCGTCTCGGAATGGGACTTCTTCGACGAAAGCATACCGCCCATCGTGGTGGCAGGACCTTGCAGCGCGGAGTCTGAAGAGCAGGTAATGGAAACGGCCCGGGGCCTTCATGACTTCGGTATCCACGTCTTCCGTGCAGGAATATGGAAGCCGAGGACTCACCCGGGATGCTTCGAGGGAATAGGAATCCCCGGCCTGAAATGGCTGCAGAGGGTCAAGCAGGAATTCGGGATGAAGGTTTGTACCGAAGTCGCGAGCGAGAAGCACGTCTATGAGTGCATGAAATACGGAATAGACATGGTGTGGATCGGGGCCAGGACCACAGCTAACCCATTTCTTGTTCAGGAAATCGCAGATGCCCTGCGCGATACCCAGATGCCCGTGCTTGTCAAGAATCCTGTCAATCCGGACCTTGGGTTGTGGATCGGAGCCTTGGAAAGGCTGAATCAGGCCGGGATCAAGAAACTTGGAGTGATCCACCGCGGATTCTCAACCACTCAGAAGATCCCGTACCGGAACCTGCCTCTCTGGCAGGTTGCCGTCGAGCTGCGGACCCGTTATCCGGAACTGCCGTTCTTTGCCGACCCGAGTCACATGGGTGGGGCGAGGGAGTTCCTACAGCCTCTGAGCCAGAGAGCGATGGACCTGGGATTCGAGGGCCTCATGGTAGAATCCCACTGCAATCCTTCCTGCGCACTGAGCGATGCAGACCAGCAACTGGTCCCTGCCGATCTCAAGACCATGCTGGAGAGCCTTACCGTCCGTCTCAAAAGCACGAGCGACCGGGAATTCAACGAGAACATCGAGCAGCTCCGCACCCATATCGATGTCATAGACGAGAACCTTCTGATTGCCTTGGGGGCCAGGATGGACATTTCCAGGAAGATCGGACAGTTCAAGAAAGACCACAACATAGCCATCATCCAGCCTCTCCGCTGGGACAGCCTTCTTGAGGGAATGATCGAGAAGGGCAAGGACTATGGACTTGACGAGCATTTCGTTAGGGCCCTCTTCAACGTGATCCACGATGCCTCGGTGGCAGAACAGAACAAAATCCTCGAACAATAATTTTTTTTCACACTTTCAAATTAAAACTTTTAAATCGTTGCGACATGACGGTTTCGAAGTCATTTTGATTCGAAACCGGGTCCTTTACCTTAATAAAACGATATAAATTCGCGATTTTATTAAGGATTTGAAGTTTCAAATAGTTGTTTTATTCAAAAAAAATTATTTGTTTTGTATGTCGGTTATTGTTGCATTTGGTTACCAAGGGCGGGAAAAACGCATTGGAAATCTCATAAACCGTCATAGAATGGCTATTTATTCAATAATTATTAAGTTTAAGGTTTAAGCTTATGAGTAAAAAATTTTTCGCTTTGGCGCTGGGCCTGCTTGTCAGTGCAGGTCTGGCATTCGCTCAGAGGGGAGAAGTTACCGGTGTCGTGACCGACGCTTCTTCTGGTGAAGGCATTCCTTTTGCCTCCATCATGGAGAAAGGCACGATGAACGGTATCTCTTCTGAAGCAGACGGAACCTTCCGGATCAGAGTAGCGGATTTAAGCAAGTCCGTCCTCGTATTCTCATCCGTAGGTTACAACACACTTGAAATTCCGGTAGCCGGAAGGGCAGTGATCAATGTAGCCCTTGCAACAGACAACGTCCTTGACGACGTCATCGTAGTTGCTTACGGTACAGCGACCAAGGAGTCCTTCACGGGATCTGCTACGATGGTCAAGTCAGAAGACATCGAGAAGAAGATCTCTACCAACGTCACCAGTGCCCTTGCTGGTACTACTCCTGGCGTGCAGATGATTTCTTCAAGCGGTGACCCTACCAGCAACAGCTCCTCCATCAGGATCCGCGGTATCGGTTCCATGAGCGCTTCCTCAAGCCCTCTGATCATCCTCGACGGCGCACCTTACGACGGCAGCATCTCCAACATCAACCCTCAGGACATCGAGTCAATGTCAGTCCTGAAGGATGCGGCTGCTTCCGCTATCTACGGTCACCGTGGAGCAAACGGTGTCATCATCATCACAACCAAGAAGGGTAAGGCAGGCGATGCTACCGTCAAGCTCGACGCTCGTTTCGGTTCCAACAGCCGACTCATCCCTCAGTACGATGTGATCGACGACCCTGCAACCTACTACGAGCTCTTCTACAGGAGGCTCTATGGCCAGTACTACTATTCCGGCCATACCGTTGCCGAGAGCTATGCTTTCGCTGACAAGACCCTGTACGATGAGAAGAACGGTGGTCTCGGTTACCAGGTTTATACAGTTCCGGACGGCCAGAAGCTCGTCGGTACGAATTTCAAGCTCAACCCTAACGCTACCCTCGGCTATACCGACGGTCAGTATTACTACACACCGGATGACTGGTACAAAGAGACTTTCCACAACTCCTTCCGTAAGGAGTACAACATGTCCGTGAGCGGTGCGAACGACAGGTTCAACTACTACGGTTCCGTAGGTTACCTCGATGACGGCGGTATCATCGCAAATTCAAGGTATCAGCGTTACACCGGTCTCATCAATGCAGACTACCAGGTGAAGAAATGGATGAAGGTTACCTCCAGCCTCAACTTCACTCACTCCAACTCCCAGACTAACGGTTCCAACGGTTCCTGGGGATCCTCAGGAAACGTTTTCTACGTCGCCAACAACATGGGTCCTATCTATCCTCTCTACGTGAGGAACGCAGATGGTACCATCATGGAAGAGAACGGCAGGGTGATTTACGACTCCAACAACACGAACTTCAAGCGTCCTAACACCGTTGGTAACGCTATCCGTGACAATATGTACGACAAGACTGAGTACCTCAGGGACGTCATCACCGGAAAGGGTGGAGTTATCCTTACTCCTGTAAAGGGCCTCAGCCTTACCGCCAACGTTTCCATGACGAGCTCCAACTACAGGGAGGTCAGCCTTGGCAGTATCTTCGGTAGCGCAGCTTCAGTTGACGGTACTTCCTATGTCCAGGCCGACAGGATGTTCGCAGTCAACCAGCAGTATCTCGCCAACTACAAGTTCCACATCGCCGACGTCCACAACTTCGAACTCCTCGGTGGTTACGAGCAGTACAAATACACATCTTCAGGTCTCTGGGGTTACAACGACCACCTCTTCGATCCGACCAACGGAGAACTTGACAATGCTGACGGTACGAGCGGCAAGCGGCTCAGCTCTTCTACCAGCCAGTATATGACAGAGGGTTTCCTTTCGAGGATCCAGTATGACTACGACGGCAAGTACTTCCTCAGCGCTTCCTATCGTCGTGATGCTTCTTCACACTTTGCAAAGGGTCACCGCTGGGGTAACTTCTGGTCCTTCGGTGGGGCTTGGCTCATCAGCAAGGAGAACTTCATGCAGAACGTCGGTTGGGTGGATATGCTCAAGCTCAAGGTCAGCTATGGTCAGCAGGGTAACGACAGCATCGGTAGCTTCCCTTACACCGACCAGTATACCCACTCCTACAACGAGGCCACGGGTGAGTATTCCATCAACCTCAGCTACAAGGGTAACGAGAACCTGACCTGGGAGACTTCCAAGTCCTTCAACGCAGGTTTCGACTTCGAACTTTTCAACAACTATCTTAACGGATCCTTCGAGGTGTTCTCAAGGAAGACCGAAGACCTCCTCTATTCCAAGAACGTTCCTTATTCCGCTGGTAACCCTACCGGTGTCATCCCTGTGAACGTTGGCTCCATCAGGAACAACGGTTTCGAGCTCACCCTCGACGGTACCATCATCAGGAGCAAGAACTTCAACTGGAACTGGAACGTCAACCTCAGCCACTACACCAACAAGATCCTCTCCCTTGATGAGAGTGTTTCCGAGAAGGGTATCCGTGGCTCCAGCTCCATCTACAGAGTAGGTGGTTCCCTCTACCAGGCTTATCTGAGGAAGTATGCTGGTGTCGACAAGGAGACCGGCCAGGCTCTTTACTGGAAGCACATCGACGAGGTCAAGGATGCTGACGGCAACGTCACCACACCTGAGTCCGACGAAACTACGACGACCTTCTCCGATGCTACTCAGTACGAGATCGGTTCCGTCCTTCCTAAGCTCTATGGCGGTTTCGGTACTTCGCTCAACGCCTACGGCTTCGACTTCTCCGTCCAGTGCAGCTTCCAGCTCGGTGGCAAGTATTATGACGGTTCTTACCAGCAGTTGATGTGGACCCAGGACCAGACAGGTTCCGCATGGCACAGGGATGCTCTCAAGGCTTGGACTCCTGAAAACACCGACACCGACGTTCCTCGTCTGGACGGTGACACGCAGGTTGCCCAGACTGCCATCGACCGCTTCCTTATCTCTTCCAACTACCTTAGCATCAACAACGTAACCCTCGGTTATACCTTCCCAAGAAGCCTTGTAGAGAAGGTTGCCCTCAAGGGCCTCAGGGTATATGTAGCAGGTGAAAACCTCGCTGTCTTCTCTGCCCGCAAGGGTGTGGATCCACGTTTCTCGATGGGTATCGGCCTTATGACCAGCGGTTCCGGTATCAATACTTCGGGATATTCCGCTATGCGTACCATCACCGGTGGTGTGACTCTCACTTTCTAATCTGAAAACTATAAAAGCTTACAGAATATGAAACTCAATAAATTATTTCTCATAGCAATCGTAGGTGCGTTCTTCGCAGCATCCTGCTCTGACATCGACGACATCAAGCCGCAGGGCGGTACGATGCTCGCGTCCCAGGTCCAGGAGACCAACGCACTTGTCCCGTCCAGGGCTTCCGCTTCTTTCAACGGAATGTTCTCATCTATCGGCCAGCCGACCAAGATGTACACCAATCCTGATGACTGGGAGTTCCTGATGATCCTCTTCTGCAACGATCTTGAGGGTCCGGATGCAATCATTCCGGATTCAGGTTACAACTGGTTCTCCGTCTGCGGTGAGTATTCTTCCCGCAACGCCAACTACCGTAACCCTGCCATCCGTTACAGGACTCCTTATAACATGATCGGTTCCGTGAACACCTTCCTGCTCAGCATCGGCGAGACAGAGGACGAGTCCCTGATCAACATGCTTGCCCAGGCAAAGGTCCTGAGGGCATATTCCTACTGGTGTCTCGTTTCCGATTTCCAGTTCAACTACCAGGTCGCTGCTGACAAGCCAAGCGTTCCGCTTGTGACTGAGTACACCGAGGACTTCACCAACAACCCTCGCGCCTCCGTCAAGGAAATCTACGACTTCATGCTTGAAGATCTCAACTATGCGGTTGAGAAGCTTGCCGGTGCCGAACGCAAATCCAAGGCATTCGTCGACGAGCACGTCGCTCGCGGTCTCCGCGCACGCGTATATCTCGAGATGGGTGAGTGGCAGAAGGCTTATGATGATGCAGTTGCTGCAGCTGAAGGCTATACTCCAGCTACCATCGAAGAGGTCTCCAAGCCAACCTTCATGGACATCAGCGAGCACAACTGGATCTGGGGCTATGACATGACCACTGACATGGCTCTCGTTTACCGTTATGCTACTACTTCCAGTTGGCTCCGCTCATTCTCCGCTTGGGGTTATGCTCCGGCCTGCCAGGTTTATACCTGCATCAATACCCTGCTCTATAACAAGATCCAGGCGGGAGACGTCCGTAAGGGCTGGTGGGTTGACGAGAACCTCGAATCCCCTCTGCTTGAAGGTCTTAAATGGCCGGGATTCGATGATGTGGCAAATGCTGACGATGGTGGAGATGCCAAGCTCCCTTATATCCCTTACACCAATGTCAAGTTCGGTTGCTACACTGTAGGTACTACCAACAACGATGAGGATATGCCTCTGATGCGTGTTGAGGAGATGATTCTCATCCAGGCAGAGTGCCAGGCCCGTCTTGGTAACACTGGTCAGGCTACCAGCATCCTCACCGACTTCGTGAGGACCTATCGTGAGCCTGAATACAATGTCGCAGAAAGAGGTCTTTCACTTCTCGATGAGATATGGTTCCAGCGCCGTGTCGAGCTCTGGGGCGAAGGCTTCGGTATCAAGGACTGCAAGCGTCTGAACAAGCCGCTCGTCAGGTTCCATGACGACACCAACAACCAGCCTGCCGCATTCCGTTTCAACCTCCCTGCAGACGACCCTTATCTCCTTCTGAGATTCTCCCAGGGTGAGCTCAACACCAACTTCGCGATCGTAGACAACACTGGTGGACACCAGCCTGTCACCGATGAGAACAAGTCTCTCCGTGATGGTGTAACTGACTAATTTAAATGAATTGCCTTATGAAAAATTTATATAGGATTTTAATCGCCCTCCTGGCCTTCTCCTTCATTGCAGTTTCCTGCAAGGACAAGGAGTACGAGTACATCCCTGGCGAACAGGATGTCGCAGGCTGCTACGGTGTTTACTTCCCTACGCAGGATGCTAGCGGAAGCCATGTCTACGATCCTACCATGGACCGTTCGGTCGCTATCACGGTTTCCAGGACCAACAGTTCCGGAGCCATCAACGTTCCGTACACCGTTACTTCATCTGAAGAAGGCGTGTTCAATTTCGGAACCATCAACTTCGCTGACGGCCAGACTGAGACGGAACTCGTCGTGACCTTCCCTAATGCCAAGGTCGGTGTTGATTACTCTTTCTCCGTCCAGATCGAAGACAATCAGTATGCTTCGCTTTACAATGAGGGTGCTATTGCGCTTGATTTCTCTGTTTTGATCGTTGAGATGAAGACTTTCAAGACAGAGGATGGAAAGGCGGATGCCAAGGTTACTTTCACTGACATGAACTTCCTTGAAGAGGTCCATAAGGTTGACTTGAACTATTATGAAGTTGACGGAGTCCGTTATTGCGAGACCAGCGGTGGCGAGACCATCTATTCCGGGAATGGCCTTAGTGGTTCCGGTCCTTTCGGAACCGATGTACAGCTCAAATTCAAGTGGTATACCAACAAGAAAGTTACCGTTGATGATGTAGAGTATGATTGGATTGAAGTTGAGCCGTCCAATACCGGTTTCACTTCTTCAGGCAACCCTATTTACATGGGAGATTTCTTCCATATGCGTGCAGATATGGGTTTGAGCAATGGTGACTATGCTAATTCCTATGAAAGGTACACCAAATCTGCTGATGGCTACCTCCCTAGCTACTATGATGGCCACGGTGGATTTATCTTCAACGCTGCTTACTGGATCCACGGAACAACATCCTGGTATGGTTATAAGAACAGCACACCTGTCGCTATCGCCGATGGTTACCTCCGCGTAGATTATTCGTTGGATCTCTATCCTGATTATACTAAGAATGGAGTAACTCCGATTGATGTCGAAGCTGGTGTAGATGTAGCGAACATCAAGTATGCCGTATACGAAGGTGAACTTACCGCCACCCAGGTTGGTTACAAGATTGAAGCTATCACAGCCGGTACCGAAGAAGGTGTAGTTACATTCTCCGATTTCGAGATTGATGAGGAAGAAGCTGTCAAGTATGCCACCCTTGGTGTCGAAATGGACAAGACTGCCGAATATACTATCGTTGCGGTAGCATATGATGATAAGGACAAACCGCAGAACAACGCTTCTGCTACTTTCCGACACATCGCAGCTGGTGACACTGAGGAATATGCAGTTGATATCAACGTACTTACCGAAGCAACCCCTGTCCGTTACACCGAGACTGGCAATTACGATCAGTACACTTCTTTCGCTTTCGCAGTGTATGGTTCTGATATCACAGAGGCTCATTTGGCAGTTGTTCCAGCTGCCCAGCTGTCGAATTCTCTCCTCAGTACTATCAAGTACAACTCTGAAAAATATGCTGTAGGTGAGGAAACGCTTGCTGCTATCAATGGTGAAGGCGGTTACTATGACGTTGCCTCTGGTTTGGCTGCCAACACTGAGTATGCAGTCGTTGTTTGGGCTACTAATGGCAGCGAGGACAAGTTCGTTTATGAGACTTTCAAAACTGAAAAGCTTCCTTATGTATGGAACAGCCTTGGCAAGGGTCAGCTTACCGACGACGTTATGACACTGTTCGACGACGAAGAAAATCCGCTCCCTCCATATACCGTCAGTTGCGATGTCTTTGAAGAGGCTTCTACACCTGGACTGTATATGATCACTGGCTATCAGCTTCCGTTGCTTGCTCAGATATTCGGCGCTACCGAGGAGGCTCTTGCCCAATATGAAGGAACCTATTGGAAGAATACGGAACTCATCATTGATGCTACCGATCCGGAAAAGGTGTTTATTGAATCCCAGGAATATGGGTGCCGGCTTTCCTCTGATGGCTGGATGTGGGTTACTTCCATCTATAACGGCAAGCACTTCTCCGAAGGTTCCCTGAAGGATGGTGTCATCACCTTCCCGACCAAGGGTATGCTTTGCGGTTTCGATGGAGCGATCAGGTACTACGCCAACATGAACGGCGCCTTCAAGCTGGTCTTCAATTCCAGCGCAAGCCAGACTTCCGCTCCTGCGAACGCTTCCCGCACTCTTCCTAAGAAAGATTTCTCCTTCAAGGGTAGGATCGCCCAGCTTCCGGCCGTCGGGACTATGAAGTTCGAGCGTGACGCCCAGGCTGTCAATGCAAAGGTCTCCGTTTCCTACGACAGGAATGCGAAGGCAGGCCATGCCCTGAGAGAATCACGTATCTCTACTGTAAAATAGTACAAACTATTGATAATGCGACACATGAGACCCGGCGCACCGTCACCGGGCCTCTTGTCGTAAAAAGGAAATAAATGAAATACTTCAAATTAACCATCTTCTCTCTGGCTTTGCTAGGATTGTTCTCTTGCAATCGTGACGGAGCTTTTGAGAATGACGAGCCCCAAACGGCTCCGATAGTCCGTCTGGGTGACGAGATACTGGAGGATGTCTTGGCCGTGAAGTTCGCTGAGGTGCCTACCCCAGCTGAAATCTCTGATATCGAGGCGCAGAAGGGAGTATCCCTGCAGCGCGTGTTCCCTAGTACTCCAGGCAAGGAGGAGCTTGAGGCCCGTTTCGGGCTTGACCGCTGGTACGAAGCCAAGGTTGAAGACGGGACTTCCATCGAGGTTGTAGCAAACTCCATAGCAAAGATCGGATCTGTCCAGGTGGTCGAGTACCAATCTGTGGCCAGGAAGGATTACGACGGGACAGTCTATCCTGTTCCATCTTCATCCACACGTGCTGTGGCACAGACATTCAACGACCCGATGCTTGTAAACCAATGGCATTACAAGAACGGTGGCAATGCCAGCATTTCAAGGACATCCATGACCGGCGCTGACGTCAATGTCAGCGACGTCTGGGCCAATCTCACTTGCGGAGACCCTTCGATAATAGTGGCCGTGGTCGATGAGGGAGTCAAGTACTCCCATCCTGACCTTCAGGCAAATATGTGGGTCAATAGCAAGGAGATCCCAGGCAACGGAGTTGATGACGATGGAAATGGTTACATCGACGACGTCTATGGATATAACTTCGTGAAGAACGGAGCCATCAGTTGGGATGATGCCGATTCGCAGGGCAACGGTGACAGCGGTCACGGGACCCATTGCGCGGGCACTATCGCTGCCGTGAACAACAACGGTAAGGGAGTGTGCGGCATTGCCGGTGGTTCCGGATCCGGAGATGGATGCAGGATCATGTCCTGCCAGATCTTTTCCGGCAGGAGCGGAGGATCTGCGTCGACCGTTTCGCGTGCCATCAAGTATGCAGCCGACATGGGAGCCTCAGTTATTTCATGCTCGTTCGGTTATACTTCTGCGTTCTCTTCCGACGATGCTTACATAAGGTCGGTCGGGTCCATGGAGATCGATGCTGTCCACTATTTCGAGTCTTGCAGGAACAATGATGTCCTTGACGGCAACATAGCCATATTCGCGGCAGGAAACGAGGCTCACGACTATGCCCATTATCCGGGTGCATTCTATGACGTCATCTCGGTTTCCGCCTTCGGCCCGGACGGCCTTCCTGCGTACTACACCAACTACGGTCCTGGATGCAACATCTCCGCTCCCGGTGGGGAAGCTTACCATGTCTCCGGTTCATTCAAGTCCATGGTCCTTTCTACCCTTCCTTCGGAACTCGTCGAGCTCGGCGAGACCGGAAGCAGGAGCGGATTGGATTATGGCTACATGCAAGGCACCTCTATGGCTTGCCCGCACGTTTCCGGGGTAGTCGCCCTTGCCCTTTCCTATGCAAAGCAGCTCGGCAAAAAGTTCACCCGCGACGAGTTCAAGAGGATGATCCTCGCTTCCGTCAACGACATCGACCAGAAGATCGGCAGCAAGGCTTCCAAGACCTATGCCTACGGTCACTCAGAACTTTTCATGGCACCATACTACCATCAGATGGGTACGGGTATGATCGACGCATGGCGGCTTATGATGAAGATCGAAGGTACTCCGTGCCTTACCGCTACTACCGGTAAATCTCAGTACATAGACATTTCTTCCGTTTTCGGAACCGCTTCCGTGAGCCTTACCTACCTGGATGTCCAGGTTCCTCAGGCTACGATCGACGCCCTTGGGCTCCAGAAGATTTCCGGCACGACCAGCGGCAAGTACGTTCCGGTTCCGGAAGGGGAGTGCTACGCCTACGTACAGTTCGGAAGACTCTATATTCATCCGACCAAGATCGGATCCGGCAAGATATATGTCGATGCTGTCGGTGGCGGTGACCACGTCGGAGGAGGAAGCAATCCTCCGGGCGGAATGAAACTCGAACAGGAAATCTCACTTGTCACCCGCGAGGTTGACGGTGGCAACGGAACAGGAGGTTGGTTATGATGCTCAAACGTTTAGCAATATTGGCAGCGGCAGTGCTTATGCTGGTCGGCTGCGGTGGCCACAACAAGGAGAATCCTGTCAAGGCTCTCGACGTGACCGGTGAATGGGAACTTACTTCGATTACCACAAGGAGCGCTTCCATCGGCGGAACCCAGGTGGCGGTGTACATCAATTTCACAGCGGAAAAGACTTTCGAACTTTACCAGAAGATCGGAGAAGGCCGTTACACCTATTTCAAAGGGACGTACCAGCTTTCAGGAGAATCCCTTTCCGGGACTTACGACAACGGCAAGGCCTGGGGCAGCATCTACACCGTGACGGTTGAAGGCGACCAGATGACCCTGACCCCTTCGGGTGGTTCCGAAACGGACAACTACCGCAAGACATCTATCCCGCAGTCGGTAAAGGACAATATCTACTAGGGGAGGATCAATAATCCTTCCGGAAATTTGCAAGAGCGGTCATCAGGGTTTCCTCGAAGACCGCTTTTTCGTGTTCAGACAGGAATCCGACTTCGATAGGGACGTCGAATAGCCTGACCTTGAGCTCCTTCGGGATCCTGGGATAGTCAAGGAGCCTCTGGCTGTCCTTCTCTGTCGTGGCGACGACTGCGGTCGGATGCTCCCTGACCGCCCTCATGATCTTGTTGATGTCCGCCTTCTTGTAGTTGTGGTGGTCGGCGAAGCGGAAATGCTTTACGATCTTGTGCTCGTCGCTCAGGTACATCCTCAGCGGAGTGTCCTTGGCAATGCCGGAGAAGAGCACCAGTTTCTGGGAATATGCGTACCTGGGATCCGCCTCTTCGAAGATCGGCTGCAGGGAATTGTACCAGATGGTGGTGAAGAGCAACATCTTGACGGCGCCCTTCCTGTCGGTGCCGCGGCAGGTCTCGACATCATAGTCCTTCAATCCGAAGGCCCTGGCCCATTGGGCTTTCTGCTCGTCTTCCAAGTATGCAGGGCACTTGGTGACAATGATCACGTCCGCTGCGTGGAGCCTCTGAGGGAGATCCCTGAGCCTTCCGAACGGCAGGAGCTTGTCCTTGTAGGTCGGGCGGTTGTAATCCACCAGGACGATGTTGAAATATGCCTTGAGGGACCTGTACTGGAATGCGTCGTCCAGGACGATGAGGTCTGAAGGTTCAATCTGGGCATCGGCGCAGTTGCGAGCCCTTTTCTCGGTCTTCAGTTTTTCCGGATGGCAGAGGATGTCGCATCCCTTCACCCTGTGCCTGTCCACGGCCACGGTGACGGCCGGGAACTTCTTCTTTATCTGGAGAGGTTCGTCCCCATATTCCCTGACGGAGCCTTCCCGCTCGACGATCTGGAACCCCCTGGATTCGCGCTTGTGCCCCCTTGAGAGCACTGCGACATTGCTGAAAGCCCAGTCTTCGCTCTTTAGCAAAGTCCTGAGTATCATTTCAGTATGAGGGGTTTTACCGGTGCCGCCAGCGGTGATGTTACCCACGCAGATCGTGGGGACTTCGCATTTGCTGACCTTGAATATGCCGTGGTCGTACAGGGTGTGCCGCAGCTTCAGGGTGAGATAATATGGTGCCAGAATGACCTTGTCAAGCATAGGATGCAAAGATACGAAAAATTACAGGCCGTTCAATTATTTTACCTGCCATATTTCGCGCATTCGCTCCCTGTTGAATCGGACATTGCCGGAAAGTTGTTCTATATAGCATGGCAAGTACTCCTTGCCTTCCTCGCAAAGCATTATGGCCATATCTAGATACCACCCCTCCTTTGTAGAAAGACGTATCATATCACAATATGGATACCTGCTTTTACGTATAGACTCTATCTCCGGTTCTGAATAATTGCCGCTAATTATTTGATAGAGAGTTATTTCCGTAGGAGCTTCGTAAATGAATAGAGAATCTGCCTCAAAAGCTTTTTTTACCCACTCTCCTGACAAAGTCGTTAATTCTGGAGGGGTAGAATCTGAACTGACTGTTATCCTGCGAGTCAATTCCTCCAGTCGCTTTCTAAAATTATCATCCAGTCCGGAAAAGACAACAGGTATTGAATGTCCAATTGCAATCAATGCTTTTCCATCACTGCTTAGCATCAAGTACCTGCAGCCGAATGCTTGTGAGGGTATCCCATCCTCATTCCTGTTCCCTCCGATGATAAGCCAGTCTTCAATTGCAGAATAACCAGGTGGCACTGAAATCATTATCCCTGTCAAACGTTCATTTTCTAGCATTGAAGTGGAGAGATCGACATCAATATCAAGGACAGAACGCGGTAACTTGACCTCCTGTGCTCCCAGTCGGTGACAAATAAAAATCAAGGTAGTAATAATGATATATTTCCTTAATCGTTCCATTGTGGTGGCATTGAATGTAAATAATAGGAATTTAGTTACCGGACACTAATGATTCAAAGATACGAAAAATTACAGGCCGTAGACACTGCTTGATTCGGAAATTTGGGTTTCTCCCCATTTTTCTGCGATTTGATCCAGGATGCGGAATACTTCCTGCGGATCGTTTTCCGTCACGAGGCGCATCCTCGTCTCCTTGAAATCCGGCAGCCCCTTGAAATAGCAGCTCAGATGCCGCCTCATCTCATATACCCCGGTCGGGATTCCTTTCAAGTCCAGGGAAAGCTGCAAGTGCCTTTTGGCAAGTTCCACCCTTTCCCTCACTCCCAGGGGCGGAAGCTCTTCTCCCGTGGCAAGGTAATGCTTTATTTCCTTGAATATCCAAGGCCGGCCGAAGGAGGCCCTTGCAACCATGATCCCGTCCACCCCGTACCTGTCGAAATATTCCCCCGCCTTGACGGCGGAATTGATGTCTCCGTTCCCTATTATGGGAATATGCATCCTCGGGTTGGCCTTGACTTCTCCGATGAGGGTCCAGTCCGCCTCGCCCTTGTACATCTGGCACCGCGTGCGCCCATGGATGGTAAGAGCCTGTATTCCCGTGTCCTGGAGCCTCTCGGCCAGCTCCACAATGATCTTGGACTTGTCATCCCAGCCGAGCCTTGTCTTGACCGTAACTGGCTTGCTTACAGCCTCTACGATTCTTTTGGTGATCATCACCATCTTGTCCGGATCCTTCATCATCCCGGAACCCGCTCCTCGTCCTGCGATCTTGCTGACCGGGCAGCCGAAATTGATGTCTATCAGGTCGCAGCCGTGTCCCCCAACGATTTCCTGTGCCCTGTCAGCCATCCTGGCGGCCTCTACCATGGCATCCGGGTCGCTCCCGTAGATCTGTATTCCTATAGGTGATTCTTCTTCAGAAGTGAGCAGTTTCGCATAGGCTTTCCTGGCATCCCTTATCAGCCCTTCGGCCGGGATGAACTCCGTATAGACCATGTCTGCGCCCTGCTCCCTGCATATTCCCCTGAAGGAGGCGTCAGTGACATCCTCCATCGGGGCCAGCAGCACCGGCTTCTCGCCGAGGTCTATTTTGCCTATTCTCATTCTGCTGAACTTAGTTTTTGCAAAAATAGAAAAAAATTCCTACCTTTGCGACCCCTATAATGTGTAGGGATCGCAATTATTATTAGTTAAACCATTAAAGATCAAGACAGTGGACACACTTAGCTACAAAACAGTATCGCTCAACAAGGCGACTGTGAACAAAGAGTGGGTCGTTATCGATGCCACGGATCTGGCACTCGGACGTCTTGCTTCCAGGGTTGCTCTTGTCCTTCGCGGAAAGACCAAGCCAGGGTTTACTCCTCATGTTGACTGCGGTGACAACGTCATCGTCATCAACGCCGAGAAGGTTGCCCTCAAGGGAGACAAGATGACTGATCGTGTTTACACTCGCTACACCGGTTATCCGGGCGGCCAGCGTTTCACGACTCCGAAGGAGATCCTCGCAAAGAGGCCTGCTGAACTCGTGAGGAGGTCCGTAAAAGGGATGCTCCCTAAGACCCGTCTTGGCGCAAAGCTTCTGGACAACCTGTATGTTTACGCAGGTCCTGAGCATCCGCACCAGGCGCAGAACCCTAGAGAAATTAAGTTGAACGAAATCTAACGGAGCAAATGAAACAGATCAACGCCCTTGGAAGACGTAAATCAGCTGTAGCCCGTGTTTATCTCGCAGAAGGGAAAGGCAACATCACCATCAACGGTCGCACCGTCGAAGATTACTTCGCAGAGGAGTCCCTCCGTTACATCGTGAACCAGCCTTTCGCAGTCACGAAGACCGAAGGTCAGTTTGACATCAAGGTCAATGTCGTTGGCGGCGGTACCAAAGGTCAGGCTGAGGCCATCAGGCTCGGAATCTCCCGCGCCCTGAGCGACCTCGACCGTGAGGCTTACCGTTCAGCCCTGAAGGCCGAAGGCTTCCTGACACGTGACGCCCGCGAGGTGGAAAGAAAGAAGCCGGGTCAGCCAAGTGCACGCGCACGCTTCCAGTTCAGCAAGCGTTAGTTTGCTGCAGCTGACAGAGCTGATTTATGTAAAAATGCACAGTCCGGTGCAAACAATCCGGCCCTATTGGCAAGGATGCCGAGACTGCGGAAAATCCCTGGGACTGGCCAGGCCACTACCCGGAGATTGAAGAAAAGAGTTATTAAAAAGAAAAAAGACATTTAAAATGCCACGCACAAATTTCCAAGAACTTCTTGATGCAGGAGTACATTTCGGTCACTTGGCCAGGAAATGGAACCCTAAGATGGCCCCTTACATCTTCGACCAGAAGAACGGGATCCACATCATCGACCTGCACAAGACCATCGTCAAGATAGACGAGGCTGCCGATGCAATGAAAGAACTTGCGCGCTCAGGCCGCAAGATCCTCTTCGTCGCCACCAAGAAGCAGGCGAAAGAGATCGTTGCTGAGAAGGCAACGGCAGTCAACATGCCATCGATAACCGAGCGCTGGGCCGGCGGTATGCTTACCAACTTCCCGACCATCCGCAAGGCTGTCAAGAAGATGAACACCATCGACAAGATGAAGGAAGACGGTACTTTCGAGAAGCTCGCTAAGAGAGAGCGTCTGCAGATCGACCGTCAGAGAGAGAAGCTGGAGAAGAACCTCGGTTCCATCAGGGACATGAGCCGTCTCCCATCAGCCCTTTTCGTAGTTGACATCCAGAAGGAAGCCAACGCCGTCAAGGAGGCCAACCGCCTCAATATTCCGGTATTCGCAATGGTTGATACATGTTGCGATCCTACCCCTATTGATTACGTAATACCGGCCAACGACGACGCCACCAAGTCCATCGAACTCGTAATGAACATCCTTTGCCAGGCCATCGAAGAAGGCCTCAACGAAAGGAAGCTCGAGAAGGAGAAGGAAGTCAGCGAAGAGACCGCTGAAGGCGAGGCCCTCGCCAACCCTACCGGAAAGAAGCTCCGCGCCCGCAAGAGTGCGAAGCCGGTCGATGTAGAGGCTGAGGCTGCCGCTCCTGCACCAGTGGAAGAGGCTCCTGTCGAGGAAGCACCTAAGGCTGAATAAACTCCGTTGAACGAATAAAGATCACAGATATGGAAATCACCGCTAAAGACGTAATGAAACTTCGTCAGATGACGTCTGCCGGCATGATGGATTGCAAGAAGGCTCTCATTGAGGCTGAAGGCGACTTCCAGAAGGCTGTCGGAATCATCCGTGAGAAGGGTAAGCTCGTGGCTGCCAAGAGGGCTGACCGTGAGACTTCCGAAGGCGCAGTCCTCGTCCGTACCAACGGCGACAAGGCCATCATCGTATGCCTTGGCTGCGAGACCGACTTCGTGTCTGCAACTCCTGATTTCAAGGCCCTCGCCGCTGAGATCGCTGACGCAGCAATCGCTGCTTTCCCAGCTGACGCAGAGGCTCTCAAGGCTTGCAAGTGCTCCAACGGCCACACCGTGGAGGAGGAAATCTCCGCCCAGACTGGTAAGACCGGCGAGAAGCATGTCCTTGCATATTACGCAGCACTCCAGGCTCCGTTCGTAGGACAGTATGTCCACTTCAACGGAAAGCTTGGCGCTATCGTTTCCTTCAACAAGGAAGTTCCTGAGGAGCTTGGCAGGGCTATTGCCCAGCAGGTTACCGCAATGAACCCTGTCGCTGTCTCCGAGGCTGAGTGCCCTAAGGAGGTCATCGACAACGAGCGCACCGTCGCTATCCAGAAGACCAAGGACGAGCAGGTCCAGAAGGCAGTAGATGCAGCCCTGAAGAAGGTCGGCATCAACCCTGCACATGTTGACAGCGAGGATCACATCGAGTCCAACACCGCCAAGGGTTGGATCACTCCTGAGCAGGCTGCACAGGCTCGCGAGATCATCAAGACCGTCAGCGAAGAGAAGGCTGCAAACCTTCCTGAGCAGATGATCCAGAACATCGCCAACGGCCGTGTCCAGAAGTTCCTCAAGGAGAACACCCTCGAGAACCAGGATTTCGTCCAGTCCGACGACAAGGTTTCCGTTGCTGCTTACATCAAGTCTGTAGATCCTGAGGCTAAGGTGGTTGCTTTCCGCCGTTACTCCCTCAGCGACTAATCATAGGATTGTAAGGAATGATGATCCGGTCCGGAATATCCTTTTCGGGCCGGATTGTTCGAATCAGAATGAAAAGGATATTCATTTTCCTGGCGATTACCTTATTCTTGTCCCAAGGAATCGCGTCGGCACAGGATACATTGATTGTCAACACCACAAGCCTTGGAGAAGATATAATCGGGTTTGATGGTCCTACTCCGGTGGAGATATCCGTCGTGGGGGGAAAGATATCCGGAATCAAAGTCTTGCCAAACACTGAGACTCCGAGATTCCTGCAACTGGTACTGGACAGCGGACTGTTTTCAAGGCTCATCGGGAAAACTCTCAAGGAGGCTGAGGATGTGAAGCTGGATGCTGTCTCCGGAGCTACTTACAGCTCGGAAGCCTTGATAAAGAACATTGAACTTGGCATCAAGGAAGCTCGCCGCAGGATGAGTCCGCCGGAACGCTAATTTATCAAAATTCTAAGTTGCGTATAGTTTACAACTATTCCAAACAAGATGAACGCCGCGTGCTTCCCAGCAAGCGGCGTTCGCAATTCTAACCTAAAACTTAACCTATGAAAAAACTATTCAATGCAATTCATCTGCAATTTCGATGCCACAGGCAATTATGCATCGACCGTTTTCTCAAAAGGGACAGTCTTTTTCGTCTAAAAGGAACTGGCTTCTTTCCTTTTGATAACCTTGTGTAGCAAAAATCAAAGTTACTCCTCCGGCAAGCAGCTCTTGTCGATGGTAATCTTCTCGATTTTGACATTCATCTTAGGTCTGTCGTTCTCCTCTGTGGCGACAGATGCGATCCTGTCGATTATGTCAAGGCCCTGGATGGTCTCACCGAAAACGGTGTACTCTCCGTCGAGTTGAGCGCATGTCTCAGGATTGTGTACCAGATAGAACTGAGAGCCTGATGATTCTTTCTTAGGGTTGGCCACGTCACCGCGACGGGCGGCGGCGAGAGCTCCCTTCTTGTGCTTGTATTCAGGCACGAACTCGGCCGGAATGGTGTAACCGGGACCGCCCTGTCCCCAGGTGGCCTTGCCTTCATCGGTAAGGTTCTTGGTATTAGGGTCTCCGCCCTGGATCATGAAATTGTTGATGACCCTGTGGAAGAGGAGTCCGTCATAGTAGCCTGTGAGAGCCAGTTTTGCGAAGTTGTCGCGATGTTTCGGGGTCTTTGAATACAACTTTACCTTGATCGTACCGAGATTGGTCTGGATGTCGAATATCGGCTCTTCCGGAAGCTTAGCCATGATTTCCTGGGCGGTCTTTTCCTTCTGGGCCTGCAGGGCTGCTGCTATCGAATCCTGCCTTGCCTGTTCTGCAGCAGCTGCTTCGGCTGCTTCCTTTGCTGCCTTTTTGGCTGCGCTCTGGCAGCCGAGAACCATCGCCGCTGCAGCGAAGCAGGCGAAAGCTCTGAGAAGATGTCTTTTCATATTCATTGATTATCAGAAGTTGCGGTAATTGTAGCCCATGGTGTCATAGATCTTGAAGAGATTGTCCTTCAAGGCGGTCTTGAACCTCTCCAGGTCTTTCTTGGAAGGATCGCACCACTGGATCTCGCTGAGGGCATCCAGGCGAGGGAGAAGCATGTATTCAAGATGCTCCGGAGTGGCTATGTATTCGGTCCAGAGATTGGCCTGTACTCCGAGGATGTGTTTTTGCTGCTCCGCATCCAGGCCCTCCAGAGGCTCATATCCATAGACTTTCTCAAGCGGAAGGTCTCCTCCTATTCCGAAAGGTTCCTTCTCCATGTCCTGGGACTGGTAGTAGTCGAAGTAGCAATATGTGTTCGGAGTCATGATGACGTCGAAGCCCATCGAAGAGGCCTGGATTCCGCCCTTGACACCTCGCCAGGACATCACCGTGGCACCCTTGGCAAGATCTCCTTCCAGGATCTCGTCCCAGCCGATGATCTTGCGGCCATGGTCGTTCAGGAATTTCTGCACCCTGGCGGTGACATAGTTCTGGAGGTACTGCTCCGCCGTGTGGCCCTTGGTGGCCTTTATGCCCAGTTCCTTGATGCGAGCCTGGCACTCAGGGCATTTCTCCCACTCGGACTTCGGGCATTCGTCTCCTCCGATGTGGATGTATTCTGAAGGGAAGATGTCCATCAGCTCGGTGAACACGTCCTCCAGGAACTTGAACATGTCTTCCTTGCCCGGGCAGAGGACCTGGTCCGATATTCCCCAGCGGGTCCAGACTTCGTAAGGTCCGCCGGTGCATCCCAGGTGCGGGTAGGCTGCAAGGGCTCCCATCATGTGTCCCGGAAGGTCGATTTCAGGGATTACCGTGATTCCGAGGGACTCTGCATAGGCCACGATGTCCCTCATCTGCTCCTGGGTATAGTAACCACCGTAGCGGACACCGTCGTTGCTGTTCCAGTCTTTCTTGACCACCGTACCGTTCCTGAAAGCTCCGACCTCGGTGAGCCTCGGATATTTCTTGATTTCGGCACGCCAGCCCTGGTCGTCAGTCAGGTGCCAGTGGAAGCGGTTGAGCTTGTGCAAAGCCATCACATCAAGGTACTTCTTGACCTCCTGGACGGAGAAGAAATGCCTCGAGCAGTCAAGGTGCATCCCCCTGTAGGCAAACCTCGGCTTGTCTTGGATCTTCACGCAAGGTAAGAGGAATGTCTCGTTGGCATCGACTCGGGTCCCGAATATGGCATTGCTCGTCAGCTGCTTGAGCGTGGCTATCGAATGGAGGAAACCCGCACGGGAAGAAGCCTTGACGAGGCAATATTTCTTCTGGATTTCGATTGAATATTCCTCAGGAGCGAGAGAATCGTCCCGCAGGAAGACAAATCCTTTCATCTTCCCGTTCTGGAAAGAATTCGCAAGTCCGAGCGGAACGGCGAAGGAGCAGGTCCTGCCGCTGATGAATGTGATCTTGTCGGCAAACTCTTTGATGACTTTCTGGCTCTTTGCGTCGATGTTCGGATCGCAGTTGAAGTTGGCGCCTGAAGCCTTGAAACTACCCTTCCCGATCTCTATGCTCAACGGATTGGGAATCACGTTGATGACGGTCTCCTGCTTTTTGGCCTGGAGGCTCAAAGGCAGGAGGAGCATCACAAGGCTGATAAGTGTTACTAATCTTTTCATATTCGAATATAATTTGTCATTTTTCGCATCGTCAGTAGATCAACAGCCCCAGCAGGCCTCCTGCCAGGATGATCGGGATCGGTCCGACCTTGAAGCACAGGGAAGCGACCACGGCGGCCGCGAACAGCACCCAACTGCTCCAGTCAGGGAAATTCTCCTTCACCACGTCGAAGTTGAATCCGGAGAAAAGGGGAGTCCCGTCCCAGGAAACCTTGAACATGAGTATCAGTCCGGCTGCACCTATGAGTCCCACCACCGCAGGCCTGAGCCAGCCCATTACACCCTCGAAGACCTTGTTTTCCTTGAACTTGGTGTAGAATTTCACCATAGTGAGGACGATCAGGAAGGATGGCAGGACCACCGCCAGTGTGGCGGTAGCCGATCCCAGGATGCTGACCATGTGGCTTGCTCCGGCGTTGTGCAGCACCTCGTAGCCAACATAGGTGGCGCAGTTGATTCCGATAGGACCCGGGGTCATCTGGGAGATGGCCACGATGTCCGTGAAAGCGCTTTCAGTGATCCAAGTATGGGTCACTACGACCTGCGTCTGTATGAGTGAAAGCATGGCGTAACCTCCGCCGAATGTGAACATCCCGATGACGAAGAACACCATGAAAAGTTGCAGGAAGAGTGTCGGATCAACCATGGCTCGACCTCCTTTCCTTGTACATCGTGGATATCACTGCAAGCACTATGAGCACCAGCAGGATCCAAATAGGGGAGAATCCCAGGAAGGCCACTGCCACCAGCGTCAGGACTGAAATCAGCCATGCCCACCAGGTCTTGTTCCCTTTCCTGGCCATGTTGACCATCGGGACTATTATCAGCGAGACCACCACCGGGCGGATGCCTTTGAATATCCTTTCTATCACCGGGTTGTCCTTGTACCCCGAAAATACCATCGCAATCAGCAGGATTATTACGAAGGAGGGGAGTATTGACCCGAGGGTGGCCGCTATGCTGCCCTTCGTCCCACGCATCTTGTGGCCTGCGAATATGGACATGTTCACTGCCAGGACTCCGGGAGCCGACTGCGCAAGAGCTATGATGTCAGGAAGTTCTTCGTCGGTCAGCCAGTCTCTCTTAACCAGCTCGTCCCGGATGATCGGAATCATGGCGTAGCCTCCGCCGATGGTGAAAGCTCCTATCTTTGCGAACACCAGGAATATCTTCCAAAGAGGAACTTCATTCCCCTTGTCAACCATCTTCGAGACAGTTTCCCTTGAGGTGGTTCCTTCCGGCCCGTGGGATGAGGAATGGAACTCCTTTATCCCAGTATATTCTTCAAGACTGGCTATGTTGGCGGGCCTTACTCCCGAGCCGGCCAGGATGGTGATCCTCCCATCAGCGGCCTCGTTCAGCTTTTTCAGGGTATCCATCCCATCGTTGACATTCCCGGCATGGCCTGCGGTAAGGATACGGTTGCAGCCAAGGGCTATTATGTCTTCGAGAGCCTTGAAAGGGTCCTTGCATTCGTCGAAGGCTCTGTGGAAGGTTACCTCCATCCCTTCCGCCTTCTCCATCAGGAACCGCATCGCTCCGGTGTCGACATTTCCTTCTTCATCCAGCACGCCGATTACTACCGCGTTGGCTCCCAATGACTTGCAGACGCGGATGTCTTCTGCCATCCGGCTGATTTCTTCTTCTGAATATACGAAATTCCCTCCTCTCGGGCGTACCAGTACGTTGACCGGAATCTTGACTTTGGAGATGGTCTTTTCGATGGTTTCACGCTCTGGAGTAACTCCGCCGCAGGAAAGGTCGGCGCATAGTTCGATGCGGGATGCTCCCCCGGCTTCGGCCTCGAGAGCTTCCTCGATGCTGGTGCAACAGCATTCCAGGAATCTTTTCCCGCCTTCCATATCCTTAGACTGCCTTTCCTATTCCTTCAAGTTCAAGCAGCAGTTCCGGGCGGCAGATGTCGGCGATTAGGAAATGCATCGGCACTCCTTTCCAATGATTTTCAAGACATTCCTTGATGATCGAGGTGTCATCAGGGTACTTTACATATACCCTGACCATTTCGAAACCGAATCTCTTGCATCCTGAAGCGATGTTTTCCGGAGCTACGAGATGCTCTACAACATCGATAAGGCTGTCGCTCTGGACTTCGGCATCTTTGGAGAACTCGCTGTTCTCGCCTTTTATCGCCGCAGTGCCCGAGACGAAGACTGTATCTCCAAGCAGCCTGGCCCTTTCGAACTTGGGGGTCGTGCGGACTTCCTGACGGCCGGCTTCCAGCACCTTGCCGGAGTACTTGTGAGCAGGGACCTGGATCGGATTGTCGATCGGCTTGCTTTCTACGGAGTTGTCTTTCACTGCATATATGCTGACCATGACTCCGCCGGCTGAGCAGCCGATTCCGGTCGCCGCAGGGTAGCCGCGGCTCCAGTCAGCGTCCTTGTAGAATTCGGACCTGGCATCGTTGAACATCTGGTAGTTCTGCAGGCCGTCATACACTTTGGTGATATTCTCGATGTAATTCCACTGACGTACAATGTCTGAAGGAGCAAAGCCTTCTGCATCAAGTATCTCTTTGATCCTTGAGAAAACCTTGGCACTCTGCTGCCCGATATCTCCTTCATGCGGATAATGGATTCCCTGGGAGATAAGTTCGGTCCCTTCCGGAGTGACCACCAGCAGGTAGTCTCCGTTACACTCTATCTCTCCCGCGCCTTTGATGGAGAACACTTCTGCGGTCAGCCTTCCGTCCACCGGAGCCTGTGCTACGAAACTTACAAGGGGTTTGTCTTCGCCGAGATATTCCTTGCAGACTTCCTGCAGTATCCTGTCTTTTTCCAAGTATTCCTCAAGATTCCCGGCATCGTGGAAAAACACTATCCCGAGCGTAGTGAGAGGATTCTCGATCTGGTCAATGATGTCCTTGCACTGGACTTCCAGCGGACCTTCCGACCTGGCGGTCAAGACCATGATGTTCTTTTCTGTCATCAGCCGATATTCTTACATAATTCTTACAAATATCGTAAAAATATAAATAAGGACTACCACTATTAATGGCTATCTGTCCGCATATCCTACCAATTAATGGTTATTGCTTCCTCCGTCCAGTGTAATTATCTTTGCACCAATGAAATTATCAGAGCTGCAGACAGGTGCGTCCGGCGTAGTAGAGAAGGTCGGAGGAAAAGGGAGTTTCCAGAAGAGACTCATCGAGATGGGTTTTGTCCCGGGCAAGAAAGTCCAGGTGATCATGAACGCCCCTCTGAAAGATCCCGTTGAATATGAGATCATGGGCTACAAGGTGTCCCTTCGTCGCGAAGAGGCGGCTTTGATCGAGGTTACTTCCGAGGAGGAATACAACGAAAAGGCCTATCACGCCATCCGTGTCGCCCTGGTAGGCAATCCGAACTGCGGCAAGACTTCCATCTTCAACCTCGCTTCAGGCAGCCATGAACACGTGGGAAACTACAGCGGAGTCACGGTGGACGCCAAGGAAGGCCGTTTTGAATGGAAGGGCAGGAAGATAGTTTTTGTGGACCTTCCCGGGACATATTCCCTTTCCGCGTTCTCTCCGGAGGAAAAGTATGTGAGGGACAATCTTGCCGAGAACACTCCGGACGTGGTCATCAACGTGGTGGATGCCTCCAATCTTGAAAGGAACCTGTACCTCACCACCCAGGTCAGGGACATGAACCTCAGGACCGTGATGGCGCTCAACATGTACGACGAACTCAAGGCCAGGGGAGACAGGATAGACACCAAGAAGCTCGGCCGACTGCTCGGAATGCCGGTGTGTCCGACCGTCGGAAGGACGGGAGAAGGCATTCCGGAGCTCCTTGACACGGTCATGGAATTGTATGACAATCCTGTGTCGGACGAGCCGGTTTCGATCGACAAGATCATCGAAGGGGACGACTCGGATTCCAGCAAGATCGAGCAGAGATACAATTTCATCCACGACATCCTTTCCAAGACTTATGTCCGGCACATAGAGCCTGTCGGAGATAAATCCTGGACAGAGAAGATAGATTCGGTGGTCACCAACAAGTGGGCCGCCTTCCCGATATTCATAGTCATCCTTTACCTTATCTTCCAGGCTACGTTCTCCCTGGGAAACTATCCGATGAACTGGATAGACTTCCTGGTCGGCAAGTTCGGTGAATTCGTGTCGTCCTTCATGAAGGAGGGGTGGCTCAAGGATCTCGTGGTGGACGGAATCATAGCAGGAGTCGGCAGTGTGCTGGTGTTCCTGCCTAACATATTGATACTCTATTTCTTCCTTTCGATAATGGAAGACACTGGGTACATGGCGCGGGCGGCTTTCATCATGGACAGGCTGATGCACAGGATCGGCCTGCATGGCAAGTCCTTCATCCCGATGGTGATGGGATTCGGCTGCAACGTGCCTGCCATAATGGCGACCAGGGCGATAGAGAGTCGGAAGAGCAGGCTGATTACCATAGCCATAATTCCATTCATGTCGTGCGCAGGCCGGCTCCCTATCTTCGTCCTGCTCGCCGGGGCCTTCTTCCCTCGCAGTTCCGCCTTGGCCCTGCTGGGAATATATTTTCTCGGAATACTGTTCGCCATCCTCTCGGCTGCCATCCTGAGCAAATTCATCAAGGAGGACAATCTCCCGTTCGTAATGGAACTTCCGCCATATCGTGTTCCGACGGGCAAGGCTGTCTGGCGCCATACTTGGGAGAAGGGCAAGCAGTATCTGGAGAAGATGGCTACGACCATTCTGGTCGGCTCAGTAGTGATTTGGTGCCTTGGTTATTTCCCTCGCTCGGACAAAGGCGAGGCCTACCAGCAGGAACATTCCTACATCGGTCAGTTTGGAAAGGCGGTTTCTCCGGTCCTGGAGCCTCTCGGTTTCAGCTGGAAGATGGACATCAGCCTTCTGTCCGGTGTCGTGGCCAAGGAACTCGTGGTCAGTACATTGGGCGTCATGTACGCCTCGGACGGCTCTGCAACCGAGGACAATACTCAGCTGCAGTCTGCACTTACCGGTTCTGTCAGCCTCCCTGCGGCCGTAGCCTTCATGTTATTCATACTCCTCTACTTCCCGTGCATTGCCACCTTCGTGGCCATAAAGAACGAAACCGGGAAGTGGCGATGGGCGATAGCGATTTGTGTCTATACGATGGTACTGGCTTGGATAGTAGCCTTCCTCGGATTCCACATAACGGCTTTGTTTGTCTGACGGACAAATAATTGTATTTTTGCATCATGAAAGAAATACTTACTCCCGACACCGTCCTGTCGGACATGATAGACATAAACTACGGCTTGCTCCAAGTCGTGTCCAGGATCGGACTCGACCTGAAATATTCAGGGCTCAAGATCTCCGATGCCTGCGTCAGATGCGGAATAGATCCGGAAACCTTCCTGCTGGTGTGCAAGGTGTACTCTTCCGATGAATATGTGCCGACGAAGGCCGACATAGCATCCGGAAACATTTCAGACATAATTCGTTACCTTCGCGGATCCCATCTCTATTACACAGGGGCCGTGCTCGCCTACCTGGAATCGTCCTTCGACAAGCTCATCGCTCCGTGTGAGGAAAGACGCAGGGGAGTGATCAGGAAGTTCTGCACCGATTACCGGGAAGAACTGGTCAAGCATTTCGCTTATGAGGAAGAAGTGGTGTTCCCTTACATAGAATCCCTTCTGGATGGGAAGCCGGCAGGAGAATATTCCATAACCCAGTTCGAGGAGCATCACGGCAACGTTGAGGAAAAACTGGAGGACATGAAGAACATCGTGATGAAATATCTTCCTGCAGAATGCGACAACTCCGGCAAGATTGCCGTCCTGCTTTCCATCTACTACCTTCAGGATGACCTTCGCCGCCACACCTACGTAGAGAATGACATCCTGGTCCCTATGGTCATGAAACTCGAGAAAGATGGAAGATAGGAAATCAGTAGTCCTCATCATCCCTTCCGACATCGTGGCGAGGGGATTGAAAAGCATCCTGGACGAGTCAGGAGAGTTCCTGGTGGCCGAAAACCTCTACGATTGTTCCCGTGCCGGCAAGGCACGTCTGAGGAATATCGCCCCTGACATCGTCATCATCGACCCGGCGGTGCTGGATTTCCAAGCCAGGAAAGAGGGGAGGACTATCATCGGAGAAGTCTGCGATGCTTCCGTTGTGGCTCTCGAGGGACCTGTACTGAATGAAGACATCCTCCGTCAATACGATGGGTCGGTTTCTCTGTACGACGATCCGTCGGGGCTGGTCCGAAAGCTTCGGAATTCGTTGGAATCCAGGCAGGCGGAGCCTTCCTCGGAGAGTGACGAGCTATCGGCAAGGGAGAAGGAAATCCTCGTCTGCGTGGCACAGGGGATGCTCAACAAGGAGATTGCGGACAAGTTCAACCTGTCCATCTACACCGTCATATCGCATCGCAAGAACATAACCCGCAAGACCGGAATCAAGACCGTCGCAGGCCTCACGGTCTATGCCCTGCTCAACAACCTCATCGACATCGGATCCGTGCAGTGACACTGGCTTGTCATTCAAAAGTCCCGGCCACCTTCTCCAGCAGTTCGCGGATAGGGAGGTGCTGCGGGCAGACCTCTTCGCATTGTCCGCACCGTATGCAATCCGAAGCCTTCCCGTGTCCCGATCCCGTGATCACGTTCTCGTAATAGAAAGCCGTGTTCCAGTTGTGGAATGCCTCATGCTGGTTCTGGGCCGAGAACATGTCCGGAATAAGTATGTCCATCGGGCATGAATTCTCTTCGATGCAGTAACGGCAGGAGGTGCAAGGAATCAGGTTCATTGAGCGGAATACGTCGTTTACCTTGTGTACTGCCTCCATTTCTCTTTCATCGAGCGGCTTGAAATCCCGCATGGAATTGATGTTGTCCTCCATCTGCTCCATGTTGCTCATGCCTGAGAGCACCATGGCCATTTTCGGGAAGCTGGCTGCGAACCGAATGGCATAGCTGGCATTGGAACCTCCGCCTAGTCCGCGCAGGATCTTGTCCGCTTCTGCGGGGAGATGCACCAGGGAGCCGCCCTTCACGGGTTCCATCACGATGACAGGCTTCCCGTATTTCTCGCAGACTTCATAGACCTTGCGGCTCTCTACGGAGGCACTGTCGTAATCCGCGTAGTTGAACTGGATCTGGACCACTTCCACTTCCGGATGCTCGCTGAGGATCATGTCGAGCACTTCCGCCTTGTCGTGGAAGGATAGTCCCAGATGCCGGATCTTTCCTTCCTGCTTGAGCTCCCAAGCGGTCTCGTAGGCGCGGCATTCCTTGAACTTCTGATATACCTTGCGCTCCTGGGCGTGCATCAGGTAGAAATCGAAATAGTCCACCTTGCACCATTCCAGCTGACGCTCGAAGAACGGGCGGATGTCCTCCTGTTTATTGAAATACGGGGCGGTGAGCTTGTTTGTAAGCAGGAACTTGCTACGGTCGTAACGGGCTGAGACACATTCTCCTACAGCGATTTCGGACTTGCCTCCATGATATCCGTGGGCTGTGTCGAAGTAGTTGAAGCCTGCGCCGATGAAAGCATCCACCATGCGGCACATTTCTTCATGGTCTATGCCGCTGCCCTTCTTGACAGGAAGTCTCATGCAGCCGAAACCGAAGTTCCCGTGTATCTCAGGGAAGAATCCGTTCTGAATCATATCTTTTTTCCTTGTTTCGGTAAATATACGAAAAAAGTCAGCAACGTTTTCAACGTCGCCGACTTTCAACCTGGTGGAGATAAAGAGATTCGAACTCTTGACCCCCTGCTTGCAAAGCAGGTGCTCTACCAACTGAGCTATACCCCCATTAAGTAGGCCCTGGCAGAGTTGAACTGCCGACCTCTACATTATCAGTGTAGCGCTCTAACCAACTGAGCTAAGAGCCTGTATAATAAAGAAAGATTAGTACAACGAGTCCCTAGAACCCTTGTACGAGCGCGCCGACTGTTCTGCTGTCAGGACAGACTCCAAAAAGGAGGTGTTCCAGCCACACCTTCCGGTACGGCTACCTTGTTACGACTTAGCCCCA
>JBGVAE010000033.1:0-13929 GCA_045224215.1 Candidatus Cryptobacteroides sp. | reverse complement strand
CATCGAGGCTGGTCCGTGTGTTGTCACGCAACTGCGTACTGTTGAAAAGGACGGCTATGAGGCCGTGCAGCTTGCCTATGACGAAATGAAAGAGATACACGCCAGCGCGCCTCAGTTGGGGCATTTCAAAAAGGCAGGAACTACTCCTAAGCGCAAGCTTGTCGAATTCCCGGCAGACTTCGAAGGAGAGCTCAAGCTCGGAGACACCATCTCTGTTGACGCATTGGACGGCGTCAAGTTCGTGGATGTTGTCGGTACTTCTAAAGGTAGGGGTTTCCAGGGCGTTGTCCACCGTCATCATTTCGCCGGTGTCGGCGGAGCGACCCACGGTCAGCACAACCGTCTTCGTAAACCTGGTTCCCTGGGTGCATCTTCTTGGCCATCCCGCGTATTCCCTGGAATGAGGATGGGCGGCCACATGGGCAATGATAGAGTAAAGGTCTTCAACCTCGAGGTTGTAAAGGTCATCCCTGAGAACAATCTTCTCGTCGTTAAGGGTTCCGTTCCTGGAGCCAAGGGTTCATATGTAACATTGGAGTTTTAGTTATGGAATTACCAGTATTGAGAATTGACGGAACTGAATCCGGAAAGAAGGTGGTCCTTGACGAGAAGGTCTTCGGTATCGAACCTAACGACCATGCTATCTATCTTGATGTCATACAGTACCTCGCCAACCAGCGTCAGGGAACTGCAAAGACCAAGGATCGCAGTGAAATCGCACATTCGACCAAGAAGCTTGGTCGTCAGAAAGGTGGCGGCGGTGCACGTCACGGTAGCTTGAAAGCCAATATCTTCGTCGGCGGAGGCCGCGTCTTCGGACCTAAGCCTCGTCTTTACAGGACCAAGCTGAACAAGAAGGTCAAGGCTCTTGCACGCCACTCTGCTCTTACTTACAAGGCACAGGAGAATGCAATCGTTCTCGTTGAGCCTTTCACCATGGACGCTCCTAAGACAAAGGAATTCCAGAACATCGTCAGCGCCCTTAAGGCCGGCGACCGCAAGGTCCTCTTCGTCCTCCCGGAGAACTCCAAGAACATTTTCCTTTCATCACGTAACCTCCCTGAGGTTAAGGTCATCACTGTCAACGAAATCAACACCTACGCCATCATGAATGCAAATTCAATGGTTCTGGTTGACGGCGTTCAGGATGTCCTCTCTGAAAGGGCTAACCGTTAAAAGAGCAAAGAGATGGGAATCATTATCAAGCCAATCGTAACTGAGAAGATGACGGCTGAGACTGAAAAGAACAACCGTTATGGCTTCATCGTTGACCGCAAGGCCAACAAGCTCCAGATAAAGGCTGCCGTCGAGCAGTTCTACAACGTCACCGTAAAGGACGTCAACACTATCAACTATCACGGCAAGAAGAAGTCCCGTTACAGTAAGTCCGGGATGCTTCGCGGCCGCGCAAATCACTTCAAGAAGGCTTATGTCACTCTTGCCGGTGATGACAAGATCGATTTCTACGCTAATATTTAAGGAGGGACAAGGCAATGGCAATCAGAAAATTCAAGCCTACGACTCCTGGATCCAGGAACAGGGCAATCAGTGCATTCGACGAAATCACTGCCAAGAAGCCATACAAGGCTTTGTTGGAACCTCTCAAGAGTACCGGCGGTAGGAACAATACCGGTCAGATGACTGTCCGCTATCGTGGCGGCGGCCACAAGAGGATGTACCGTGTCATCGACTTCCTCCGCAACAAGGACAACATGGCTGCAACGGTTCTCACCGTGGAATACGACCCGAACCGCAGCGCCCGTATCGCCCTCGTTGAATATGAAGACGGAGTCAAGAAGTACATCATCGCTCCTGCAGGAATCAAGGTCGGTCAGAAGATCGAATCCGGTTCCGGTGTATCTCCAGACCTCGGCAACTGCCTTCCACTTGCAGAAATCCCTGTAGGTACTCTCGTTCACAATATCGAGCTTCGCCCTGGCCAGGGTGCTGCGATGGCACGTTCAGCAGGAACCTTCGCACAGCTCGCAGCTCGTGAAGGCAACTACGCTATCCTCCGTCTGCCTTCCGGCGAGACCAGGATGGTGCTCGTTTCCTGCCGTGCAACGGTTGGTACCGTTTCCAATGCCGACCATAATCTCGAATCTGACGGAAAAGCCGGCCGCACGCGCTGGCAGGGCCGCAGGCCTCACAACCGTGGTGTCGTCATGAACCCGGTAGATCACCCTATGGGTGGTGGTGAAGGTCGTGCCTCCGGTGGACACCCTCGTTCACGCAAGGGTCTCCCTGCAAAGGGTTACAAGACACGTAATCCTAAGGCTACTTCCAACAAGTTCATCATCGAAAGGAGAAAGAAGAAGTAATTAAACAGAAATCAAGATTATGAGTCGTTCATTAAGAAAAGGTCCATACATCCAGGAAGCACTGGAGAAGAGAATTCTTGCTATGAATGATGGTAGCAAGAAGAAGGAGGTCGTCAAGACCTGGTCTCGAGCCAGTATGATCTCCCCTGATTTCGTTGGCCACACTGTAGCAGTTCATAATGGAAACAAGTTCATTCCTGTTTACATTACTGAGAACATGGTAGGCCACAAGCTCGGCGAATTCGCCCCTACCAGGACATTCAAAGGCCATTCAGGCAATAATAAGTAATGGAGGAGAAAAGTTATGGGATCTCGTAAACACATTGTGGCTGAACAAAGAAAGGAAGCCAGAAAGAATACAGCTATCGCAAAGCTCAACGACGTGCCTACTTCTCCTCGCAAGATGCGTCTGGTAGCAGACACAGTAAGAGGTGTGGAAGTCAACCGTGCTCTCGACCTTCTTCATTTCTCGAAGAAGCAGCCTTCTATCCGTCTGGAGAAGCTTCTCCGCAGCGCCATCGCCAACTGGGAAGCCAAGAATCCGGACAAGGGCAACGAACTCGACAACGGTAACGTCTACATCAAGACCATCATGGTTGACGAAGGCCGTACGCTCAAGCGTATCCGTCCTTGCCCTCAGGGCCGCGCCGGAAGGATCCGCAAGCGTTCCAACCACGTCACCATCATTCTCGACGTCAAGCAACCAACAACAGTAGAGGAGAACAAGTAATATGGGACAGAAGACAAATCCTATTTCTAACAGAATCGGTATCACCCGTGGTTGGGACTCTAACTGGTGTGGTGGTAACTATGCTGAGAAGATCGCTGAGGATTATGAAATCCGCAAGTATCTGACCAACCGTCTTGCCAAGGCCAGCATCTCCAAGATTGTCATCGAAAGGACCCTTAAGCTCATCACCGTGACCATTCACGCTGCAAGGCCTGGTTTCATCATCGGTAAGGGCGGATCCGAGGTTGACAAGCTCAAGGAAGAGCTCAAGAAGGTCACCAAGAAAGACGTTCAGATCAACATCTTCGAAGTCAAGAGGCCTGAACTGGATGCACACATCGTAGCTGACAGCATCGCTCGCCAGATCGAAGGCCGTGTTTCCTACAGGAGGGCTATCAAGATGGCGATCGCCTCTACCATGAGGGTTGGCGCCGAAGGTATCAAGGTCCAGATCAGCGGCCGCGTAGGCGGTGCTGAAATGGCTCGCAGTGAAATGTTCAAGGAAGGCCGTACACCTCTGCACACTTTCCGTGCTGACATCGACTATGCACTTGCAGTAGCAAGCACCAAGGTCGGCGCCCTCGGAATCAAGGTGTGGATCTGCAACGGCGAGCGTTATGGCAAGCAGGATCTTACTCCTAATGCTGCCACCGCAGCAAGCACCCAGGGAGCTCGTTCTCCAAGGGGAGACCGTGGTGACCGCAGGGGAGACCGTGGCGACCGCAGAGGCGGCAACCGCGGAGGCCGTGCCCCTCGCCGCAACGACCGCTCAGCCGAGTAATCACTTGACGCGAATATCCAAAGTGGCCGACTCAGATGAGCCGGCTTCTTTTTTTGTCATTCCTGACTTGTTCGGGAATCCTGTACAACTCCTGGAAGGGCGCGAGGAGAGCCATTTCGCCAAACAGCAACACAACGACCGGCCTCTCGCGGCCCTCTAGGGCAGGTCAGCGTGGAGCATGGGCCGAAATGACGGGTGGCGCACGCCGATAGGCCTTCTACGGCCCTCCAGGGGTTATGACCGTGCAGCACTTTGGCGGGAATAACACATAACCCTAGCTGCTGGAAAAACGAGGAAGCTTTGAAGCAAGCGAAGAAAGCAGGCAAATAGCCTGGTTGCGAATAAAGGGGAATCACCCTGCCAGATGGTAGGAGGGGATTCGTGATATACAGGAATGGAAGATTGGTGAAGAGATAGTGATGGGTATGCAACCGTCCGAAAGGTCGTGGGTCTCCTTAGCCATTTACCTCTTTCGAAGTCCAAACCGGATTGTATTTCCGGAAGCGGCAACTGCGTAAGAGGTTTTTTAAATGCATAAGAGTTGGACTGTAGGGAGTAATCTACTAAACGCTTTAATATCCCAAGGGGTATCGTCCTGAAATAGTTTACAAAGACCTTCTTTTCCAGCCTACCCTTACATCGTATCCTGCTCGGACTTTTCTGTCATCACTGTCTTGGTAAAGACTCACTATTTACTTTATTTCTAGTCATCCATGTAATGTGGAGGCTTTCTGGTATTTAATGACAAAATGTCATTAGCCAAAATGATATTATTACTTACAAGTAAAGAATTAAAGAAATTGGCACTCAAGTTGATAAACAAAAGAGTGCCATATGTCGAGTAAATAATTAAGAGCACATGAAAAAGATTTTGTATCTTATCATTCCTCTCTTTATGACTCTCTCGTGTACAAATAAGGAGAAGAGAATCTTGAAATACCAATTATCCCACAGAGCAACTCTATCGAATTATTTTCAATAATTCTATCGAAGGCTGTTTCTAATGATTCAAACTTGTGCTCAATTACCTTGATCCTGTTGTGTTGAATTATGAAAATGGGAAATATCAAATGTATACATATGATACAGGAACTGTTATAATGATGATAATTCCTAAACATATTTAGTATGAAGAGATTAGGTATTGTACTATTTATGCTGTTCGCGTCTTGTTCATACGGGAATGCTCAAGAATCGAAGATCTCTTATTCTGGAGAATACGGAGTTGTCGGTTCTTCTGTATTCAGAAAACAAGGTAGAGGAACAGCTTTATCTGTGGAGACAAGCCAGGGAGTCAGATTCGGGAATCGTTCCTTTACTGGAATTGGTAGCGGGATAACCTATTCATTATCGACTAAAGAATTCTTTATCCCAGTCTATTTACATGAAAAGGTATTTATTTCTGACAACACTCAGTTGAAACCGTTCGTTTCAGGAAAGATAGGCGGTTTGTTCTGTGCAGAAAGGAAATCAAATGCTTTTGTATTCAATCCTTCGATAGGTTTTGAATGGTCAAAGTTATCGTTGTCGCTGGGATATGTTTTTCAATATGCTGTAGACAAAAATCAAGTTATAGCAATGGGAAGTTATGATTGGGTTACGACTAAAGGTTGTTTGAACGGAGTTAATTTAGGGATAAGTATAGTTATCTTTTAGCTCCTCGCCGCAACGACCGCTCAGCCGAGTAAAGAGTCTATTTATCGAAATTACGGGAGGCGAACGGAAGGGCGAGGCGGAGTGAGCCGTGCCAGTATTCCCAGTTGTGGACACCGTTCCGGACCCGGAACTCCGACTTAACCTTGGCCGCTTTCATCTTCATGTGCAGCTGGAAGGATAGGGCTACAAGGAAGTCGTCGTCGCCGCAGTCGATGAACCATTTGACGGTCCTTAGCTTTTCCAGTGTCGCCTCATCGGCATTGTCCATGAAATCCAAGGCGGAATGCTCCCTTACGGACTGGCAGACATAGTACAATTTGTCCTTTGCCTGGTCGCTTTCCTTGACCTGGCCTGCCTCATAGTCGAGCCATGCGCTCATCGCATAGCAGCTCGAGAACATGTCCGGATGACGCTGGCAATAGACCGTGCTGCCTCCTCCTCCCATTGATAGGCCCATCACGGCACGGTGACCCTTGTCGCCGATGCCCCGGTATTTGCTCTCAACTGCAGGGACGAATTCCTGGAAGAAGAAGTCTTCGTAATTCCAGCCTGGCATATTGAAATATCCGTTCCAGACGTTGTGGCGGTCGGCACCGCCGGCATTCGGCATGACGATGATCATTTCAACCGCTTCTCCCGTACCTATGAGCTCGTCTGCGATTGCCTTTGCAGACGCCTTCTTGGCCCAGTCAGTGTAATTACCTCCGAGTCCATGTAGGAGATATACGACCGGATAGGTCGTTGAAGACTCGTCGAAGCCGTCAGGAAGATATACATTGTACTTGACGGAAGCCTTCAGGACATTGCTGTAAAGGCTGTCGGTCACTATTTTGCCAGCATTTGCGGAAACCGCCGCAAGAAAGAGGATCGTTAAAGCAAGCAATCGTTTCATATCCAAAAACATTTCTCTCCCCAAATATACTCAATTATCAAGTATTTCTTATCTTAGCGAACAGTTGCCAAAAGACTGTTTTCAAAGTATGAACAATAAAACCTTCCTTGTCTGGATTGTAGTTGCCGTTTGCCTGTGTGGCTGTTCAGGCAATGCACCGGAGAGCGTAAAAAGCGCAGAAGCGCTTGCCAAGAGGCTTATCCCTGCACAAGCTTCGCATATCGAATTCCGGGAAATCCCATCCGACAGCACCGATGTTTTCGAACTTTGCTCGGAAGGGCGGAAGATAGTAATATCCGCCAACAACGCCGGAACAATGGCCGTGGGGCTCAACTACTACCTGAACAATTATTGCAAGACCACGGTATCGGAATATGCTGCACATCCCGTCGAGATGCCTGAGACCCTTCCTTCGGTCCCGGAAAAAGTGCGTGTGACGGCTCGGGTGCCTTGGAGGTTCTACCTGAACTATTGCACCTTCGGCTACACGATGCCTTGGTGGGGATGGAAGGAGTGGGAACGCTTCATAGATTGGATGGCGCTGAACGGAGTGAACATACCCCTTGCGACCACCGGCGAGGAAGCTGTCTGGCAGAGAGTCTGGAGACGTTTCGGCCTCAGTGACGAACAGATCCGTGCCCATTTCACAGGCCCGGCGCATCTCGCCTGGCACAGGATGGTGAACATCAATTCCTTCCAGGGACCACTCCCGCAGGATTGGATAGACGCACAGGCAGATTTGCAGAAAAAGATACTAAAGCGCGAACGCGAACTATCTATGAAGCCGGTACTTCACGCATTCAGCGGCAGTGTTCCCACCGTTTTCAAGGATATGCATCCGGAGGCTCGGATAAGCAAAGTGAGCAACTGGGGAAATTTCGGCGACCCGTATCGCTGCTGGTTCCTTTCTCCAACCGATCCCCTTTATTCCGAAATCCAGAAAGCCTGCGTGGAGGAAACGGAGGCTCTCTTCGGAACGGACCACATCTGGGGACTGGACCCCTTCAACGAGGTGGATGCCCCGTCCTGGGACCCGGAAACGCTTGCTGGTATGGGCAGGGCGTTCAGTGAATCTCTCAGTGCCGCGGACCCAGATGCGGTGTGGCTGCAGATGGGGTGGTTCCTCATCAACGACCGTAATCACTGGACCCCGGAGAATATGGAAGCCTTCCTGGGCAGTGTTCCTCAAGGGAAACTGATAATGCTTGACTATCACGATGATTGGGTGCTTGGATGGAAACTCACCGAACGCTTCTACGGTCATGACTACATTGCCTGCGCGCTTTTGAATTTCGGCGGGAACACCCTCCTCAACGGCAACTTTCCCACCCTTATTCCATATTATCAAGAAACCTTGCGGGACGGCGGACATAACCTCAAAGGCATAGGATCCACCCTGGAAGGATTCGGCACCAATCCATATTACTACGAGTTCGTGCTGAGCCAGGGCTGGAATTATCCTTTTTCCGCCGAGGAATGGATAGACAGGCTTGCCGACCGTCACGTAGGGCGCGAAGACGCCTCCGCCAGAGCATTGTGGAAGAAGATAATAATGGAGATCGCCCCTCAGTACACCGGTACCGGAGTCTCGATGAACGCCCATCCTAAGTTCGGAGAGAGGTACAACTGGACTGTGAAATATCCTGACATCAAGGGCCGCACTCCCGTGATGGACTATGCCTGGAGACAGATGCTGGAGATAGGATCCGAGCGTTATGAATATCACTATGACCTCGTGAATCTGGGCCGGCAGGCTCTCGGGGATTATTTCGATTTCCTGAAAGACAGCCTGGAAGCAACCTGTAACAGGAACGATGTAGCTGGAGCAAAGGCGGTCAGGTCGCAGATGGAAGAAGTCCTGGACGATTGCGACGCCCTGCTGGCCTGCGCTCCTGAACTCAGTCTGAAGTCTTGGAGCGAAGCCGCCAGGAGTTGGGGAGATACCCCAGAAGAAAAAGATTACTATGAGCGCAGCGCACGGACCATACTCACAGTCTGGGGCAACAACAGGGGGCTCACGGACTACGCCAACCGGCAGTGGTCGGGCCTTGTGGGGAGCTACTACAAGACACGTTGGATGATGTTCTGCGACGATATCATTTCCGCAATGGAAGACGGACGCAGCTTCAACGAAAAAGTATTCGATGAAAAACTGCGCTATTTCGAAGTGCGCTGGACTGAGCCTTCTGCAGTTGAAATAGATTACAGACAGCCGCAAGATGCAGTTGAGCTGTCCCGAAGATTGATAGAAAAATACGGATTCTGAATGGTTTTTCTTAAATTAGCAAGTAATTGCACAATTTATTAACTACATATTCTAGTATGGCACAAACCAGAAGAGATTTCATCAAGAAGGCCGGGCTCGGTGTGGCTGCGGCCACTATCCTGCCACGCAACGTGCTGGGTGCGATGAACGGAGACAAGAGGTATGTCGCACCTAGCGACCGCATGACCCGCGGAATCATCGGAGTCGGAGGCATCGGAATGAGCAACCTCCATTTCGTCAGCGACGAACGCTGCCGCCTCGTGGCGGTCTGCGACGTGGACAAGAACCACCTCGACAACGCCCTGAGCAAAGGACAGGAGAAATTCGGAGAGAAACTCCAGGCCTACACCGACTGGCGAGACCTGGTCAAGGACCCGAACGTGGACATTGTCCATATCGCGACCCCGTCCCACTGGCACGGCCTCATGGCTGTCGAAGCCGCCAAGGCAGGTAAGGACATCTTCTGCGAGAAACCAATGACCAGGACCATCGGCGAAGGACAGAAGGTAGTGGAAGCCGTCCACAAGTACGGAAGGATATTCCGTCTGGACACCTGGTTCCGCTTCAAGGACACTTTCTACGGCCTCGGAACCACGGTTGAGCCTCTCAAAAAGCTCGTTGACAGCGGTCTTCTCGGCTGGCCTCTGACTGTCAGGATCTCCGGAGCCACCGGCTTTGCCTGGAAGTTCTACTGGACAGGCAAGACCAACCTCGAGCCTCAGCCGGTTCCGAAGGAACTGGATTACGACATGTGGCTCGGACCGGCCCCTTACAAGCCATATCATCCGCACAGGGTCCATTCAACCTTCCGTGGCTACTGGGACTATGAATCCGGCGGACTCGGGGACATGGGTCAGCACTACATCGACCCGGTGCAGTATATTCTCGGAAAGGACGACACCTTCCCGGTGAAGGTTGAGGTGGACGCTCCTCAGCAGCATCCTGATGCAGTCGGAACCTGGCGCAGCATCACCTACACCTATGCCGACGGATGCAAGATCATCCTCGAAGGCGAAGGTTTCGAGAGCGAAGGCAAGGTGCCTTACATCGAAGGACCGAAGGGAAAGGTATTCAAAGGCTTCGAATGCACCATCCCGAACGTCATGGATGTCATCAACCAGCTTCCGGACCCGGAGCCTCGTCACACCGACTTCCTGGATTGCGTGAAGACCCGCCGCAAGTTCGCCCTTGCCGAAGACAACGGCCATCACAGCTGCACTATCGTGAATATAGGCTCCTGTGCCCTTCGTCTCGGAAGGACTCTCCACTTCGACCCTGATAAGCAGCTGTTCATAGGCGACGATGCTGCCAACCAGCTCATCAACCAACCTATGCGTGCCCCTTGGAAAATCTAAAGCAGAAAGGATATGAAAAAGATATATTCAGTAATATTGCTTCTGGTCCTGTCGGTTTCCCTTTATGCCCAGGACGCCAGGAACAGGACCCTTGAAACCATCGTAGCGGACGTGCTTGCGGCCATGCCTGCCCAGACAAGCGATGTCTTTGCCAGCAATATGGCAGACCTCGCCGCCGCCGCCCCTCAGTCAGTGGTGGAAGTCGCCAAATTGATGAAACCGGCTGCCACGGGAGTCAGGAACAGCATCTATGAATATGCCCTCACGGGTCTCGTCAGCTATGTCAACGACCCGGCGCACAATGCAAAGGCCGCCGATGTAATGAAAGGACTTCAGCAGGCTGCAGAGGCGTGCTCAGATGCGACTAACAAAGCTTATTTCGAGTCTCTCCAGAGGATGCTCCAGCCCTATGTGGCTCCTGTGGAAGAACCAGGACTCAGCCTGAAGGATGCCAAGAAACTCCTCAAGTCCGGAACCACTTCAGACAAGTGCCTTGCTGCAGCCACTATCATGCAAGAGCAGCCGGCAAAGATCTGGAAGACAGTTGCTTCCGCTCTCAAGAGCGAAGACGGACAGTTCCGCAATTCGGTCCTTGAAAACGCCACTTCGATTGCCGGAGCCAGCACCCTCGTACCTCTGATGGTTTCCAAGTTCAAGAAGCTCGGAAGCGAAGCCAAGGCAGATGTCCTGAACTGGTTCGGCGACAACAAGATTTCGTCAGTCGCCGACATGGTGGTCTCTTCGGTAGCCGAAGGAGGTGAAGTAGGCAAGGCTGCCATTTCCGCTGCAGGCAAGATCGGAGGCAAGAAAGCCCTTTCAGCCCTTCTCGGCCAGCTCGGGGGAGAAAATGGAGACGCAGCTCTCACAGCCCTGAAATCCTTCAAGGGAGACATCCAGGACGATGTCTGCTCGGCTCTCGCAAACGAACTAGCTTCAGGCAAGGACTTCTCTACCGGAGACAACGGCAAACTTTTAAAGAATCTCTTGAACCTTGTGAATGCCAGGAAGATCGCAAAAGCCGCCAAGTCTGTATATTCAATGATAGGGTCAGGTAGCCAGTATCTCGAGGCTCTGGGAGTCAATTCCTTGCAGAACGTGGTGGGATCTGACGATGTGGACAAAGTGGCAAGCTTGCTTGACAAAGCCGCTCCGGTCCAGAAGACTGCTTTGCAGAAGGCCCTATCCTCCACGCTGCACACCCTCGCACCTGCTGAGCAATATTCAAAACTCTCAGGAATCATGAAGAAAGCTGCCAACGTGGCGAACTTCTATCCTTGCCTCGCTGCCACCGGTGCTGATGAGGCAGTGGACGACCTTGTGTCCGCAGTAGATGCCGGCAAGAGCGGCGCCCTCGCATCCCTCATGGCCATCGACAACTACAAGGCAGCCCCAGAACTCCTGAAGATAGCCAAGTCGGACGCTGCCAACGCAGTCCCTCTCCTCAACCGCTATATCAGCTTGGTGAATGAATATGAAACCTCTCCCGAAAAGACACGTTACAGCCTCGGAGAAGTCCTCTCTCTCGCCGGATCGGTCTCTGATGCCAAAGCCAGGACCGGGCTTAAGAAATCGGCCCTGAAGGCTCTTTCTGCTGTTCCTACGATGAAATCATTCCTGCTAGCAGGCAAGTACCTCGACGACAAGGAGGCTTCCTACGATGCAGCTGATGCAGTCAGGAAGATCGCGGCCAAGACCACTGAGGAGATCAACTATGCCGACCTCAAGGACAACCTCACCAAGGCAGCCGGCATCTATGCATCAACCGGCAATGCCGACGATGCCTATGTTATCAACGAGATTGACAAGATCCTGGCAAAGGCAGAACCTTCACCTATCTCCGAACTCACCGAGGAAGAAAAGAAACAGGGATTCGAAATGCTCTTCGACGGCACCAATCTCGATAAGTGGCAGGGTGACTTCGAGGGTTATATTCCAATGAACGGAACCATCTACGTTTCAGCCAATTATGGCTCAACGGGAAATCTATACACCAAGAAGGAATACCGCAATTTCGTCTATCGTTTCGAGTTCTGCTTCCTCCGCGAGGGAGTGAACAACGGAGTGGGTATCAGGACTCCGATGGGTGTCGATGCCGCCTATGAAGGAATGTGTGAGTGCCAGATCCTGGACCACGACGCTCCTATGTACGCCAACCTGCGTGACTACCAGGTTCACGGTTCCGCCTACGGAATCATTCCGGCTAAGAGGGTTGTCCACAAACCTCTTGGAGAATGGAACACAGAGGAGATCCGCGTCGAGGGAGACAGAATCAAAGTGACTTTGAACGGAGAGGTGATCCTGGACGGAAACCTCCGCACTGCCTGCAAGGGACACAATGTTTCCAAGGACGGGAGCAAGGAGAACCCTTACACCTATGACCATAAGAACCATCCTGGAATGTTCAACAAGACCGGCTACATCTCCTTCTGCGGTCACGGCGAAGGCCTCAAGATCCGTAACGTCCGCGTGCTCGACCTCGGTAACAAGAAGTAATTGGATATGAAAAGACTATTTGCTATGCTAAGCGTCTTGGCCGCCCTTTCACTGGCGGCCGAGGCTCAGGTGATGACTCATAGGCTCGTCGTGCCTGACATTGAAGGCTACCTGACCTTGAAGGGTGACATGCACACCCATACGGTGTTCTCCGATGGAAACGTCTGGCCTACTACCAGGGTGGACGAGGCCATCCTGGACGGCTTGGATTTCTTCGTGATCACAGACCATCTTGACGGTCGTCACCAGAAACTGGCCAACAAGGGATTGTTCAACTGCGACAGAGATGAATCTTATAGGCTTGCTGCTGCCTATGCGAAGTCCCGGAACATGATCGTAATTCATGGTGGAGAAATCACCCGAGGAATGCCTCCTGGACATTTCAATGTCTCATTCGTCGAGAGCGACACCAGGATCGGCGAGGAAGAGGACAAGTACGAGGATCACTTCCAGGGGATGGTGGCCGGACTAAAGGAGGCTCGTAATCAGGGTGCCTTCACGGTATGGAACCATCCTCACTGGAGCCGTCAGGCTCCTAACGGACCGGTCTGGTATGACGAGCACACCAAGATCCTGGACATGGGGCTCATGGACGGATTGGAGATATTCAACCAGTTCGACGGATTCAGCAAGGAGGTTTTCCACTGGGCCATGGAAAAGAACCTGACTATTGTCAGCGGTACCGATGCCCATAAGCTGATGGAGCTCTGGATTGATTATGGCAACGGAGAACTTCGTCCTTGCACATTGGTTTTCGCCAAGGAGAAATCAGAGGCTGGAATACGGGAAGCTCTTGACAATCACCGTACTGCCGTGCTGGCTCAGCACAATGTCTATGGCCGTGAGGAGTTCCTGAAGCCGTTGCTGGATGCAATCCTGCAGGTAAAGAGTGTCAAGAATTCGGACAAGAAGCTTACCATGGTACTGCACAACTGCAGCTGTGTACCGGTCATCCTGCATAAGGCGGAGGGTTTCGAGGATCTCGGCTACACCCGTGACATCGTGATCGGTGCGGATTCAGACTACACGATAGACGTGACCAATGCCGAATACGGTACCAAGTTCACCCGAAAGTCCATCACCTTCGGTTATGAAGTCCGTAACTTCTTCACCGACGCCGACGTCAACTTGAAATACTCCTTCACCGCCGCCCTGAAGTAGAATTCGACATCCCATCAGCCTTAAGTCAGGCTGAACGTGGTGGAGCATCTCCTTTGACTTCGGTTAGTGGTCCCAAAAAGCAAACTAACCGAGCCGTTGGAGGCAACATTGTTGTGCACGGGACACTGAGCTTCACGCCGGGCGTCATAGTTTCAGTAGGAGAAAAGCAAAGGCGACGGCTGATTCCCAGCCGCCGCCAAAGATCTACTTGTCTGATTTATAATATGGGAAATCGAGAAGTTGCATTTCTATCCTCTTGTCTTGTAGAGCAGAA
>JBGVAE010000032.1:0-2517 GCA_045224215.1 Candidatus Cryptobacteroides sp. | reverse complement strand
GTACATTACCTTCGTATGCCAGTAGCTCTGTCCCAAATAATAATGGATGGGATAGGTATCGTTGCCGATATCCTCCTGACGTTGGAACGCTTGTACGGCACCCTCGTAATCGCCTTTCCGATAGAGGGCAAGGCCTTTCAGCGGAGCAATGGTGGTGTTGTCTGGATCTTCGGAGAGGAAAGGCTCCATGACGGCGACGGCCCCGTCGTAGTCTGCCTTCGTGATGAGAATATTCACCGCTTTTGCCACTACCGACTCATTCATCGGCTTCAATGCCAACGCCTTGCGGTAGTACCATAGGGCCGAATCGGCCTGTTCCATCTGCCGAAAAGCGTCACCCACATAGCTTACCACAGCAGGAATGGAGTCCAACTGGAGGATGTCCCGTCCGGCTTGAACGCTCTGGGGAAACGCTTTGAGACGGAAGTATGCCTGCATCAGCCGAATCTTATAAAGGATATTGTCCGGCGCACGCGAAGAGAGCAGGAAATAGGTGCCGGAAGCACTCTCGTAATCCCCACTCTGAAAGTGGCAGTCGGCCAGTTCGGAGAGCACGGCGTCGTCCATTGCGCCAGGCTGCACCAGCGTCGACAGCATATCAATGGCGTCATCGGTGCGGTAAATACTCTTGAGGTACCGGGCTTGGGTGAGCACGGAGTCTCGATGAGTGATCTGCGCTCCCAGCGAGATGCAAACCACCATCCATAACAATATCAGCAGTGTTCTTTTCATTATCGGAGTTGGAATATGACAGGGAATATGAATGTGACGGGAACCGCTTCACCTTGTTGCTTGCCCGGTTCCCATCTGGGCGACGAGGAAATCACCCTGAACGCCTCGGTATCCAGCAACTCGTGTGCGCCCCGTAGCACGGACACGTTCCGGACCATTCCATCGACTCCAACTGTGAATTGCAGGGTTACACGACCCTGGATGCCATTCTGCTTGGCTTGTTCTGGATACTTCAACTGACTGTTTACCCATTTGGAGAACTCCTGCGTGTCTCCTCCGTTAAATTTTGGTGCGCACTCAATGAGACTGTAAGGGACACCTTCCTGCTCGGTGATTCCTCCGGACTTTTTGATTGTGATCACTGTGGCTGAAGGTTCATCCGGCTCCAAATTCTCCTTTGGAGCATTACAGGCATACATCAGTACTGCCAGTACAGGGATAAGGGCTAGGTAAGACCAACTCTTCCACGCAGAAGAAGAGGGCTTCAGCATCATAGTGATCCGGCTGCTTAATTTGGCGTGCTGGAAGCCGCTGGCCATGGAAAACCGCTCGTCTCCTACGGCTTTCCGAACAAGAAGTAACTGATAACTTTTTGCATCTATGCCTTTTTGGATCACTCCTTCATCGGCCTCATATTCATGAAGCAGTCGCAGCTCTTCTCGAGTAATCCACACCAGCGGATTCCACCAAAACAGGAGTTGGATGGGAAGGAGAAACAGCAGGTCCAGCGAGTGCCGGCACTGCACATGCATCCATTCATGCGTAAATATAGCAGGGTTCTCCAGCAAGTCTTTTCTGCCCATGACAATGGTCTGGCCCCAACTGAACGAAGAAATATCCTCCTCCAGGATAATCAAGCGACATCCTTCGCAGTTCGTCTTTTCCCCTTTCCGAATCAGACGTCCCATCTTCCAGGCCGATATGCCATATAGCGTCAGTGTTACTAGGGCTCCCGTGATATAAACCCCAAGTAAGATTTCATGCCACGGGAAAGCGACTGGTGCAGCAACTCCTTCTGATTCGGCGCTGACGGCCACCATCGTCAATTCTGCTGCAGTACTGGCCACCCTAACGCTTCTAAGCCGGATAAACGGTAGCAAAAGACACAAATAAGACCCGGAGAGCAGAAGTGTGCGGTTAAGCCGGAAGAAAGTGGTACGCCGCATCACCATTAGGTAAAAGGCGTAGAACAGGCTCAGATAGAGACCTGCACGTGCGATATAGATAAGGAACGGGCTCATTTCTGGTTGTCTTCTATTTGGGCGATGAGGTCTTTCAGTTGCTGCAGGTCCATCTTGTCCTCCTCCACGAACTGGGAAACCAGGCTCAGATAGGAGTTATCATAGTAGCGAGCTACTACCTCAGAGACCGTTTCCCCGTGGTATTGCCGCTCACTGATCTTTACCTTGTAACGGAAAGAGTTAGCCATAGGCTCCCTTTCCACAAAGCCCTTTTCCTCAAGAAACTTTACCAGAGTGGCTACAGTATTATAATGCGGCTTCGGCTCCGGTAAATACTTGATTAAATCCCTGATAAACAAGGGCTCATGAGCCCAGAAGATGTTCATGAGCTGCTCTTCTTTTGCAGTTAGTCTCTGTTTCATCGATGGTTGATTATTGTGTATTACGATGCAAAAATAGTGATAATTCTCAATTCTCCTAATCTTTTTAGTAGTTTTCCGTAATTCTTTCGGATAGGTTTCGTGTTGGATAGATTCGAGACATCTGTTGCTTGTTCCGTTCCAAGAGGGGAATGGAACAGGTGGAATGGAACAGAACAAGGTCG
>JBGVAE010000031.1:0-18179 GCA_045224215.1 Candidatus Cryptobacteroides sp. | reverse complement strand
TGGCTGCTTTCATCTGCAATTTGTAGCGTTGACTTTCATTCATCTTAAGTTTTCTTTTGGGGTAAACTTTTTTCAGGACGATACATTTGAGGTGACGCGCAAAGCTCTGAAACTCAGCAAGATAAACATTCGAGGAGGGGTCAAAATCGGCACCCCTCGAATAACGATTTTATTGATATCCAGTGCTTTACGCGTCACCTCCAATGTACTCCATTTTTCATATATTTGCAGCGTCTCACAAGACGCCATAAGTTATGTCATCTTTCACTGTTTATACATACCAATTCGCCCCTATCTCAGATTATATCGGTCAGTATTTTAGTCTATTCCCCGAAAATGACGTATCTGTGGAATCTGTGTTGATGGGCAAGCAGCAGGCTTTCCAGTCTCTGTCCTACGACTGTACTTTCACTCCGCAGCTGCCGGAGGGTTGCGACCTCAGGGAGGAGCGCATATTGCTGCATTGCTGCTGCGCCCCTTGCTCCACGGCCATCATCGAATGGATGGTCAGCCAGGGTCTGAGGCCGGCCGTGTTCTTCAGCAACTCGAACATCATTCCTTTCGAGGAATATGAACTCCGCAGGAGCGAGCTGGAGCGCTACTGCAAGTCCTTCGGACTGGAAGTGATTGATGATGAATATGATCACTCCACCTGGCTGGATACTCTCTGCGGGAACCTAGGCACCGACCCTGCCGGACTTGCAGCAATTCCTGAAAGGGGACCGCGCTGCCTTGAGTGCTTCCGGTTCAGGCTGGTAAGGGCAGCAGCCTACGCCGAGGGAAACGGTTATACCATCCTGACCACGACTCTGGCTTCTTCGCGCTGGAAAGACCTTGCCCAGGTGGACGTCGCCGGCAAGTATGCCTGCTCATCCGGAGGAGGCGGAAAGGGGAAGGTGAAATGGTGGAACCAGAACTGGCGGAAAGGAGGTCTTCAGGAACGCCGGAACTTCCTCATCAAATCATGCGGAATCTACAACCAAACCTACTGCGGCTGCGAATTCTCTGAGCATCACGGCTGATTATTTCCTGTAAAGAGCAAACATCGCCGAGCCCGAGCCGGACATTGCAGCATAGGTCGCACCGGAGTCGTAAAGCGACTGCTTGATGGCAGCCAATTCCGGATGTTTCTTAAATACAGTTTCTTCGAAGTCGTTTATAACCAAACCTTTCCATTCCTCGGCCGACCGTCTGAGGAGAGTCTTCAACTCGCTTCCCGCTGCAGGTTCCTTCGGCACTATTCCTCCGTAAGCCTCCTTAGTGGACACCGATATACCACCCGGAACCAGCACCTGGATATCATAGTCTGAAAGGTCGATGTCGAAAGGCTCCAGCACCTCTCCGCGCCCGGAGCCGAACATCGGACGGTTCCAGATGAAGAAAGCACAGTCGCTTCCCAGGAATGATGCGTAGGTGGCGAGTCTCTCGTTTGTCAATCCTAGGGAGCAGATTTCGTTCAATGCCTTCAGGGTGAATGCGGCATCCGCTGAACCTCCTCCAAGTCCGGCCCCAACGGGAGCCTTCTTTTCCAGGAATATCTTCACAGGCGGCAGGACGAAATCTTTCGCCAGAAGGCCATAAGCCTTGGCACACAGGTCTTCCAGGGGATTCCATCCAACAACTTCCTCTGCAGCTATCGTGACCATCAGTTTCCCGTCTTCTGATATTCCCTGAACTACGGAATCACCATACTTTGCGAACAAGGAGGCGGAGGTCCTGCTATAGTCATCTCCGGTGATAACCTCCAGGGTATCACCTATTTCCATGTACGGGTAGAACAGCGTCTCGATGTCGTGATAGCCATCAGGACGTTTCCGCAGGACATTCAGCCCCAAGTTCAGTTTTACATTGGTGTTCAGGACCATTCCGGGAAGAGTTTATGTTGCAAATATAAGGAAAGATTAATTTACTATATTTGTATAAGCAATCATTCGGTTATGTTCAAGAGACTTTCAGTATTCATCGCCCTGGCGCTCATCGCTTGTTCCTGCGCCACTTCCCGTTTTGCGGATTATCCAACCGTTTTCGCCCACAGGGGCTGCTGGCTATCCGAAGACAGCCAGACCATCAGCCGGAAATCCTTCCTGGTTCCGGAGAACAGCCTTTCCGGAATCCGGATGGCAGCCAGGTTCGGCTATCCTTCAATCGAATGCGACGTCCACTGGACTTCCGACAGCGTCCTGGTCTGCATGCATGACGGTACAATCAACCGTACCATGCGCCTGGCCGACGGCCAGAAGCCTATAGAAGGCAAAGTCAAGGTGAGTGAGACCGACTTCAGGACCCTGAGGGAGAAATACCGTCTCCAGAGTTCCGAGGAACAGTACAGGGAGCCGATTCCTACTCTCGAGGAGATGCTCCTGGAATGCAAGGCCTGCGGCATCAAGCCTATCCTGCACTGCGACATTTATGAAGGCTATGTAGTTGCGAAAAGAATCCTCGGAGATGAATTCTATGGCTTCACGTCCCATTATGACGTCGCCCAGAAGCTGAGGAAGATTTCGGACTGCCTGATATTCTACAGCATGGACAAGCCGAAGGGGAGGGATACGATCGAGCCGAAGGAAATACTTGACAGGCTGGACGGTATAGGCGGCTATACCGGAGTATCAAGCATGTGGTACGGGATGACCACCAAGAATGTCTGCGAAGTCCTCAAGGCAACCGGACACGAGAACCAGTCTTCCATATTCCCGACTCCGCATGAAATGGATGCCGTCCGCAACGGAGCTACCATCCTGCTGAGCGATTTCTGCTGGAAACCTTCGAAGGGAATGCGTCCGAAGGTCACCGAAACCCTGCGTAAGAACGGAAGTTTCATGGGCCCGAAACTCGAGCTCGGTGCCATGACAGTGGTCGTGGAAGGCGAAGGAGACTGCGAAGTGACCATAGACGGTTTCCGAAAATATCAGATTTCCCACAAGAAGGCCGGCAAGGAGATGCTGAGCGTCCGTTTCTGCCGCAGGGCACCGGAAGTTGAACTGAAACCAGCCGAAGGCGCTTCCTACAAGTGCAGGATCGCCGTCTATGAAATAAAGTAAAGCTTGTTTCAGGCCAGTTCCCGGATTGCAGCCTCGACTGCGGCATAGAGATCCTCGTCTCCGATGTGGTTGAGGACAGGGGCTACGAATGAAATCATCTGAAGGACCTTGGCTTCCTCTTCCGGAATGCCACGTGACCTCATGTAGAACTGCTCGTCTTCGTTGAGCTTGCCCACCGTTGCTCCATGGGAGCATTTCACGTCGTCGGCATAGATCTCCAGGCGCGGCTTGGTGTTGACGTAGGCCTCGTCGGAAAGGACAATGTTGTGGTTCTCCTGGTAGGCTTCGGTCTTCTGGGCGTCCGGAGCGACCACTATCTTTCCGAAGAAAGCGCTCTTTGAGGAACCTGCAGCCAGGGTATTGAATATCTGCTCTGACTTGCAATGGCCTTCCCTGTGGTTCATCGTGATGTCGAAACTCACCTGGTCTTCGCCGTTGCAGAGGGATATTCCGGCAAGGCGCACGGAAGCCCCTTCGCCGATAAGATCGACCGTGATAGGGAAGTCGGCGGAATGGCCGGGCAGGACGATGACCGTGAGGTCCAGGAAGGCATCCTTTCCCACTACGAATCCTTTTTCAGGCATTTCGTTGAGGAATACCTTCCGGTAGCTGCCACCATCAGGAACGTTGATTCCCTTGGTGACCGGCACTGGCACGTAGTTGCCGTGATCTATCTCAGAATTGTTCGAAGCCATATTCCTCGATCCTGTCTATGATTTCATTGCCTCCCGAGGCGACGATCTTTCCCGCCTTGAGCACATGGACTGCGTCCGGGCGGACATATTCCAGAAGCTTCTGGTAGTGGGTGATCACGATGGCGGCCTTGTCCGGAGTGTGCAGGGCGTTGACTCCGTCGGCCACTATCTTGAGGGCATCGACGTCCAGGCCGCTGTCGGTCTCGTCCAGAATGGCGAGGGTCGGGTCCAGCATCGCCATCTGGAAGATTTCGTTGCGCTTCTTCTCTCCACCGGAGAATCCGACATTGACCTCACGCTTGGCGAATTCGGGCTTCATCTGCACCAAAGCCATCTTTTCCTTCATAAGCTTCAGGAAATCACCGGCTTTCATTGGCTCTTCACCCTCCGCCTTGAGCTTGGAGTTGAGGGCTGTCTTCATGAAGTTGGTGATGGAAACTCCCGGGATTTCGATAGGGTACTGGAAAGACATGAACAGTCCGGCCCAGGCCCTCTCTTCCGGCTTCATGGCCAGCAGGTCCTGTCCCATGAATTCAATGGTTCCTTCGGTCACTTCATAGTCCGGTTTTCCGGTCAGGACGGACGACAGGGTGCTCTTTCCGGCACCGTTCGGTCCCATGACCGCGTGGATCTCTCCGCGCCTGATTTCAAGGTCGATTCCTTTCAGGATCTCCTTGTCCGCCACCTTGGCGTGCAGGCCGTTTATCTTTAGGATTATATCTGACATAATATGATTATTTTCCTTCTCTGTATAGCTTGAACCAAGTCCAAAGGGACCATATTCCGTTGATAAGGTAGAGTGCGCTGACTATCGGCATGAACACCAGTCCTGCACTTAGGTAGAGGGTAATGTTGGCTGCGTTCACGATGAGCCAAACGATCCAGCAGTCCCATTTCTTCTGGGCCGAGAGGAACTGGGCCAGAAGGGTGAGCATCAGCACGAAAGAGTCCAGCCAAGGGGTTGGATCCGGACTGAAAGTTTCTGTCCACCAATTGTTTCCAAGCTGGCTGAGGACATATCCCCAGATCGCTCCGGAAATGGTCACGATGGTAAGCGCCAGGCACCAGCCTTTCATCGAAAGCTTCGAGACCTTGAGGGCTGAAGCGTCCTTTGAGCTTTCTTCGCCTGCCTTCGGATGTGTCCAGCGCCAGTGGCCGAAAGCATTGATCGCGAAGGCTATGGGTTGCAGGAGGCAGGCCGAATAGAGGTGCTTATTCCAGAAGAGGATGAACAGCAGGATGTTGTAGAGATAGCCGACCCAGAAGTTGTACTTGTTGTTCCTTCCGGCCATCACGACGCAGGTCAGGCCCGCGATTACGCTGACCAGTTCCAGCCAGCTTACCCCCGCTCCTCCTATCGTGAAAGCTATGTTACCTATATCGAAAAAACTCATTTCAATTCATTATTAACCGACAGATCCTTCGAGACTTACCTGAAGCAGCTTGGTGGCTTCCACTGCAAATTCCATCGGCAGGCGGGAAAGCACTTCGTGGGCATATCCGTTTACGATGAGTCCCACGGCGTCTTCCGGGCTGAGGCCCCTCTGGTTGCAGTAGAAAAGCTGGTCTTCGCTGATCTTGGAGGTGGTTGCCTCGTGCTCGACGATGGCCGTAGGGTTGTAGCTCCGGATGTCCGGGAAGGTGTGGGCTCCGCAATTGGAACCGATCAGGAGGCTGTCGCATTGGGAATAGTTGCGGGCTGAAACCGCTCCCTGGCCCATCCTTACGAGGCCCCGGTAGCTGTTCTGGCTGTAACCGGCGGAAATGCCCTTGCTCACGATCCGGCTCTTGGTGCCCCTTCCGATGTGGATCATCTTGGTGCCCGTGTCTGCCTGCTGGCGGTTGTTCGTCACTGCCACGGAATAGAATTCCGAGGATGAGTAGTCTCCCTTCAGGATGGTGGAAGGGTATTTCCAGGTTATCGCGGAGCCGGTCTCCACTTGGGTCCAGCTCAGATGAGCCCCGCTGCCTTTGCATATTCCTCTCTTGGTCACCAGGTTGAGGATGCCTCCGCGGCCCTGGGCGTCGCCCGGATACCAGTTCTGAACCGTGGAATATTTCACGTCGGCGTCCTTTTCCACGACAATCTCGACCACTGCTGCATGCAGCTGGTTTTCGTCACGCATCGGGGCGGTACAGCCTTCCATATAGCTCAGCGAGGAGCCTTCGTCGGCCACTATAAGGGTCCTTTCGAACTGTCCGGTGCCAGCAGCGTTGATCCTGAAGTAGCTCGAGAGGTCCATAGGGCATTTCACGCCTTTAGGAATATAGCAGAAGCTGCCGTCACTGAATACGGCGGAGTTCAGTGCTGCGAAGAAGTTGTCCGACACCGGAACCACGCTGGCAAGATATTTCCTAACCAGGTCCGGATGTTCCTTGACGGCTTCCGAGAATGAGCAGAAAATGATGCCTTTTTCAGCCAGGGTCGCACGGAAAGTCGTGGCTACGGAAACGGAGTCGAATACAGCATCGACTGCGACCACTCCGGCCAGGGCCTCACGCTCTCGCACGGGGATGCCGAGTTTCTCGAAGGTTTCTTCCAGCGCAGGATCGATCTCCTTCGGCCTGTCGGCGTCCTTCTTCGGGGCGGCGTAATAGATTATGTCCTGGAAATCGATTTCGGGCATGTCCAGATGCCCCCACTGCGGCATAGGCATCTTCTGCCAGCGGCGGAATGCGTCCAGCCGGAATTCCAGCAGCCACTGCGGTTCTTCCTTCAGGGCCGAGATCGTCCGGATGATGTCTTCGTCCAGGCCCTTCGGAATGAAGTCCTGGCTGACTTCCGTCACGAAGCCTTCCTTGTACTCCTGCCGGGTTATTCCCTCGATTATCTCGTTCTCTTCTTTCGGTTTCATAGCAAATGCAAAGATAACCAAATTTCCAGTTTTGGAGGGGAAATAGTATCTTTGTCTTGATCATTAAAACTGGCGGGTATGAATTCTTTCGGCAGGATATTCAGAATCAGTATATTCGGAGAGTCTCACGGGGCGGCTCTAGGCGTGGTCGTGGATGGCGTCAAGGCTGGCATCAGGCTGGATAAAGGAGACTTCGAGGCTGACATCCTGAGGCGAAAGAGTGGAGCCAAAGGGACTACTCCGAGGATTGAAGGTGACGAGCCAGAAATCCTGAGCGGGCTCTACGAAGGTTGTACTACAGGAGCTCCGATGGCCATCCTGTTCAGGAATATGAATACCCGTTCCGGAGATTACGAATCTTTGAAAGACCTTCCTCGTCCGGGGCATGCCGATTACACCGCATCGGTCAAGTGGAACGGCTTCAACGACCCTCGCGGGGGCGGCCATTTTTCCGGACGCCTGACCCTTCCGCTCGTTGCCGCAGGAGTCGTTGCAAAGAAACAGACCGGGTTCCGATATTCAGCAGAACTTGTGGAAATCGGCGGAGAGGCTTGCAAGGAGAGGTGGGACGGACTCCTTTCAGAAGTCGAAGGCGATTCTCTCGGAGGAATAGTCGAATGCCGTATCGAAGGTGTTCCGGTCGGCATCGGAGAGCCGTTCTTCGATTCCGTTGAATCTCTCTTGGCACATGCGATGTTTGCCATTCCGGGCGTAAGGGGAGTGGAATTCGGGGACGGATTCCAGGCTTCCAGGATGAAAGGATCGGAACACAACGATCCATTCATCAAGGATGGAGAAGCAGTCAAAACATCCAAGAACGGCTCCGGAGGAATTAACGGAGGTCTGACTAACGGGGCCCCTATCGTGTTCAGGGTGGCATTTAAGCCGACATCCAGCATTTCCAAGAATCAACAGACTCTCAATCTGAAGTCCGGCGAGACAGTAAGCCTGTCAGTTCCGGGCAGGCACGATAAATGCTTTGCACTCAGGACTCCGGTCGTCGTGGAAGCCCTGAGCGCAATCGTCCTCGCGGACCTTCTGCAAATAGGTGAAGGTTTAAAGCGCTGATTTCCAGGTGTTGAGGAAGTCAGGGAAGGATTTGGCGATGCATTTGGTGTCGTCGATTCCGATTGGGTAGACCGTTCCGAAGGAGGCCACGGTGAGAGCCATAGCCATCCTGTGGTCGTGCGAGGAGGTGAATTCTCCTCCATTCAGCATCTCGTCATTGAGATAGCGTGATTCCAGGGATTTCCCTTCAACGGTCAGGACATCGTCTTTTGCCCAAGCGGAGACACCCAACTTTCCAAGCATTTCCAAGATGGCCTTCCCTCGGTCGCTCTCCTTGGCGGAAAGTCTCTTGAATCCCTTTATGCTGCTGGTTCCGTGGCAGTATGCCGCCAGGATGGAGACGATAGGGAACAGGTCCGGGCAGTTGTTGAGATCAGTCTCGAAGGCCCTGAGCGGGGCCCTTTGCACGGTGATGGTACCGGTGTGCGAGTTCTCGTCTGATTCGTCTTCAAGTTGCGACAGGCTGGCTCCTGCATCCATCAGGATGTCCATAATGGATAGGTCTGCTTGCAGGGAAGTGGTGTCCAGGCCATTCAGCCTGACTTTTCCGTACAAGGCTCCGGCCACGAGGAAATTGGCAGCCGCACTCCAGTCGCCCTCGATTCCGAATGATGCAGGTTTATATTCCTGGCCACCCTTGATCTTGAAAGTGATGCCGGTGCACAGAGACCAGTCCTGGGTTTCGAGGAACTCTTCGTCTCCCTCCATTTCGCTCCCGATCTGGATTCCGAATTTCTTGAGGACATCGATCGTGATGAACATGTAAGGGATGCTCTTCGGTTCGCTGACATGGATCACGGAATCCTTCGGAAGGAGAGGAAGGGCCATCAGCAGTCCTGATATGAGTTGCGAGCCGTCTTTTCCGGAAATCTCGACCTTACCCGGAACCAGAGGTCCCTGGACACTGAGCGGAACCTTGATATCCGGTGATTTGTCATTCTCTACATCCCCTCCAAGCGGCCTGAGAACCGTTCCGAACCGGGCCATTATCTCCGAGGCTCCCTTGAGAGGACGTTTCAGGAGGGTATCCCTGCCTTCCAGGGCAACCTCATCCTTGCTGAGTGCCGCTATGATAGGGATTATGAGACGTGTGAGCAGGCCGGATTCCCCAACATCGACCTTCCGCGGAACATTGACCTTCTTTCCTTTAATTGTCACAGTACTGCCTTCCACGGACACCTTCGCGCCCAGGGCTCCCGCAACCTCGAGGGCTGCCTCATTGTCTCCGCATGGGGAATATCCATAAAGCCTGGTCTCGCCTTTTGCAAGGGCGGCGGCTATGATGGCCCGCTGGGCGAAGCTCTTGGACGAAGGCATGGTGAGTTCCTTTCCGCTGTCAAGTGTCTTCTTTGCTCCGAACACAGCATCTGTCATCTTGTCGTAACTCCACTGTCCTGGTGCGGCAGCCTCTTCTTCTGTCAAGGCTGCATAGGAGAATGGAGCTCCCTTGGCCAGGCAGGCCAGCCGGCTCATCCTTCCTTGCTGTCCCATCGCAAATGCGATCAGGCGGCCCGGGATTTCATATTCATATAAAGAGAGGACCCTTTCTACGTCCTCCTTACAATTCGCCATGACGGCTATCTTTATTATCTCTCCTCCGAACATCCGGCATTTACCGGCGGTGGACTGGAGGACTTCCAGGGCCGGTGTTCCGTCGAAGAAGTGGGCAGACCGGATCATGGCAGTGCCATATTCACTGCACTCCCTGCGAAGTCTCTTTCCCATCCCCTTCGGAGCTTCTAATTCCAGGTCCATGAAGGCGGCTCCGGCCTCGATGGCGGCAGTAAGTTTTTCTTCCGCCTCTTCCCAAGTGATCCCGTTTTCCGGGGTTGACCTGCAGGTTGCAACCAGGGGCGTGTCCGAGGAGGAGAACAGTTCGGAGATCTCATCCACGGTGAGGGGGCATTTGTCAAGCCTGATTTCGGCCATCTGGATTGGAGGGACGCTGTTTTCAAGCAGGTCGAATATCTCCTCCAGGTCCTTGTTCTGGATTGTGGTGCAAATCATGGTTAATCTTCGATCAAAAGTCTGGCTGCTTCATCAGGGTCCAGGTCCATCGTCACGACGTGGCCTATCCTTTCCGGGAGTACGAAGTGTACGATGCCTCCTTGGGCTTTCTTGTCTTTTTTCATGGCCGAGGTCAAGTCCGTTACAAGGAACGGGCAGTCAACCCGTAGGCCGCATCTTTTGAAATCGGCCTTAAGCTGCTTTGCAAGCCCGATTTGTGCTATTCCTTTCTTTTCTGCAAGCCTGGCAGCAAGGATTATTCCCATGGCTACGGCTTGCCCGTGCGGGATGCTTTCTTCGGACAGTTTCTCTATCGCGTGGGCAAAGGTGTGACCGAGATTCAGCAGTCGTCTTTCGGATTGCTCGAATGGATCCCGGCCTGCGATTCCGGCCTTCACGGCGGCAGCTGCCCCTATGAGTTCCCCAAGTGTGTCAGTTTTTTGATATTCAAGTGCTTCCACGGCCTTGTCGTACCTGTCTCCGGAATTGTCGATGATGAAGGTTTTGAGGAGTTCGGCTCCTCCGGAGGCAAGCTGGTCCGGGGGCAGGGTCTCCAGGACCTCCGGGCAGATGAATGTCATCTCCGGCTGCCGGATGACTCCGATCATATTCTTGTAAGAATCAAGATTGACTCCATCCTTTCCGCCTATCGCTGCATCGACCTGGGCCAGGAGGGTGGTAGGGACGAAGCCGAAACGGATCCCGCGCTTGTAGATAGATGCCGCGAAGCCGGCTATGTCCGTCGTGACACCGCCTCCGACTCCGAGCAGGAAAGCGTCCCTTCCCGCATCGTGCCTCATCAGCCAGCGGCAGATATCCTCCACAGTGGAGAGGACTTTGTTACTTTCGGTAGCCTCGATTTCCAAAGAAGCCGTGGCTGGAACCCCGAGATCCAGCACCAAACTGCTTACATTCCTGTCATATACGATGAATATGCTTCCGTAAGCCGCAAGTTCCTTTGCGACCTCCTTTAGGGGGCATTGTATTATCTTGATATCCTGCATATTAATAAATCATATTCCGAAAATCCTTCACTCTGTGGAAGGTGATGAGGTTACCGTCGTGTGCGTTCCTGGCCCTTTCGTCGCCGGAGCGGCTTACTATCAGCAGATCATCTCCGCTGATGATCATTGTGGCATAATGCCTTGCTGCATTGTCGGCAGGTCCGATGGCCACCATTCCTCCGAAAGTCCAGCGTAGCAGGTCGTGGGAGAAGGAAAGGGCAAGACGCCTGCGGGGGTTCATCCTCCCGTCAATCTGGGAATGCAGCAGCCAGTATAGTTTGCTTACGGGATCATAGACGACGTAGAATTTGAGGTCGCCTCCAGGAATGTGGGCGAAATACATGTCACGGCCATACCTCTCCAGTTTTTCTATGGCGAGACTGCCGTCCTCCTTTTCGACGCCTTTCATCATTACTCCGATGTCCGGGAATCCGGTATTCGCCCTCATCATCAGGACCACGCTTTTTCCTGTAGGATCGTAGAATGGGGTCTTGTCGTTGAATACACGTATGACGTTGGTTTCCAATATTCCTGCAGATCCTTCCTCAACGGCGGGAATTCCCGACGGCCTGGAGGCTTCCATATCTTCATCCGGATTGTAGAGCTCAGAGAATCTCCAACTCTTAGGGTCGGTCAGATCCGAGTCTGTTTCCGCCTGCATCAGGACCGGGCCCACTCCAGGCCATTTGTGGTCGTCTGACACCCACTTCTCATAGACCAGGGTGATTTTGCCGTCGTGGATGTCCACCGGGGTACAGCTCTGGTGCCAGCGGGGTTCCGGGCAGAGGACGGAGACGTCGGACCAGGTCTCTCCGTTGTCTTCGCTGCGGGTGATCAGGAGTCTTCCGGAATGGCCGATCATGTAGAGGGAATTGCCGGCCTTGAACAGGATTTCGTGCATCATCGGAATCCTGGCAGGTGTTTTCCGCCAGGTTTTGCCTTTGTCATCTGACAAAAGGATTCGTATCTGGTTACCTGCCTTGTAGTCTCCGAAATCCGATTTCGGGCCGTCCAGGAGGTAAGTCCCAGGGCCGCCGTAATCAACTGATACAATAAGCCTTCCGTCAAATCCTTCCACTATCCCCGGTGTGTAGAGGAATATGCTGTCCGGTCTCGGGGACTCGGCGATTGCTTCTTCGGATCCGACTAGCTTCGGTTCGGCAGGATATGTTCCAGTCAGTTTCGACGGACCCGTACATCCGGTTTGGAACACCAGGGAGCCTGCGGAACAAGCAATAATTATCAAGGAAAGAATTCTCTTCATACAACCATAACTATCAGCATATAAAATTAATGAATATATTTTTTGATAGCAAATGGATCCGCCAGACTTGGGTGGTGACGGAGGGGAGATACCCGACAGGAACTACGGAAGCTAGGGTTTTAGGACGGGACAGATGAAACAGCCACTGAGGTGACGCATAAAGTCTTGAATATCAATTAAATCGTTATTCGAGGGGTGCCGATTTTACCACCCCCTCAAGTGCTTATATAGTTGATTCCTATCGGGTTGTGCGTCACCATCGCTTGGAAGATCGTACACATCAGGAGGCGGGTGTGCTTGATCCTTCGCTTCGCTCAGGATGACGGGCATGATGTTTTCATTTTGGGTTTTATTAAAAAGAGAGTTATCTTTAACGGAGAAGAAAGGTGGAGATATGAGAAAGGTCCTTTCATTCATAGTAATCATCCAAGCTTGCCTGATATCTTGTGAGAGACAAGGTCTTCATCAGCTCCTGAAAGAGATGGAATCTTCAATCTCCGTGTATCCCGACAGTGTATTAGCTTCAATCAAGTCCGTTGATACAACTTCTTTACGATCCAGGAGGGATAGGGCAAGATATTCATTGCTATATGCCATGGCTTTGGATAAATGCTGGATTGACACCACGGATACCCGTGTCGTGATGCCTGCCGTGGATTATTTTGGCAAGCATGGTACGGCTGACCAGAAGTTGAAAGCATACTACTACCTCGGAATAGAGCAATTGAACGGAAAGGATTTCAGTGAGGCGATCGTGTCTTTCACGAAGGCAAAGGAATATGCCGGCCGAGCGACCGACGATTACCAATGCGGTTTGCTGTATGCTGCGCTTGCTGACACTTATACCTCCACGATGGAATATGCTGAGGCTACAGATTGTATCGATAAGTCGATAGAATGCTTCAAAGCGTGCGGCAGGAATGATGTTGTGAACCATTTGAGGCTTCGTAAGGCACGGAACCTTGCCAACACCAAGAATTGGGATGAGGCGAAGGCTTATTATAAGGATCTCCTGTCAGATTCAACCATCGTCTCTCCTTTGAGGGAAAGCGTGATGGCAGACTATGCGATGGTGTCAATCACATCGCCGGAACCGGATGATTCCTTGGCACTGGCTTATCTGTCAAGTGTTTATGCTAAGACTGGCAAGTTGGAGAATCCGAATCAATACGGAGCTTATGCCTATTCACTACAGTCAGCAGGCAGGCTGGAAGAATCGGAATCAGTATTCCGGAAAATGTGTGATGCAGGAATGTCGGATAATGTTTATTACGATTATTGGAAGCATCGTGCATTGCTTACCGGCGGAGATGTCGAGCAGGCATTCCCTCTTCTGTTGTCTTCGATGCGTCAGTCAGACTCGATTTCCGCGATTGCTTTTTCTGTTTCTTCAGCCAATGCACAAAGGGAGTATCTTGAGTCGGTCAACAGGGATAAGGATGTCAAGATACGTGATCAGCGCACGACTTTGATCATATACATTCTTGTTTCTGTTATAGCATTCTTGTTGTTGCTCTTCTTGCTTCAGAGAAGAAAAGCAAAACAGAAAGAGGAGCATGAACGTATGGTAGCGGTAATGGATTCTTTCGAAGGACAGGTTAAGAAACTGGAAAAGGAAAAGAACAAAGCCAAGTTTGCTTATCTGTCAGAACTCTATGAAGAGGTGTACGTCAAATCTGGAGGGAGCAAAGATGCTTCGATGGAAAAGATGTACAGGATACTCCGTGACAGGATCAGCACCTTGGATTCATCACCGGAAGCCCAATCTCGTTTCGAGAATATGCTGGATGAAGAATCTGGCGGTATCATGAAATCATTCAGAAGAGACTACCCGGAAATGTCCGATTCAGACTATAGGATGGCCAGCTACATTTTCGCTGGTTTTGACAACACCACCATCATGCTGTTGATGGATATATCATCCCTCGAAAATACCCGCACCATCAAGAGTCGCCTGAAGAGGCGGATCATTAATTCTTCGGTGAACGATAAAGATACCTATCTCAGGTATTTCTGATCCTTCCTCTGTCCACCTTTTTTCACGCTTTTCCCGGGACTTGTTTCGGTTTTCTTTACCAAAATGACAAATCCCGGCCTGCAATGCCCTGGAAGAGGCTTTTTTCAATACCGTTTGTAACGCTTTTCATAGCCGAATTTACTCGTAGCATCGGCTATCTGACCTAATTTTGCAACAACCATCACGTTGATGGTTGTCGTGTGTTGTAAATAATATTTATGAATTGAAAAGCTATGAAACGATTATTACTGTTATCTGCCGTATTACTTTGTGCAACGGCGTACGGGCAGGATGTCCATGATAATAATTCAGTGGAAGGCACATTTGATTGGATTTATGAATGGTGTGGTATATCTTTAAAGGTTCCGGAGGGTTATTCGGCTGAAAAGACGAAAGTGGTTTGGTCATATCGCCCGGAACTCCGGCATCCTCTTGGGGGGCTGTTCAGTGTCGCCGCAATCAGTCCAGATAGAAACTGCGTTGTTTTTTATCCTGAGTTCGTTTTCAAAATAATGAACAAGGGTCAGGATAATATCGAGGGAAGAAAGGCTTTCATTGTGAGAGACCTCAAGTATTTGACAGGCTTTATGGATACAGATGGAAAATTCACAGACCCTTATAAAACATCATTCAATCCGGCGGATTATATTACAACGATAAGCGGAAAGATTGTTCGCGAGGCATTCAACGCTGATTATGTTTTCCTTTATGGATCAGATTTCGATCCGGCCGTCCTATCTTGTCCATCAAAAGGTTTTTCAATACCTTTCGATAAAGAGAATTATTCAAAATTGCAGCGTGTGCACATTGTAAAAGAAGGTGGCAGCAATTACGACCTTCTGTTGTTGTTTACTGAAAGCGGCTATGCGAAACGCTGGAAATACTTTCTCGATCTTTCCGGAACGATTACTTTCGATACCAGGAAGATCCGCCAGACTTGGGAGGTTGCCGAATAGTGTCCTTTCCGGATTTAGGTTGACTCCGGCCGGGGATTTAAAAATCATACAGATTCAGGCCGGTCTCTTCATCGAGGCGGCGGCCAGCGGTGCAGCGGAATCTTGTGACAACGAGCTCGCAGGCACCGTTGATGGTGGCGCAGAGGAGGTGGCCTCCGACGACCGAATAGTCACTCCGTCCCAAGTTCACGTGGACGTGAAGATAGACCTTCCCGTCTTTCTCGGAAATATTCCCGACAAGGCTGGAAACCTCCATCTGCTCATCGAAAGTCTTGTCCACATATCTCTTGGTGGCAGGATCAAGGAACCTTAGGGTTGCCGTATTCACGGCACCCAGTCCCGAGACCTCGCCGCACAGGATACCATGCTCCTGGCAGAACTCCGCCAGGGCGGACACTATTTCTTCGTGGTTTTTTATGCTCAGGACGAACCTATCCCCGTCCTGGACGAAAGAGTATTGCTTTCCCATATTATTTCTTGACTATCCTTATTGCGAATCCTCCCGAACGCGCGCAGTGCATCGTCAGCTCGCTTCCGGAATTCACTTCCATCTTGGTCACCGAATATGTTTCCTTGGCATCCAGGACATTGCCCCCGGTTATGCCATCCGCCTTTTCAGTGTCTGCGTAAATTGTTGCTTCATAAGAACTTCCTTCATCAAGGAAGTCGAGGTTGAAAGTAAGGTCACGCTCCAGTTCGTCAGTCACTCCTCCCACGAACCAGTCTGCATCAGCTGCCGGACGTTTGCCCGAAGCCTTGGCCTGACGTGCGATGACGAGGTAGTCTCCAGGCTCTGCGAGCAGATATTCACTCCTCTGCCAGTCCACTGCCACGTCCTTGATGAACTGGAAGGCGTCCGGTTGGGCCTTATAGTGCTGCGGCAGGTCAGCAGCCATCTGGAGCGGGGAATACATCGTCACGTACAGAGCCAGCTGCTTGCAGATGGTGGACTGCACTCTCGAGTGGTCGCTCGGATTGAGCTTCGAAAGATCCATTTCGAATATTCCAGGAGTATAGTCCATAGGGCCTCCCTGGAGTCGGGTGAAAGGAAGGATGGTGACGTGATGCGGCAGGACCTGGCTGCGGAATTCCGTACCCATCGCTGCCTCGTTGCCGATTAGGTTCGGATAGGTCCTGCATAGGCCAGTAGGGCGCACCGCCTCGTGGGCATTGACCATGATATGGTGCTCCGCCGCTTTCTTGACGCATAGCAAGTAGTGGTTGACCAGCGCTTGGCTGTAATGGTGCTCGCCATAAGGGATGATATCACCGACATAGCCGCTCTTGACGGCATCGTAGCCGTATTTGTTCATTAGGGAATATGCTTCTTCAAGATGCCTTTCATAATTTATGGTCGAAGCAGAACTCTCGTGATGCATTATCAGCTTGATACCCTTGGAATGGGCATATTCATTCAGAGCCTTGAGGTTGAAGTCCGGATACGGAGTCACGAAGTCGAAGACGTAGTCCTTCTGGCAACCGAACCAGTCCTCCCAGCCTTCGTTCCATCCTTCCACCAGCAGGGCGTCGAAGCCGTTGGCCGCGGCGAAGTCGATGTAGCGGCGCACGTTGTCGTTGTTGGCTCCATGGCGTCCGTGAGGGGTTGCTTTCGAATAGTCGCTGACCCCAAGTTCCACGGTAGGGAAGTCATCGGTATAGGACCAGTGGGACTTGCCGGTGATCATCTCCCACCATACTCCCATATACTTGACAGGATGTATCCAGGAAACGTCATCCAGTGCACAAGGTTCGTTGAGGTTCAGGATGAGCCTGGAAGCCAGAGCCTTGCGTGCATCGTCCACAACCATCACCGTGCGCCATGGGGTCTTGCCAGGGGTCTGGATGCGTCCCTTCCAGCCTTCGGCGTCAGGAGTGAGCCAGGTTGTGAATATGAAATTATCGTCGTCCAGGTTGAGGCTGGTTGCCGGATAGTCCACCACCGCGGCTTCGTGGATGTTGATATACAGGCTGTCGTCCGTCTTCATCTGGAGGGAAGTCTGGACTCCCGTCGGTGAGAATATCTGCTGCGAGGCGTTCCATTCGGCATTGTTCGGGAGGAGGGTCCTGATCTCCGAAAGACGGCTCTTCGTGTAATTGTATTCCTGGGTGTCGTAGTCGCCAGGGATCCACCAGGCCGTGATGTCTCCCGGCATAGCGAACTGGGTGAGTTCTTCCTTGATAGTGAAATATCTCAGTTTGTCCTGTTTCGGGAATTCATAGCGGAATCCGAGTCCGTCGTCGAAAAGGCGGAAGCGGATCACCATCACTGCGTCCGGGTTCTCTTTGTCTCGGCCTTGCTTCAGGGTGACTGCAAGTTCGTTGTAATGGTTCCGTATCTGACTTTCTTCTCCCCACACCGGCTCCCAGACTTCATCAAGGGAGTCCCTTTGGACGTCGGTGATGCTGAAGCCCGAATGCAAGTCCGCCGGCCTGTCGTAAACCCGTGCGGTCTTCTGCTCGTAAGTCTTGTCCAGCCGTTTGCCTCTGAGCTCGAATCCCAGCTTGCTAGGAAGCACCACCTCTTTCCCTTCTCGGGAAAGTGAATATGCCGGAGTCCCGTCGGAGGTGAGGCCGAACTTCATTTCCAGCGTGCCGTCAGGGCTGGAAAGTACCAGTGCATCTTCACCAATCTCAGTCCTTTCCGGAGCTTTTTCCTTGCAGCCATCAGCTATCATTACGAGGGAGAGCGCCATAATGGCTGCCGCCAGTTTCTTTAATATCTGCATAAGTCGTTCTGTTATCAGTATTTTAGCAAATATACTCATTTTCCGCCATTCTTCCATTTTTGCTATCTTTGCTTATATGAGCAAAAGGATAATTTTCTTCCATGTTTTCCTGGTTTTTCTGGTCCAGGTTGTTGCTTCCGCACAGACGAGGTTTGCCGTTGAAGTGAAGGGCGGCTGCAAGACGGTCTTTTTCACTGACGGGACGGACACGCTGAGGACTCCTCCGGAAGGCCTTTGGTCCGTGGCGACAGGATGGGAGGATGACTGGATGACGGATTGGGTCCACGTCCAACCTTCTGAAATAGAGTCTAGCGGTGGATGGACAATCCTCAGAGGCACTGCGAAATTCCCGCAGGGAAATCTGCTTCTGACGGATTCATATTCCTTGACAAAGGAGGGTCTGGTACACTGCATCAGACGTTTCGAGTGGAAGGGGGCAGAAACGCTTCCGAAGGTGACTCTTTCGGTGAGATTGCAAAAGAGAGGGAACGGCCTCTCGCTGATGGCTCCCGGAATCATCTACTATGGAAACAAGAACGGAGCTGC
>JBGVAE010000030.1:0-6032 GCA_045224215.1 Candidatus Cryptobacteroides sp. | reverse complement strand
ATGCGAAGGATCTCCCCGCAGCGCTTTGCCATCTAACGTTCTGGGCCATGTGTGCCAGGAAATGGACCACATGGCACGGTCGAAGTGCTGAAACGCGACATGTGTGCCAGGAAAGGGACCACATGGCACGGGCGAGGGTGGCATTAAGTGAATGGTGTCCGGAAATATGTGAGACTTGACACGGTCTGTGGGAGGTTAATGGACTCGTTGGAGACCTGATGGCTAAGGCAGTAGGTCCATTGGGGGCTTAGGCGATACGAGAGGCGCAGCGACTCGCGAGGATGGACTTCGCCGTGCGTCAGAGTTTCACGGAGTGGACTTTCTTGCCGGAAGGGTCGTAGATATCGATGGTGATGGCTTTCGGTGTGACCTTGATATCGGCCCGCTCGCAGGTGGAGTTCACCAGGACCGGGAAGGAAGCATCCGAGACGCCGACCTGCTCGAAAGCGTACTTATGTCGGTGTCCGCAGATCATCAGATCCACTCCGGCATCATTCAAGACCGGAAGGAATATGTTGGACATGTTCCAGTTCCCGTGCCAGGCATCCTTGATCTGAGGAGGGATGTGGCTGAACACGATCCTCCTTTCGGCATTCTTCCAATCTTCGCTGGCAACTACGTCCTTAATCCACTCGGCCTCGGCCCTCAGGTACGGGTCGGTGCATAGAACGTCTTGATATTCAATGTCATTGTCTGGCTTGTCCTCGCCGCTGTCCATCACCAGGAAGAAAAATTTCCCGTACTTGAAAGTGTAATAAGGACCGTGCTCAGGGAAGTCGAAATATTCAGGCAAACGGATTGCGTCGCGGCCGCGGAACTCGTGGTTGCCTCTGGACATGTAGAAAGGAATCTCGGCCGCAAACAGCTCACAGGCAGGTATCAAGTCGTATTTTACGATCTTATCCGCTGAAGTTACAGAGGAAGTCATGTCTCCGTTGAAGAATATGAAATCATTCTTGCGGGTGGCTACAGGATCCGAGAATAGCCTGCGGAACAGGGAATCCTTCTCGTGGATGTCGTTCACTACGGCGAAATTGACCTCCTTGTAGGAAGTCTCCAGGGTCTTGACCACAGGAGGCTCGGCAGAATAGACATTGGCACCATATTCATGTCCATAAGAAATATCCCAGAAAATATAATATTTGTCTATGGCTTTCATCATGATACGGTAGCGGTAACGGGTGCCTGGGTCAAGACCGGAAACCCTTACCTTATGCACCTTGTTGACAGGCTTTATCCCATAACCGCTCATGTCATAGAACTTGGGCCTGTCGGCGTAATAGAAGCTTTGTCCATCGTCAGGAGCCACCTCCACCCAAGCCATTGCATCCACATCCGAAATCCACATCACCGTGAATCCGTCAGTGGTAACGTTCTGGACGTAAGGTCCGCAGACAACCTTCGAACCCTGTGAGTGCTCTTGTGCGGAGGCACAGACCACGATCAAAGAGACCAAGACTAAAAGAAACTTTTTCATATTCAATTCATTATAATTTTTCTCCTGTGTACATCCGGCATATACCCAGGCTGAATGCCTTATGTCGGACGTTATTGAATCCGGCATGGGCCATCATGGCTGAGAACTCCTTCTTCCCCGGGAAGGTTTTCACCGAAGCCGGAAGGTAGGCGTATGCCGCCTTGTCTCCGGAAACCTTTCCGCCTATAACCGGCATTATGCGAAGAAAATATATGTCATATAACCACCTTATGACCTTGTTTTCCGGTCTTGAAAGTTCCAGAAGTACCAGCCTTCCGCCAGGTTTCAATACCCGGAACATTTCCCGCAGTCCTTTGAGGCGGTCTTCGAAGTTCCTGATACCGAACGCTATCGTGACTCTGTCGAAAGTCCCGTCGGTGAAGCGGAGATTCTCTCCGTCTCCCTGCTCGAAAAAAATCCTTCCGCCGAGTCCCTGCCGCTCGACCTTATCTGCCATTACGGCCAGCATTCCCTCAGAGAGGTCCACTCCTGTTACCTTCACTTCGTCGGATGCTTTGGCTATGGTGATGGAGAAATCTCCCGTTCCGCATGCCAGGTCCAATACTTCCAGTGGTCCGGAACCATCTACGATCTCTTTCAAAGCCCTTTTCCGCCAAGACTTGTCCACGTCCAGGGACATGATGTGGTTGAGCTTGTCGTAATCCCCCGCGATGCTGTTGAACATCGATTCTATCTTCTCTTTTGCCGGCATATTCCTAAAATATCATGAAAGTTGATCCGAGAATCAATGAAAGGATGAAAGTTGAGATAACCAGAAGCGGGAGCATAGAGTCCAGCGCCCTTTCCCTGAGAGTCCATATTCCCTTCAAGTGCTTGATATACAATGGAATAGTTACCACAAACAAGAAGTGCCACGGCGAGAATCTATAGAATGCTGTGAATATCAGGAGGAGCAGCCATCCGGCGCAGACCAAGGCGGTCTGATAGCGCCTGGCATTCCTTTCTCCGAGCTTGATTGCCACGGTGGTGCGGTTGGCCGCGTCTGTCTTCATATCCCTGATATTGTTGACATTGAGCACTCCGACGCTGAAGCATCCGATGGCCGCAGCAGGCAGCAAGAGCCACCAGCTGGAAATGGTGTGAGCTGCTACGAAGAAGCCGCCAAGCACTGAAACGAGTCCGAAGAATATGAATACGAACAAGTCGCCGAGTCCCCGGTAGCCATATGGATTCTTCCCGAGGGTGTAGTGCATGGCAGCCCATATCGCCGCAGCTCCAAGGACAAGGAGGCAGATGGATTTGACGCAGAACAGGGTTCCGAAAGAAACCCAGATCATGACCATTCCGAAAACTGCGGCCATGGTTGCGGATATGCTGATGAGCCTTTTCATTTCCGGAATGGAAATAAGGCCCTGGTCAAGCCCATACCGTGGTCCCTGGCGATCCTCTGTGTCAGTCCCGCGAAGCACGTCACCCAACTCGTTGGAAAGATTGGAGAGAATCTGGAGGCAAATGGTGGTAAGGAATATGAATAATGCAGCCCAGCCGCTTATCTTATATTCAGAAGCAGCAAGCATCACTCCCAGGATAACCCCTGCCAAAGAAAGAGGCAATGTCCGTAATCTGAGAGAGGTGATAATCGCTCTTGTTCTCTCTTCCATAAAACAAATTTACTCATATTTCGAAAATATTCATAACTTTACAGGCTACAAGAAATTTTTTAAATCATTATCGATATGAAATTCAAGACTATCATCCTGGCTGCCGCAGCCATCGCAGCGTCAGTCGCTTGCTCTCAGAAGGCTCCGAAGACCACTCTCTCCGGAAACTATTCCGCCGAAGCTCCGAAGGAGGTCAACATCTCCATTCCGGAACTCGGAATCGACACCACCGTCGCAGTCATTGACAAGCAGTTCTCAATCGACCTTCCTGCCGATCCTAAGCAGACCGGTCTCATAAGGGTAGGACGCGAGAAGGTCAACTTCATCCCTGACGGAACCCCTATGACCCTTATCTTCAACGCCAACCATACCATCGCCCTGCTTGCCCAGGATCCGGCAAACTCCGTCCAGGAGAAACTCAACCAGTATGAGGCAGCAACCAAAGAGCTCATGACCAACGCACAGGCCCAGATCGACTCCCTTGCAGAGGATGCAGCTCCTGAAGCTAAGGAAAAGATCATCGACGAATACCAGAAGGCTCTCAGCGAGATCAGCCTCAAGGTTTTCGATGAGAACAAGGACAATGCAGTGGCTCTCTATGCTCTCGACAACCTCCAGTACGACCTCCCGGTTGCAAAGCTGGACGAGATGCTCAATTCCCTTGACACCAACCTGACCAAGAGCAAGAATATGGTAGCTCTCAGGAAGGTTGTTAATGCTCAGCTCGCTACTGCGGAAGGACAGAAATTCACCGATTTCGAGGTAGGTGCACAGAAGTTCTCCGACTATGTTGGAAACGGCAAATATGTCCTCGTCGACTTCTGGGCTTCCTGGTGCGGTCCTTGCAAGGCAGAGCTTCCTAACATCAAGAAGGTCTACAACAAGTATCACGGAGACGATTTCGACGTACTGAGCGTTGCTGTCTGGGATAGTGTCACCGCTACCGTCAGGGCTGCCAAGGAACTCGGCATCGTTTGGAGCCAGATCGTGGATGCACAGAGGATTCCGACCGACATCTACGGAATCCAGGGTATTCCTCACATCATGCTCATCGGACCAGACGGCACCATCCTGAAGAGGGATCTTCGCGGAGCCGACATCGAGACCGAGGTTGCCAAGTACGTCAAGGCTAAGAGGTAGTTTTGGCAGGAAAGGATCTTTCAATCAGGGAAAAAATAGCCCTGTTCCCACATTCCCCGGGGGTCTATCGTTATTACGATGCCTCGGGGAAGGTGATTTATGTGGGTAAGGCGAAGGACCTCCACAAGAGGGTGGCCCAATATTTCGTACCTCCTGAAAGACTAAACGTAAAGACACGGCTGCTGGTCTCCAAGATCGCCGACGCCCAGTTCTCCGTGGTCGATTCCGAGGCCGACGCCCTGCTGCTTGAGAACAATCTCATAAAACAGTACAAGCCACATTACAACATCCTCCTGAAGGATTCCAAGACCTATCCGTGGATAGTCGTCACGAACGAGGAATTCCCGAGGGTGTTCCTGACCCGGCGGGTGGACCGCAAGACAGGCACTTATTTCGGTCCGTACAGCTCCGTCACCCATGCCAATTATCTCCTGGAATTCTTCCGGAAGAACTATCCTCTCCGTTCCTGCAAGCTCAAGATCACCGGAGAGGCTATCCTCCGCAAGAAGTTCCGTCCCTGCCTGGACTTCCACATCGGGCGTTGCAAGGGCTGTTGCATCGGAGCCATCAGCATTGAGGAATACCAGGCGTACATCAATGAGATCGTGCGCCTGCTCAAGGGTGGAGTCAATGAGATCATCCGGGAATATGAAACCTCGATGAAGGCTGCCGCCGCCGAGCTCCGTTTCGAAGAAGCTCAGGCTTACAAAGATAAGGTCGAGGCTCTCAAGAAACATTATTCAAAGTCCATAATATCTTCAGCCTCTGATGCTTCCTGCGATGTATTCGCTCTTGAGTTCGACGGACCGGAGGCTTTCGGCAACTTCCTTCGTGTAAGGGGCGGGGCTGTGATCCAGTCTCTCAACCTCGGTTTCAAGATGAACATCGAGGAGGACCAGGCGGCTGTCCTGAGCGAGTTCATAGCGGAGATAGAATCCAAGTTCGGTGACCTGGCCAAGGAGGTCATAGTGCCGTTCCTTCCGGATGTCGAAATCGATGGAGTCGAGTTCAAGATTCCTCAGCGCGGAGATAAGCTTTCCCTCCTGGAACTCAGCGCCAAGAATGCTCGTGAATATCATTTCAATTCCCTTAAGCAGAGGGAGCGGACGGATCCTGGGGAATATCGCAACCTGGTTCTCGAAGATTTAAAGAAATCCTTGAATATGAATGTGTTGCCAACTCACATCGAGTGTTTTGACAATTCCAATATCCAGGGTACCAATCCGGTGGCATCGTGCGTGGTGTTCCGGGATGGTGTGCCTTCCAAGAAGGACTACCGGAAGTTCAAGATCAAGACAGTTATCGGGGCGAATGACTTCGCTTCCATGAAGGAGGTGGTCAACCGCCGGTATTCCAGGATGATGGCAGAGAATCCGGATGACCTTCCCCAGTTGGTCGTAATCGATGGCGGAGAGGGACAGCTGGAATTCGCGCGCCAGGCTCTGGCCGAACTTGGGATCCTGGACCGGCTGACTCTGGTGGGTCTGGCCAAGAGGATGGAGCTAGTCATCCGTATCGATGATCCGTATCCGTTGTTCCTGGACCGTAATTCCCACGCCTTGAAGGTATTGATGCAGATCCGTGACGAGGCGCACCGATTCGGTATTACATTCCATCGTAACCTTAGGAGCAAGGCTCAGATACAGAGTGCTTTGCGTGAGATCAAGGGAGTTGGGGAGCAGACAGAGCAGCGACTCCTGATGCACTATGGTTCCGTTGCCCGCATCGCCTCAACCTCTTTCGAAGACCTCTCCAAACTCGTCCCACCTGCCCTCGCCCGCACCATCCTCGAC